>NZ_JBHZEN010000009.1:0-176039 GCF_050958625.1 Amycolatopsis sp. 3B14
CTGGCACGAACGCCGCCTCGCGGAGAAGGCCGCCGAGCTGGCCGAACTGGGCAAGGTGCACGCGATCACCTGCGACGTCACGGACGAATCCCAGGTGCAGGGGTTGATTGCCGGGGCGGTGGAGCAGTTCGGCCGAATCGACGTAATGATCAACAACGCCGGCCTCGGCGGCACCCGGTCCGTGCTGGAGATGACCGACGAGGAATGGTCGCGGGTCCTGGACATCACGTTGACCGGCACCTTTCGCTGCACCCGGGCGGTGCTGCGGCAGTTCGTGGACCAGGGCGGCGGCGGATCGATCGTCAACAACGCCTCCGTCATCGGATGGCGGGCGCAGGCCGGGCAGGCCCACTACGCCGCCGCCAAAGCCGGGGTGATGGCGTTGACCCGATGTTCCGCCCTGGACGCCGCCGAGCACGGCGTGCGGATCAACGCCGTGGCGCCGAGTTTGGCGATGCACCCGTTCCTCGCCAAAGTGACCAGCGACGAACTGCTGCAGGAGTTGCAGGGCCGGGAAGCGTTCGGGCGGGCGGCCGAACCCTGGGAGGTGGCCAACGTGATGGTGTTCCTCGCCAGCGACTACGCGAGCTACATGACCGGTGAAGTGGTGTCCGTGTCCAGCCAGCACCCCTAGGGAGCCCAAGTGCCTGAAGCCTTTCTCCTCGACGCCGTCCGCACCCCCGTCGGCCGGCGTGGCGGTGCGTTGTCCGGGTGGCACTCCGCTGACCTGGGCGCGCACATCATCCGCGCGGTGGTTTCGCGGGCCGGGGTGGACCCGGACCTGGTCGACGACGTGATCCTCGGCTGCACCGACACGCTCGGGCCGCAGTCCGGCAACATCGCGCGAACCGCGTGGCTGGCGGCGGGGTTCCCGGACCACGTGCCGGGGGTGACCGTGGACCGGCAGTGCGGGTCGAGCCAGCAGGCCGTGCACTTCGCCGCGCAGGCCGTGCTGTCCGGGACGCAGGACCTGGTGGTGGCCGGCGGGGTGCAGAACATGAGCCGGATCCCGATCAGTGCCGCGATGCTCGCCGGGCGGGAGTACGGGTTCGACGACCCGTTCTCCGGCTCCAAGGGCTGGCAGGAGCGGTACGGCAGCGTCGAGGTGTCGCAGTTCCGCTCCGCCGACATGATCGCCGAACACTGGGACATCACCCGCGAAGCCATGGAAGCCTATGCGCTGCGCAGCCACCAGCGCGCGATCGAGGCCATCGACACCGGACGCTTCACCGCAGAGATCGCGCCGGTCGATGACTTCTCGGTGGACGAAGGCCCGCGCCGCGACACCAGCCTGGAACGCATGCAGGGGTTGAAGCCGCTCTCCGAGGGTTCTCGCCTGACCGCGGCCGTGGCGAGCCAGATCTCCGACGGCGCCAGCGCCGCGCTGATCGCCTCGGAGTCCTTCGTGCGGGAACACGGACTCACCCCACGCGCCCGCATCCACCACATCTCCGTCCGGGCGGCCGACCCGGTGTGGATGCTCACCGGACCCATCCCCGCCACCGCCCACGCCCTGAAGAAAACCGGCCTCACCGTCGACGACATCGACCTCTTCGAGGTCAACGAAGCCTTCGCCAGCGTCGTCCTGGCCTGGCTCGACGAAACCGGCGCCAACCCCGACCGAGTCAACGTCAACGGCGGCGGCATCGCCCTCGGCCACCCGATCGGCGCCACCGGGACGAAGCTGCTGGCCACCCTCCTCCACGAACTCGAACGCCGCAACGGCCGCTACGGCCTGCAAACCATGTGCGAAGGCGGCGGCACCGCCAACGTCACCATCATCGAACGGTTGTGACCGAGCGGGAGGCGCACCGCGCCTCCCCTCAACCACCCAGCCGCTGAAGTATCTCCTCGGCCTGTCTGACGGTGGTGTCGATGATGTCGGCCACCGTCGGGAGGTCGTCGATCATGCCGACGACTTGGCCGGAGGCGAGGACGCCCGCGTCGGTGCGGCCTTCGACGAGGCCGGCGCGGAGGAGCATCGGGGTGTTGGCGGCCATGATGATCTGGCTCCAGGTCATCTCGTTGCCGTGTTTCATGGCGAGGCCTTCGCGGATCATGGCGGGCAGGGAGAGGCCGGTGAGCTTGCGGAAGCGTAGGGCGTTGCGGACGGCGTGGATGGTGCCGCGGACCCGGCCGGTGTCTTCCAGTTTCTCGACCAGCTCGGTGCGCAACACGCGGTGCGGCAGCCCGTCGACGCGCCGTGTCACCACGGTGCCGGTGAGGTTCTGCGCGAGGTAGAGCCGCTTGACCTCCTCTGGCACGGTGCTTTCCTTGCTCAGCAGGAACCGTGTCCCCATCGCCACCCCGGCCGCGCCATAGGCCAGCGCGGCGGCGAGTCCGCGGCCGTCGAAGAACCCACCCGCCGCGACGACGGGGATGTCCACCGCGTCCAGCACCGACGGCAGCAGCAGCGTCGTCGCCACGCCGCCGGTGTGCCCGCCGCCCTCGCCGCCCTGCACGATCACGGCATCCGCTCCCCAGGCGGCGACCTTTTCGGCGTGCCGCGCGGCTCCGATGGACGGGATTACCACGATGCCGTGGTCGCGGAGTTTGGCGATCATCTCCTGGCGCGGCGCCAGCGCGAACGACGCGACTTTGACACCTTCGCGGATGAGCAGGTCGACCCGCTCGCCTGCGTCTCCCGCGTCGGCGCGGAGGTTGACGCCGAAGGGCTGGTCGGTGCGCTGTTTGACCTCCGTGATGGCGGCTTCGAGTTCGGGGTAGGTCATGGTGGCCGAGGCGAGGATGCCGAGCCCACCGGCTTCGGCGGTGGCGGACACCAGTCGCGGCCCCGCCACCCAGCCCATTCCGGTCTGCACCACCGGGTGGCGGACGCCGACCAGCCGCGTGAGCGCGGTGTCCAGGGTCATGAGGGGACTTCCTTGTCCCGCAGGCCCTTCGGGTCCAGCACCTCGCGGATCAGCCGCAGCTCCTCGTCAGTGGGCTCGCGGCTCACTCCTGCCGAGGACAGGTCGATGTCGAAGGAGGTGGCGGCCGTGACCTCGGCGGGGGTGACGCCGGGGTGCAGTGAGACGGCGCGCATGGCGTGGTCGGGGGTGGCGAAGTCGAACACGCCGAGGTTGGTCACCACCCGGTGCACGTCGTGGTACTTGAGTCCGGCCTTGGCGGCGTTGTCGTAGCCCACACCGGACACGATGTCCACGGATTCGACGAACACGCGCCGGCTGTGGCGGGGCACCCAGTAGCTGGTGCGGTGGTTGGCGGTGTTGCCCGGCGCGCCCCGCACCCCGAGCAGCTGCTTGGCCGGGCGGGCGTGGTCGCCGATGGCGGAGATGTTCTGGTTGCCGAACCGATCGATCTGGTTGGCGCCCATCACCACGTGTCGCCGCCCGTGCGGCACGATCGTGTCCAGCATCTTGCGGAACGGCTGCCAGCCTTCCACCACCCCGTCGGCGTTGATCAAGTAGGCCTCGCCGTCGGAGAGCAGCAGGTCGGGTTCGAAGGTCAGGCGGGCGAGTTTCGCGCCCAGCGACGGGAGGTAGCCCATCGGGCTGGCCACGATCTCCCCGTCGCCGCGGAACAGCTCGGCCACCGCCACTACGGCGATCTCGGCCCTGGTCGCGCTCATGCCGCCGCCTCGAATCGATCCACTTCGGACAAATACCGCCGCTCGTCGCCGGACAGGAACCGATCCACGAACCCGGGCCACGCGTCCAGGTCTTTCGCGCACGCCACGTAGTGCTTCTGGAACCGCTCGTCCCGGCCGTAGTCGGGGACCGCGGTGGTGAAATGCGCCCCCCGCGGCGCCTCCACCACCCCATCCACGCAGCCGCGGTTGAGCAGCAACGACTGCACCGGCCCCGTCAACTCCGCCGTCTCCACCACCTTCTCCACCGAGACGAACCGTTTCTTCGCGGCCAGGCAGAACAGATCGTCGAAGTACGGATCCGGCCCGAGATACTGGGCGTTACCCCGAGCATCGGCGCGATTGAGGTGCACCAGCGCCACATCGAGCTCCTGCGCCGGGACTGCCACCAGTTCTTCTCCGTCGGGGTAGGGCGAACGGACCGTGCGTAACTCGGGATTGAGCCGCATGACCTCCGAGCCCAAACCGGCGCGCAGGGGCAGGAACGGCAACCGCTGCGCCGCCGCCGAGAGCGCCGCCGCGAACATGCCCTCGTCGTATTCGGTCACCTCGATCGCCCCGGTCTCCCGGGCCCGGCCGAACCACGGGTCGAACGGGATCGAGTCCAGGGTGACGAACCCGAACACCACCCGCTTGACTTTCCCCGCCGCGCACAACAACCCCACATCGGGGCCGCCGTAGGAGACCACGGTCAGGTCCTTCACCGGGGTGCGCAGCAGGGCGCGGATGAGGGCCATCGGTTTGCGGCGGGATCCCCAGCCGCCGATGCCGAGGGTCATGCCGTCCCGGACCTCCGCCGCGACCTCGTCGGCGGTCATGCGCTTATCGGCCATTGAGGAACTCCTCCCGAGCCTCATCCGAGGCGCCCAGCAGGTTCAGCTCGAAGGTGAACCCCTGCTCGAACCGGTAACTACGGTGCACCTGCTGGGTGTCGATACCGTTCAACGCCTCCTTCGCCGCCCGGATCACCCGCGGATCCTTCGCCGCGATATCCCGCGCCACCGCCAACGCGCTCTCATCCAGCTCCGCCCGCGGCACCACCCGATACACCGAGCCATGCCGATGCAACTCCGCGGCACTGATCTGCCGCGCCGTGAAATACAACGTGCGCATCAAATGCTGCGGCACCAACCGCGCCAGGTGCGTGGCCGCACCCAGCGCACCACGCTCCACCTCCGGCACCCCGAACGTCGCATCCTCCGACGCGACGATCACATCGGCATTGCCTACCAGGCCGATCCCGCCGCCCAGACAGAACCCGTGCACCGCCGCCACCACCGGCACCGCACAGTCATACACCGCACCAAAAGCCGCATAACAGCCCTTGTTCGCGCCCACGAGCGCCTCATACCCAGCGGTGCGCTGGATCTCCTTGATATCCACCCCCGCGTTGAACCCGCGGCCCTCCGCCCGCAGCACCACCACGCGCACATCCGGATCCTCCCCCGCGGCCCGCACAGCGGCAGCAAGGTCGAACCAGCCCTGCACCGGCAACGCATTCACCGGCGGAAAATCCACCGTGATCGTCTCGATGTGACTGTCGCGTTTGGTCAACACCGGCATCAGGACGCTCCATACACAGGCTCGGGCGCGGGCGCCTCGGCGATCAACTTCTCCACCACCGGCCCCAACTCGGCCGGCTCCCACCGGGCGCCCTTGTCCACGAACGGGCCGTGCCGCCACGCCTGCGCCAGCGACACCTTCCCGCCCTCCACCTCGAACACCCGGCCCGTCACACCGGCGGACTCGGCGCTGCCGAGCCACACCACCAGCGGCGAGACGTTCTCCGGCGCCATCGCGTCAAACCCCGCATCCGGCCGGGCCATCGTCGCCGCGAACACCTCCTCGGTCATGCGGGTCCGCGCTGAGGGGGCGATCGCGTTCACCGTCACGCCATACCGCTGCAGTTCCGCCGCCGCGACCACCGTGAGCCCGGCGATCCCCGCCTTCGCCGCCGAATAGTTCGACTGCCCCACACTGCCCAGCAGACCCGCGCCGGAACTGGTGTTGATCACCCGCGCACTCGGCATCCGCCCCGCCTTCGCCTCACCGCGCCAGTACTCCGCCGCATGCCGCAACGGCGCGAAATGACCCTTGAGGTGGACCCGGATCACCGCGTCCCACTCCTCCTCACCCAGGTTGACCAGCATCCGATCCCGCACGAAACCCGCGTTGTTCACCAGCACATCCAGCCGGCCGAACCGCTCCACCGCGGTGCCGATCAGGTTCCGCGCCCCCGCCCAATCCGCCACGTCATCGGTGTTCGCCACGGCCTCGCCACCGAGAGCCTCGATCTCCGCCACCACCTGGGCGGCCGGACCGTCGCCGGTCGTCGAGCCGTCGAGGGCCACACCGACGTCGTTGACCACCACCCGCGCACCCTCCGCCGCGAACGCCAGCGCGTGCGCCCGCCCGATCCCGCGGCCCGCGCCGGTCACGATGACGACCCGGTCCTGGCACAACCTGCTCACTGGCCCTCCCTGTTGACGTCCGCGGCCGCCTGGAACGCGGGCACCTCACCGCCGCCGTGCACCTTCAACGTCGCCCCCGACACATACGAAGCCAGACCCGAGGCCAGGAACGCGGCACACCGGCCGACCTCCTCCGGCTCGGCCAGCCGCCCCAACGGCACCGTCTTCCCCACCGCCGCCACGTCGCTGCCGTAATGCAGATGCGCCTGCTCCGTGCGCACCAAACCCACATCCAGCGCGTTCACCCGCACCTTCGGCGCCCACTCCACCGCCAAACTCGCCGTGAGGTTGTCCAACCCAGCCTTCGCCGCCCCATACGCGGCCGTCCCCGGCGACGGACGAGTCGCGGACACGCTCGAGATCATCACGATCGACCCGCCACCGTCCTGGCGCTGCATCACCGCGTTCGCCTGCTGCGCCACCAGCAACGGCGCCAACAAGTTCAACCGCACGATCTTGTCGTGAAACCGCGGCGACGCCTCCGCAGCGGAAGCGAACGGACTACCACCCGCGTTGTTCACCACCACATCCAGCCGACCGTGCTCGTCCACAACCCGACCGATCAGCGCCGCGACCTGATCTGGATCACGCACATCGCACGCGATGAACTCGCCCGCCGGTTCCTCGGGCTCGCGCCGGGCGCAGGTCACCACGTGCGCGCCGCAGGCCTGGAACACCCGCGTGATGCCGCGGCCCACGCCACGGACACCCCCGGTCACCAGGACCACGGCTCCGGCCAGGCCCAGATCGCTCTCCACACCCCAAAACTAGAACATGTTCTCGTCAGGGACAAGCTTGCTGGTCTGCGTGCTGTTCAGGAAACACGAGAACCGGTTTCCACCCGGGTGCGGACGGCCCAGCGAGCCGCCGGAACCGTGCCCAGCCCGGCGGCGAGGAACACCGCGGCGAGCACGAACCAGCCGGGGCGGCCCCAGGTCCCGACGAGCAGCGTCATCAGCGCCGGGCTGAGCATCTGTGCGCCGGCCTGGGCCGTGGCGGCCAGCCCCTGGTAGCGACCGGTCGCGCCGGGCGGGGTCAGGTCGAGGGTGAGCGCCCACTTCGCGGCGATGAACCACAGCTCACCGGCCAAGTGGGCGGCCGCGGCGAGCAGCACCAGGCCGACGGCGATCGCGCCGCTGCCGCCGGCCGTCGCAGCGAACAGCAGGCAGGCCAGCGCGAGGGCGGCGCCCGACCAGACCGCCCGCGCGGCGCCGCGTCGCGAGCCGGTGCAGCCTCGGCTCGCGACGACCTGCAGGAGCGCGACGCCGAGCGAGTTGACGATGACGACCACGCCCGCCAGCCCGGCAGGCAGGTGCGTGTCGCGGACCAGCCACAGCGGGAGCGCGGTCGACACCAGGCCCCAGCACAGCGAAAGCAGGCCGGTCGTCGAGACGACGGCGAGGAACGCGGGGTCGGCGAGCACGGTGCGCGGCTTGCGCGCCCGCGCGACCGGCCGCACCCTCGGAACGCGGGTGAGCAACGCGGCGTAGGCCAGTGAGGTGAGCGCGTTGACCGCGATCAGGACGTGGAACGCGGCCGGGCTGCCCAACGTCAGGCAGGCCGCGCCGGCCGCCGCACCGACGGTGTAGCCGAGGTGGCTGGCGACCCGCTGCCGGGCCAGGTGCGCCACGCGGGTCTCCTCGTCGGCCAGCTGCGCCACGTAGGCGGTGCGGACCCCGGCGGTGGCGCGGTCGGCGGCCGTGTTGACGACCGCGACGGCCAGGAACACCGCGACGTGGTGCGCGAACACGAACGCGGCCATCGACACGCCCTCGACCGCGATCAGGGCGATCAGCAGCTCCCGAGGCCCGAGCCGGTCCGCCAGCGCGCCGACCGGTGTCGCCGCGAGCAGGCCCGCGCCGCCCGCGAGCATCAGCCCGAGGCCGACGACCGGGGCAGGCAGCCCGGCGACGGACGTGAAGTAGACCGCCCAGGTCGTGAACCACGCGCCGCCGCCGGCAGTGGTGACCAGCACGCCGAGCGCCATCACCCGGAACGGGCCGGGCGGCGGGATCTGCTCGTGCCAGTAGCGACGCATCACATAGACCTATCACGTCTCCGTGAAACGTGAAAGTCGATGGTAGGGTCTGGGCGTGACCTCCCTCGGATGGACCAGCGCCGAGCAGCCGGTGGTGGCGACGGTGACCGGGCTGGCGCGCGAGCTGGCCGACCCGATCCGGCTGACGGTGCTGCAGCTGCTCGCGCACGAGGGGCCGCACGGGATGACCCAGCTGGCGGACGTCCTCGGCGTGACACCGGCGCGCTTGGGCAACCACCTGGCGAAGCTGCGGCAGGCCGGGCTGGTGGTGACGTCGCAAAGCGGGCGGCACGTCACGTACCGGCTGAAGGACCCCGCGATCACCGCGGTGCTGGACGCGCTGGCCGACTACGCGGGCGGTGCGCTCCCGCTGCCCGGCCCGGCCGCGCCACCGGAGCGGCTGTGTTACGACCACGCGGCCGGGCGGCTCGGGGTGGCCGTGCTGGACCACCTGCTGGCCGAAGACGCGCTCCGCCGCCGGGCCGACACCGACGAGCTGGAGCTCGGCCCGCGGGCGACGGAGGTGCTGGCGCGGCTGGGCATCGACGCGGACACGCTGACGGCGGGCCGCCGCAAGACGGCGACGAGCTGCCTGGACCGCACGTTGCGCCGCCCGCACCTGGGAGGCGCCCTCGGGCACGCGATCCTGACCCGGCTGCGCACGGAGGGCCTGGTGGAGGTCGACGCGGACGGCCGAACGCTGACCCTCCACCCCGACGCGGGCGACCGCCTGGGGGACCTGCTGCCGGGCCTGGTGCTCGACCGCTGACCGCGCTCGCACCGGCGACCCCGGCCGCGGGCCCCTCGCCGCATCGAAGGGCGCGGCCGAGCGAATCTGCTGCCGGCCCTCGGCCACCGACCGCAATCTCACCGGCAATCCCCGGCCGCGACCCGAGACCGCCTCGCCACACCGAGCGGCGCGGCCGAGCGCCCGGGCGATCGGCCGCCGCGCCGGCGCTCGGCCGCTGACCGCGATGGCACCGGCGATTGCCGGGCCCGGGACCGCCTGGCCGCATCGAGCGGCACGCGGTCGAGCGATCTGCGGCCGGCCCTCAGCCGCTGACCGCGATCGAGCCGGTGATTCCCGGCAGCCGCAGCGCCACCCAGGGGCGCCAGGCTCCCTCGACCGGCGCGGCCGATTCCCCGACCGGGCAGCGATGACCGCGGCCCACCCCGGAATCGCCGGGCACCGCTGACCGGCGCGGCCGAGCGCCTGGGCGATCGGCCGCCGGGCCGGCCCCCAGCGTTGAATGCCGCCGCAGAGCGGCGCCGCAGGCCCAACGGCCAGCGCAGCCGCGCCGCGGCAGGCCCAGGGCCCGGCCGCGCAGACCGGGCGCCGGGCCTGCGATCCCCGCGCCACCTCGAAGCTCAGGGGGCGATGGTCAGCGCGGCGATCCGCTCCCCGCGCAGCCGGAACCGGTAGTGCAGCTCCACCTCCCCACCGGGAAAGTTCCCGGTCAGGTGCTGTGTCACCGTCCACTCGCCCGCCACGCGGGAAACTCCCGTCAGCGTGGCCGTGTACTGGTACTCCGTGGCCGCGCGGTGCAGCCACCCGTCGATCTCTTCCGTCCCGCGGTACGTCCGGCCGTCGTCGGTGACCACGGCATCAGGGGTGAAGCCCGCGGCACTCGGACCAGCCAGGTAGTCGCGGATCGCCTGTGGCAGTTCGGTCATCGTTCCTCCTCAGACGGTCGGCACCGTGCCGCCGTCGATCGTGTGTTCCGCGCCCGTGATGGCGGCCGCCCGGTCGGACACCAGGAACGCCACCAGCTCCGCCACCTCCTCGGGCAGCGTGGGCCGTCCCAGCGGGATGCCGCCGAGCGCGGCCGTCAGCCGGTCCCAGGCGGCCCGCTCGTCGATGCCGTCCGCCTCGGCCAGGCGCGCGACCAGGGCATCCGCCGCGGAGGTGCGGATCGCGCCCGGGGAGACCACGTTCACCCGCACCCCGCGCGGCGCCAGCTCCTTCGCCAGCCCCTTGCTGTACGTGGTGAGCGCGGCCTTCGCGGCCGCGTACCCGAGCGTCGCCTCGAACAGCGGCAGCCGCCGCTGGATGGACGACACGTGCACGACCGCCCCGCCCGCGGCCAGGTCCGGCAGCAGCGCCCGGTCCAGGCGCACCGCGGCGAGCAGGTTGAGGTCGAGCTCGTCCTGCCAGTGCCGGTCGGTCAGCGCCGCGAACCCGCCACCCGGCGCGGAGGACCCGCCCACGGTGTGCACCAGGATGTCCAGCGCCCCGAACCGGTCGCGCACCTCCCGCACCACCGTCTCGACCCCGCCGGGCGCCGTGACGTCGGCGGCGACGAACGGGCCGTCGGCGTGTTCCGGGCGAGTGCGGGCGGTGGCCAGGACATCAGCACCGGCTGCACGCAGCCGGGCGACGACGGCCGCGCCGGTGCCCCGCCCGCCGCCGGTCACCAGGGCGCGCCGCCCCTCCAGGGATTCGTTCATGCCCCGCACACTCCGCCGTGCCCGCGCGCGAGGGTCAAGCACTCGACCCTCCCCCGGGGAGAGGGTGCAGAATCCGCTGGTGCTGACCATCGGCGAGTTCGCGAAGCTGACCCACCTGAGCATCCGCACGCTGCGCCGCTACCACGACGCCGGACTGCTCGAACCCGCCCGCGTCGACCCGGCCACCGGCTACCGCTACTACGACGCGGCGCAGATCCCGGCCGCGCAGGTGATCCACCGGCTGCGCGAGCTCGACGTGCCGCTGCCCGAGGTGCGCCGCATCCTGGGCAGCCCCGACCCGGAAGCCAGGGCGCTGCTGGTCGGCGAGCACCTGCGGCGGCTGGAGGACCAGCTGGAACGCACCCGCGCGGCGGTCACGTCGCTGCGCAGGCTGCTCACCCCCGAACCCGGCGAACTGGCGGTCGAGCTGCGCCGGACACCGGCCACGACCGTCGCCGCGGTCGAGGGGACCGTCGCGGAGGCCGACGTGCTCGCCTGGTACGCGGGCGCGATGGCCGAGCTGGACGCGGTGGTGCCGGCCCCGGCCGGCCCGCCCGGCGGTCTGTACGACAACGAGCTGTTCACCCACGGCCGCGGCCGGATGCTGGTCTACCTGCCGGTCACCGAACCACCCGCGCCCGCCGGGCGGGTGCGGCCGGTGACGCTGCCCGCCGCGGAACTCGCGGTCGCCACCCACCCGGGCGACCACGACACGATCGACGTCACCTACGGCGAGCTCGGCCGCTGGGTGGTGGAGCACGCGCTCGCCGTGGCCGGACCGGTGCGCGAGGTCTACCTCAGCGGCCCACGGGACACCGCCGACCCGGCGGCGTGGCGGACCGAGATCGGGTGGCCGGTCTTCCGCGTCGCCCCGGCCTGAGGAGTCCACAAGGGACGTGGCGCGGAATACTGGACCGGCACGCGGGGTTGACCCGGTGCAAGCCGGACTACTCGGTGAGAGGTGATGCGAGATGCGGACGTTCGTGCTGGCCGGCGGGTGCTTCTGGTGCCTGGACGCGGTCTACCGGACGCTGCGCGGGGTGCAGGACGTGGTGTCCGGCTACACCGGCGGCGACACGGCCCAGCCGTCGTACGAGCAGGTGTGCACCGGGCGGACCGGGCACGCGGAGGCGGTCGCGGTGACGTTCGACGAGACGGTCATCCCGGCCGAGGTCATCCTCGACGTCTTCTTCACGCTGCACGACCCGCGGCAGCTCAACCGTCAGGGCGCCGACGTCGGCACGCAGTACCGCTCGGCGATGTTCTACGCCGACGACACGCAGCGCGCCGAGTTCGAAGCGGCCATCAAGCGCGCCGGCGACTGGTGGGACGGCGAGATCGTGACCACCCTGGAGCCGCTGGGCGAGTTCTACCGCGCCGAGGAGTACCACCAGGACTTCTTCGCCAAGAACCCCGGCCAGGGCTACTGCCTCGCGGTCGCGCTGCCGAAGGTGAACAAGGTGCGCAAGTCCTTCGCGCAGTACGTCGTCTGACCTAGCGTTCGACGAACGCGGCCAGCTTCGCCAGCGCCATCCGGGTTCCGGTCTCGTTGTCCTCCGGGGCGACCGAGGCCGGCACCCCGTCGTGCCGGATGACCACCTTCGTGCCGCCTTCGGCGTCGGCGAGGGTGGTCGTCATGGTCATCGTGCCCTGGGAAGCCGGGTCGGGGCTGTCGAACTCGATCACCTCGACGACGCGCCGCCCCGGCTCGAGCACCGCGAAGTGGCCGGTGTAGGTGTCGGTGGCGCCGCCGGACTTGCCCTCGCGGCCGGGGTCGTCGTAGACCAGCGACACCCGGAACCGCCCGCCCTCGCGGGCGTCGAACTCGTGCACCCTGGCCGTCATCCCGTCCGGCACCCGCCACGTCGCGATCGCCTCGCCGTCGACCAGGGCGCGGTAGACCTCCCGGCGCGGCGCGCGCACGAACCCGGAAACGCTCGTCGAAGTCATGACGACACCATGGCGCGGCGGCCGCCGGGTGTCCATCCTCCCGGCATCTCGTCCCAGGTGCGGCCGTCGAGGAGCCGCCCGCCTGCGTTGCGGGTCCGGCCGCCCCACTGCTTGAACAGGAACGGGATCCCCGCCGCGACGCACCGGTCCCGCACCGGCCGGCCCCACTCGGCCGCCATCGGGCGCGCGTGCGGCCCCGACTCGCCGCCGGCGTAGACCCAGTCGAGCCCCGTCAGGTCCAGGTCCGGCAGCGGGCCGAGCAGCGGTTGCAGGGACAGAAACCGCACCGCGGCCGGGGTTTCGCGGAGCCGGTCGGCGCGCCCGGCCTGGGCGTTGCTCTCGATCGTCACGCCCCACCACACGTGCGGCAGCGGCTCCGGCGCGAGCCGCGCCAGCACGGCCGCCATCCGCGCCGGCCGTTTGGTGAGCGCGAAGTACGTGTGCTGCGGGGCGCGCGCCATCGCGTCGAGCACGTCGGCGAGGAAGGCCTCGGGCACGCCGGGGTGGAACAGGTCGGTCATCGAGCCGGTGAACACCAGCCTGGGCGCTCGCCAGCGCGAGGGGACCGCCAGCCGCCCGGGGTGCAGGGTGAGGGCGAAACCCGGTCCGCTGGTGCGGGGGTCGCCGTCGCGGGTGTAGGCGGGGCTGCCCATGGCCTGCAGCCGCCGCGCGAAGGCCATCGCGTAGCAGTTGTCGCATCCGGGGCTGACCCGATCGCAGCCGGTGGCCGGGTTCCACGTCGCGGTCTCGATGGTGCCGTCCCGCATCCTTCCATTGAACCCCCGACGCGAGGACGCTGGGAATTCCACGGCCGCGACGGCAAAGGAGCCCGCCATGTTCGCCAACGCAGACGAAGTCCTGCGCTACATCGCCGACGAGAACGTGGAGTTCGTCGACGTCCGGTTCTGCGACCTGCCCGGCATCATGCAGCACTTCACGGTGCCCGCGGCGGCGTTCGACGCCGACGCCTTCGAGGACGGGATCGCCTTCGACGGCTCGTCCGTGCGCGGGTTCCAGTCGATCCACGAGTCCGACATGCTGCTGCTGCCCGACCCCTACACGGCGCGCGTCGACCCGTTCCGCGCGGAGAAGACGCTGTTGATGAACTTCTTCGTGCACGACCCGTTCACCCGCGAGTCCTACAGCCGCGACCCGCGCAACATCGCCCGCAAGGCCGAGGAGTACATCAGCGAGTCGACCATCGCCGACCGCGCGTTCTTCGGGCCGGAGGCGGAGTTCTACATCTTCGACTCGGTGCGGTTCGGCAACGTGGAGAACACCGCGTTCTACGAGGTCGACTCGGTGGAGGGCTGGTGGAACACCGGGCGCGACGAGGAACACGGCAACCTCGGCTACAAGACCCCGTTCAAGGCGGGCTACTTCCCGGTGTCGCCCCGCGACCACTTCGCGGACCTGCGCGACCAGATGGTGCGCAACCTGGCCGGCGTCGGGATCGAGGTGGAGAAGGCGCACCACGAGGTCGGCAGCGGCGGCCAGGCCGAGATCAACTACCGGTTCAACACGCTGCTGCACGCGGCCGACGACCTGCAGCTGTTCAAGTACGTCGTGAAGAACACGGCGTGGGAGCAGGGCAAGACGGTTACTTTCATGCCGAAGCCGCTGTACAACGACAACGGCTCGGGCATGCACTGCCACCAGTCGCTGTGGGACGAGAACGGCCCGCTGTTCTACGACGAGGCGGGCTACGGCGGGCTGTCCGACCTGGCGCGGCACTACGTCGGCGGGATCCTGCACCACGCGCCGAGCCTGCTCGCGTTCACCAACCCGACGGCGAACTCCTACCACCGGCTGGTGCCGGGCTTCGAGGCGCCGATCAACCTGGTCTACTCGCAGCGGAACCGGTCGGCGTGCGTGCGGATCCCGGTGACCGGCTCGTCGCCGAAGGCCAAGCGGATCGAGTTCCGCTGCCCGGACTCGTCGGGCAACCCGTACCTGGCGTTCTCCGCGATGCTGATGGCCGGGCTGGACGGGGTGCGCAACAAGCTGGAACCGCCGTCGCCGATCGACAAGGACCTGTACGAGCTGCCGCCCGAGGAGGCGCGGGACGTGGCGCAGGTGCCCGCGTCGCTGGAGGCGGTGATCGACCGGCTCGAATCCGATCACGAGTTCCTCCTCGCGGGCGGCGTGTTCACCGAGGACGTGATCGAGACGTGGATCGACTTCAAGCGCGAAACGGAGATCGACCCGCTCCGGCTGCGGCCGCACCCGTACGAATTCGCGCTCACCTACGACGTGTAGGTGTTGACCGCCGCGCGGCGCAGGCGGACCATGACCTCTCCCGGGTCTGAAAAGGAGCGGGAAATGACTTTCGTACAGGTTATCGAGTACAAGACCGAGCACCCGGAACAGATGAACGACATGATGGACCGCTGGCTGGCGGAGACGCAGGGCAGGCGGACCGCCACGCACGCGGTGCTGATGAGCGACCGGGAACGCCCCGGCACCTACATGGAGTTCGTCGAGTTCCCGTCCTATGAGGACGCCATGCGCAACTCGTCCCTGCCGGAGACGGACCGGTTCGCGAAGGAGATGATGGCCCTTTGCGAGGGCGACCCGGTGTTCCACAACCTGGAAGTGATGCGCGACGAGCGCCTCTGAGCGCCGCGCTCACGACTCCGCGCGAACCGGCTCCCCGCCGGTCACGAACGCCTCCCGCGGGTGCTGCACCGATGCCAGCGAAAGGATGTCCCGCCCGAACAGCGCCGCGGTCATCCAGACCGCCAGCACCCGCACCTTGCGTTCCCAGCTGGGCACGGCCAGCACGTGGTAGCCGCGGTGCATGAGCCACGCCGGCAGCCCGGTGACGACGATCCGCCGGTACTGGAAGATGCCGCGGCCGAGGCCGAGCGTCGCGATCGCGCCGAGGCTGTGGTGCACGTACGGCTTCGTCGGGCGGCCGCGCAGCGTGGCGATGATGTTGCGCGCAAGCAGCTTGCCCTGCCGGTACGCGTGCTGCGCGTTGGGCACCGTGCGGGCGCCCGGCACGGGCGAGGCCAGGTCCGGCACCGCGGCGTCGTCACCGGCTGCCCACGCGTCCGGCACCGGCGCCGCCTGCGTGCCGACCCGCAGGTCCGGCCGCACGACGATCAGCCCGCGCTCGTCCACCGGCAGGTCGGTGTGCCTGCCGGTGACCGGGTTCGCGCCGTTGCCCGCGGTCCACACGATCAGCTCCGAGTCGAACTCCTCGCCGCTGGACAACACGACGTGCCCGCCGACCGCCGACGTGACTCGGGTGTTCAGGTGCACACGCGCGCCCCGGCGCTCGAGCGAGCGCACGACCCACCGGCCGGGGCGGTCGGTGACCTCCGGCAGTATCCGGCCGGACGCCTCCACGAGGTGGAACCGCAGCTCGTCCCGGCTCAGCTCCGGGTAGCGCGCGAGCAACGCGGTCGCCAGCGACAGCAGCTCGCCGAAGCCCTCGACCCCGGAGAACCCGCCGCCGACGAAGGTCACGGTGAGCAGCCGCTGCCGCCGCGGCCCCGGCGGCAAGGTGGCGGCGCGGTCGAACGCGGTGAGCAGCCGGTCCCGGATCGCCACCGCCTCCTCGACGTGCTTGAGGCCGATCGCCTGCTCGGCGATGCCCGGCACCGGGAACTTCCGGGTCACCGCGCCCGCGGTGACCACGACGACGTCGTAGCCGAGCTCGAAGCCCTCGCCCTCGGCGGGCCGGACGGTGACCACGCGGTGCCCGTGGTCGATCGCGGTGACCATGCCTGCGACGATCCGCGTCCGCCGCAGGTGCCGCCGCAGCGACACCGCGGCGTGACGCGCCTCCACCGAGCCGGCCACCACCTCGGGCAGGAACGGCTGGTACGTCAGGTACGGGCGCGGGTCGACGAGCGTCACCTCGGCCTCGCCCCGGCGCAGCTTCTTCTCCAGTTTCCAGGCGGTGTAGAAGCCGGCGTAACCGCCGCCGACGATGAGGATCCTGCGCATCACGACCCCTTTCCTCTCGGTCGCCCTGGGGACGACACGGCCCGGCCGGGTTGTGACGCCCGGAGCGGCCCTGGTGCCGCGGATCACGTCAGCGGGACTGGAGCCAGTCGCGGTAGCGGGTGGTGGCGCGACGGCCGCCGGTCAGCACGTCGCCCTTGACCGCGGCGAACAGCCCTGCGGTCTCGTCGGTGACGACCCGGCGGCCGTCGCCGGTCGCGGCGAGCGTGATGCGGCCCAGCTCGTCGAGCGGGAAGACCTCGGGGCCTCCGACGTCGCGGGTGCCGCCGAGCGGGGCTCCGGTCGCGGCCTCGGCGACCGCGGCGGCGACCTCGGCCGAGCTGATCGGCTGGATCGGGGTGGACGGCAGGCGCACGACGTCGCCGTCGGTGGTGAAGTCCAGCACCGCGGGGACGAACTCCATGAACTGGGTGGCGCGCACGATCGTGTACGGGATGGGACCGGCCTTGACGAGGTCCTCCTGCAGGGTCTTGGCGCGGTAGTAGGCCACGTCGGGCACCTGGTCGACGCCGACGATCGAGAGCGCGACGACGTGCCGGGCACCCGCCGCGTGGGCGGCGGCCAGCAGGTTGGTCACCGAGGTGCGGAAGAAGTCGATGGAGGCCTCGTCGAAGGTCGGCGAGTTCGTCACGTCGACCACTACCTCCGCACCGCGGACGGCCTGGTCGAGCCCCTCCCCGGTGAGCAGGTCGACGCCGGTGGCCCGTGAGTGCCCGGCAGCGTCGTGACCAGCGGCGACGAGCCGGTCGACGACCTGGGAGCCGATGAGGCCGGTGCCGATGACCGCGATCTTCATGAGGAACTCCTAACTCGGACTGATCTTGTCCGGGACATTACTCGGACATCTGTTGTCCGAGTCAAGGGTGATCGTTAGTCTGGTCGTGTGAAGCTGTCCGGTGGGGTCGAGTGGGCGTTGCACTGTTGCGTGGTGCTGACGGCGGCGGCCGAGCCGGTGCCCGCCGCGCGCCTGGCCGAGCTGCACGGGGTGTCCGGGACGTACCTGGCGAAGCAGCTGCAGTCGTTGTCGCGTGCGGGGCTGGTCCACTCGGTGCAGGGGAAGGCAGGCGGGTACGTGCTGACCCGCTCGCCGGAGGAGATCACGGTGCTCGAGGTGGTCGAGGCCGTCGAAGGGCCGCAGTCGACGTTCGTGTGCACCGAGATCCGCCGGCGCGGCCCGATGGCGACACCGCCGTCGGCTTGCACGGCGCCCTGCGCGATCGCGCGCACCATGTTCGAGGCGGACAAGGCGTGGCGGGCCGCGCTGCGGCAGGTGTCGGTGGCCGACCTGGGCCGCATGGTCAGCACCGACTACGAGGGCGACGTGCTGGGCCAGGTCGGGAAGTGGCTCAGCAGACCGTCCTAACCGGACTGCCAGTGCCAGCCCGAGCGGCGCAGCGCGTCGGCTCGCGCCAGCACGCTCTCCAGGCGCGCCGCGGATTCGGCCTTGTCCCAGTATCGGTCGGCGGCCGTCGTCTGGGCGTCGTGCTTGCGGTAGAGCACGCTCGGCTCGGCGATGAACTCCCCCGCCGCCACCGCCTCGGCGGCCAGCAGCAGCCCGACGGTCTCCGCGCCGGTCAGCGCCGGCCAGCCGCCCAGGGCGCGCACCAGGTCCGTGTGCGCCGCGAACGTGTTGGCCTGCACGGACAACCGGTCGTCGAGCTGCTCGGCGTAGAACCGGCCCGGCGGCACCGGGCCGGGCGGCGGATCGTAGGGGCCGGGCTGCGTCGAGCCGTCCGGCAGCAGGTCGACGCACGCCGAGGTGCACCACGCCACCCGGCCCAGCGCCTCGATGTCCCTGGCCAGCGCGCCGGGCAGCAGCACGTCGTCGGCGTCGAGCGTGCGCACGATCGAGCCGGTCGCCCGCGCCAGCGCCATCGTGCGCGCGACCGCGGCCCGGCCGGGCAGCCCGGAACCGGGCAACACACGCTCATCGGGCGGCAGGCACTCCACCACGCCGCTGTCGCCGTCCTCCTGCAGGCACCACTCCCACTCCCAGCCGGACGGCAGTTCCTGGTCGCGCAGCGAGGTGTAGGCCTCCCGCAGGAAGTGGTGTCCTCCGTCATGGACAGCCGTGATCACACTGACCTTCGGCAACGGATCCCCCAGATCGAGACGATGTCCGTGACCATCAAACCAGCTCACGACCCGGAGCAGCCGCGAGGAGGTCGGCCGTGAGCAGCAGCAGCGCGGCGGGGCACGTTCGGTGACCGGTGAAATGCGGTTTCACCGGTTTTTCATCGCCCGCCCCTACCGTTCGCCGGGATTTCGTCCACACGAACCGGGAGGGTTCGATGAAGAAGATCGCGGCACTGCTGACCGGACTGGCGGTCGGGGCGGCGGCGTACCTGGTGGCCTCGCCCGTCGCGCAGGCCGCCCCGTGCGAGGGGACCTACACCATCGTCGTCGGCGGTACCGGCGACAACGACTCCGACGACCCGTACTGGCAGGGCAACATCAGCCAGCGCGTCGGCTACCCGGCGATCCCGGTCGGCATCAACGCGCGGCAAGGCGTCGACGAGCTGAACCGGCTGATCCGCGACCAGCGCAACGCCTGCCCCGGACAGCACGTGAAGGCCGTCGGGTTCTCGCTCGGCGCCGCCGTCGTGCACACCTGGGTGACCGAGAACTGGCCGACCATCGACAACGTGAACGCCGTGCTGATCGCCGACCCGAAGCGGGCGGCGGGCCCGGGCAACGCGGGCGCCGCGGCACATCCGCTGGTCGCCCCGGTGGTCGGCGCGCCACTCGCCGGAGCGGACGACTTCTTCGGCGACATCCCCACCCTGACGCTCTGCACGGACGACATCATCTGCGACGCCAACGCGGCGTCCGGCCTGCCGGGCTACCTGTGGGAAGGCAGGCACGGCAACTACAACTTCAACGTGGACGTCTACTCCGACGACGCGCGCGGGCAGTGGTTCAACGGGGTCTACATCCCCTGATCACCACGCGGCGGCCCCGGGCCTGGGTGGATCGGCCCGGGGCCGCCGCACGTCAACGGTCCTATCCGAGAGGGACGCCGAGCGTGGCGAAAGGGGCGCAGCCCGGCCGCGTCAGCGGAACTGGCGCACCACCATCTCCGCCAGCACGGCCACATCGGCCTCCGCCATGGGGCCGCCCGTGATGCCCATCCGGTGCAGCAACGTGCCGACCACGACGTCGATGAACAACAGCACCCGGTTCTCCGGCTCCCCCAGCGCGTCCTGCAGAACCACGCGGTACGGGTCCTGCAACCGCGTCGTCAGCACCTCGCGCAGCGCCGGGTCGTTGACCGCGTCCACGAAGACCCCCGCGAACGCCGCGCCCACCCCGGGTTCGGCGATCTTCGCCGCAGCCCAGTGCACCGCGCGGGTCAGCACCTCCTGCCGTCCCTCGCCCTCCAGCGGCACCGGGCCGAACGCGTGCACCAGGCAGTCCGTGATCAACGCGCCCTTCGACGGCCACCGGCGGTAGATCGTCGTCTTCGCGACGCCCGCCGCCGCCGCGATGCGGTCCATCGTCGCGCCCGCATAGCCCAGTTCGTGGACCGTTCGCAGCGTCGCGGCGAACACCTCGGCATCGATGCCGGCGCGGGGGCGGCCAGGCGATTTGGCGGAACTCATGGCGACACCCTAGCCAATTCCGCTACCATCGGTATCGCTACCGTCGGTAGCGTAAATCGGAGGAGGCCACATGGACGACCGACCACCGCTGGGCATCCGGCTGCTGCACGCGCTCGCCAAGGAGCCGGACTGGGACGCGATGACCGACGCGGAACTGGCCGCCTTCAGCGAACGCACCAACCGCAAGCGCGCCTCCCGCCTGGCGCGGCTGATCACCGGGCGCCCGGACCGCGGCGCGACGATCGAGTGGCAGGACGTGGCGCTGCCCGACCGCACGGTCCCGGTTCGCGTGTACCGGCCGCGCCACGGCGAGAACCTGCCGGTCGTGATCCACGTGCACGGCGGCGGCTTCACCGGCACGGCCGTGCAATGCGACTGGGTCAACAGCCACCTTGCCGCCCGGCTGCCTGCCGTCGTCGTCTCGGTCGAGCACCGCCTCCTCGCCCCGGGCACCCCGCTGACCGCCGCCGCCGAGGACGCGTGGGACGTGCTCCAGCAAGCGAAAGCCTGGGGCGATCCGACGCGGCTCGCGGTGTTCGGCGAGAGCACCGGCGGGCTGATCGCCGCGCTGTCCGCGATCCGCGCCCGCGACACCGGCCTGCGGCTGCGGGCCCAGGTGCTGGTCAACCCGGCGCTCGACCTGACCGAGACCGCCTACGACCACCCGTCGATGACCGAGCACGCGCGAAGCCCGATGTTGACGATCGAGCAGATGCGGCTGTTCCACCGCCTGGCCGCGCCGGCAGGAACCGACCCGCGCCCGCTGTCGCCGCTGCTGGCGGACGACCTCGGCGGCTTGGCCCCGGCGCTCGTCGTGGTGCCCACGATCGACCCGGTCGCCGACCACGGCCGCCGGTACGCCGAGCGGCTACGCGACGCCGGCACCCACGCCGAACTCGCCGAACACCGCGGGGCGCCGCACGCGTTCCTCAGCATGCCCGGCCTTGTCCCGCAAGCGAAGCCCGCCCGCGCGGAGATCGCCGCCTTTCTCGCCGGGCATCTCGTCGCGGCGCTGGAGGCACGATGACGGAAGCCTCGGACGCCTGCTGCGGCCGCACGCCGGCAGCTTCGCCGCCGTGGTGGTGCGGCAGGTGATCGGCGCAGCCGCCGGGCTGGCTCCGCCGCTCGCGCTCGTCGAACTGGGCCGCACGCTGCTGTCCCCGGAACCGGCCGACGAGGGTCGCGTGTGGACGGTCTGGGCGCGGCCGGCCTGCTCGTCCGGCTGCTGTGCACCGCCGCGTCGGCCGGGGTCGTCCTGGACGACCGGGCGCAGCTGTCCTGCCGCCGCCTGCTGGCCGAGCAGCTGGGCCGGGTGCCGATCGTTTGGTTCGCCCGCCGCCGCACCCGCGAGGTGGTGGGCGAGCGCGTCAGGTCGGTGCACCCGTTCATTGCCCACACCCCCGGGCGAGCTGGTCTCCGCGTTCATCGTGCCGCTGGTGGCGATGGTCCCGCTGATGATGACCGCCGCCCGGTCAGCGGCTCGCGGTCGTCGGCCCGTCCGGTGCGGGGAAGAGCACGCTGCTGCAGCTGATCGCGCGGTTCTACGACGTGAACGCGGGCGCGGTGCGGATCGGCGGCGTGGACGTGCAGGTCCGCGCCGCGGCGACGGCGCCCGGCTGGACGAGGTGACGTCGGCGCTTGACGCGGTGAACGAATCCGCGGTGCACGAGGGAATCGAACGGCTGATGGCAGGCCGCACGATGGTGATGGTGGCGCACCGGCCGCGCACCGTCCGGAGCGCCGACCACATCGGCTTCCTGGACGACGGCCACATCGCCGAACAAGGCACCCACGAGGAACTCCGGTCCCGCGGCGGCCGGTACGCGCGGTCCTGCAACCTGACCCTGAAGCCGGCGAACGACTGAACCGGGCGCCCGCCGGGGCGGGCGCCCGGTCCTCAGTCCACCTTCTCCGTCGGCGCGCGGCCGTTCCCGCTCGGCGCGCCTTCGCCCGTGGGCGCCACCTGCAGGCAGAAGTCGCCGTCGTAGTGGCGGTTTCCGGTCAGCACCGCCTGCTCCACGATCTCCGCGCTCTTCTCCTCCCGCCGGATCATCGGGTCGCTGCGGAGGTCCTTCGCCAGCGCCACGCACAGCACCACCATCACCAGCGCGAACGGCGCCGCCGCGATGATCGTCAGGTTCTGCAGCCCGGTGAGCGCCTCGTCGCCACCGCCGCCGACCAGCAGCATCACCGCGGCCACCCCACCGGTCGCCACGCCCCAGAACACCACCAGCCACCGCTTCGGCTCGATCGCGCCGCGTTGCGACATCGACCCCATCACCAGCGACGCGGCGTCCGCGCCGGAGACGAAGAAGATCGCCACCAGCACCATCACCAGCACGCTCGCCACGGCGGCCAGCGGGAACTGGTCGAGCACCCCGAACATCTGCGACTGCGCGCTGCCCGCACTCGCCAGATCCGCGCCACCGCGCTGGAGCGTGATCGCCGTACCGCCCATGATGCTGAACCACACCAGGCTCACCACGGACGGAACGAGGATCACGCCGATCACGAACTGCTTGATCGTGCGGCCGCGGCTGATCCGCGCGATGAACATGCCCACGAACGGCGTCCACGAGATCCACCACGCCCAGTAGAAGATCGTCCACGAGGACAGCCAGCTCTCCATGTTCTCGCCGCCGGAGGCGCCCGACCGCGAGATCATCTCGCCCATCTCGCGGAAGTAGTCGCCGATCGTGGAGGGCACCAGGTTGAGGATGAAGATCGTCGGCCCGACCACGAAGACGAACACCGCGAGCACGGCGGCCAGCACCATGTTGATGTTGGACAGCCACTGGATGCCCTTCGCCACCCCGGACACCGCGGAGGCGACGAACGCCACCGTCAGCACCGCGATCACGCCGATGAGCAGGCCGGTGCCCGGGTTGTCCGACAGCCAGCCCCGCTGCACGAGCCCGCTGCCGATCTGCAGCGCGCCCAGCCCGAGCGACGCGGCGGACCCGAACAGCGTCGCGAAGATCGCCAGGATGTCGATGAGCCTGCCCAGCGGCCCCTCGCTCACCCGCTCGCCGAACAGGGGCGCGAACGCCGAGCTGATCAGCTGCTTGCGGCCGCGCCGGAAAGTGCCGTAGGCGATGGCCAGCCCGACCACCGCGTACATCGACCACGGGTGGATGGCCCAGTGGAACAGCGAGGTCGCCATCGCGGTCTCCACCGCCGCGTCGGTGCTGCCCGCGACCGTGCCCGGCGGCGGCTCCACGAAGTGCGACAACGGTTCGGCGACCCCGTAGAACATGAGCCCGATGCCCATGCCCGCGCTGAACATCATCGCGATCCACGACACCGTGCGGAACTCCGGCCGCTCGCCGTCGTGGCCGAGCGGGATCTTGCCGTACCGGCTGAACGCCAGCCAGATCGCGAACAGGACGAACCCGGTCGCGGCGAGCAGGAACGCCCAGCCGGTGTTCCGGATCAGCCAGTCCAGCACCCCCGCGGACACACTGGACAGGCTGTCGGTCGCGAACACGCCCCAGGCCAGGAACGCCGCCGCGACCACCGCCGCCACGACGAACACCACGCGATCCATCCCGCCGCGCGCTCTGGGTTCCGCGGGTTTCCGGGTCGATGCTTCCGTACTGGGCACGACGCTCACCGCCTCTTGCTCGAGTTGGTTGTCCGGTTGCCCCCCTGCGCTCTGCGAGATGGTCACCGCGTC
This sequence comes from Amycolatopsis sp. 3B14, assembly GCF_050958625.1. Taxonomy (NCBI): domain Bacteria; kingdom Bacillati; phylum Actinomycetota; class Actinomycetes; order Pseudonocardiales; family Pseudonocardiaceae; genus Amycolatopsis; species Amycolatopsis sp. 3B14. The sequence continues at coordinate 23,771 of NZ_JBHZEN010000009.1, forward strand.
ACCGCCCGCCGGCCAGTGTCCGCTCGACCCACTCGTGGAATTCGCCGATGTGGTGTTCCGAGGGCACCAGGACCCCGCCGCGGGCGTAGGCGCGCGAGGACATCGCGGGCTGGCAGCGTTCGCAGGCGTCGAAGTCCTGCTGGTTCACGCGGTGGAACAGCTCGACCGAATGTGACACGTCGCGGCCGGAGTCCACCACTTCGCGGGCGTAGAGCCAGTCGCATTCGACGATCGTGCGGTCGACCGCCATCGGGAACATCCGGTGGATGATCACGTGGTCGGGCACGAGGTTGACGAACACCTGCGGCCGCACGGTGATCGCGTAGTAGCGGCGGTCCTGGTGCTCGTCCACCCCGCCGAGCCGGTCGAACCCGGCGCTGCCGTCGACCGTGAACCCGCTGACGTCCTCGCCGAACTCCGCGCCGTGGCCCACGTAGTACTGCGCGGCGTAGCCGTCGGCGAACTCCGGCAGCACCTCGGTCAGCTCGGGGTGGATCGTCGCGCAGTGGTAGCACTCCATGAAGTTCTCGATGATGAGCTTCCAGTTGGCCTTGACGTCGTAGGTGATCCGCCTGCCCAGGGCCAGCTCGTCGATGCCGTAGTTGCCGATCGCGTCCAGCTGCCCGAGCCGGCCTGCCACGTCCGCCTGCACCGTCTCCTCGAACGAGGGCGGCTCCTCGGCCAGGCACAGCCACGCGTAGCCGAGCCACTCCCGCAGGTGCACCGGCTTGAGGCCGTACTCGGTGCGGTCGATGTCCGGCATCGAGGTCAGGTTCGGCGCCGCGACGAGCTTGCCGTCCAGGCCGTAGGTCCACGCGTGGTAGGGGCACTGGAAGTTCCGCTTGACCGTGCCGCTCTCTTCCACGCACAGGCGGGCGCCGCGGTGGCGGCAGATGTTGAGGAAGGCCCGCAGGCCACCGTCGCGCGACCGGGTCACCAGCACGCTCTCGCGGCCGATCTGCACCGTGCGGAAGTTGCCGGGTTGCGGCAGGTCCGCGCTGCGGACCGCGCAGAACCACATCTGCTCGAAGATCTTCTCCTGCTCCAGGGCGAAGATCGTCTCGTCGGTGTAGGTGATCCCGCCGAGGGTGGGGATCAGGCTCGACGGAAGCCCGGGCTGGTCGGTGGACGGCGCGGTGGTGGTGTTCTCGGTCAACGAACGCTCCGTGGTGGTGTGAGTGACCGGGGACTGGTTGTTGCTTCTTCCGCAACACCTGCGTGATGTGCAACTGCGACGCGGACCACAGTGCGGCCTGCACACCGGCCCTGTCAAGACCTGAACCGGGGGTGGCGCGGAGTTTTCCTCCCGGCAACACGAAGCGCGAAATCCCTGCGACACAAGGGACTCACGAGTAACAAAGGTTCGCCGGAATCGGCTCTTGACCCCGCCGGACGCCGAGCCGTAGCGTGACGGCCAGTTGATATATCAGTCGGCGAACAGAGGTATGAGACCGGGAGGCAGCATGTCGGTGGCCATCGGCCGCGCTGGCGCACTCAGCCCCCAGCGAGTGCTCGGGCGTTCCCTGCCGGAAACCGATCCGGAGGTGCACGCGGCGATCGGGCGCGAGCTCGGCCGCCAGCGGGACACCCTGGAGATGATCGCGAGCGAGAACTTCGCGCCGCTGGCGGTGATGCAGGCGCAGGGGTCGGTGCTGACCAACAAGTACGCCGAGGGCTACGCCGGCCGCCGCTACTACGGGGGCTGCGAACACGTCGACGAGATCGAGACTCTGGCCATCAACCGGCTCAAAGCCCTCTTCGGCGCGGAGTACGCGAACGTGCAGCCGCATTCCGGCGCCCAGGCCAACGCCGCCGCCATGGCTGCGCTGCTGGAGCCCGGCGACACGATCCTCGGCCTGGACCTCGCGCACGGCGGGCACCTGACGCACGGGATGAAGCTCAACTTCTCCGGCCGCCTCTACGACGTGGCCGCCTACCACGTGCGCGCCGGGGACCACCGCGTCGACATGGACGAGGTCGAGCGGCTGGCCAGGGAGCGCAGGCCGAAGCTGATCGTCGCCGGCTGGTCGGCCTACCCGCGTCACCTGGACTTCGCCGCGTTCCGCCGGATCGCCGACGAGGTGGGCGCGTACCTGATGGTCGACATGGCGCACTTCGCCGGCCTGGTCGCGGCGGGCCTGCACCCCTCCCCCGTGCCGCACGCGCACGTCGTCACCTCGACCACGCACAAGACGCTCGGCGGCCCGCGCGGCGGCGTGATCCTGGCCGAGCCGTCGCTGGCGAAGAAGCTCAACAGCAGTGTCTTCCCCGGCCAGCAGGGCGGGCCGCTGGAGCACGTGATCGCAGGCAAGGCGGTGGCGTTCAAGCTCGCCGCCGAGCCCGAGTTCCGCGAGCGCCAGGAACGCACCCTGCAGGGCGCGAAGATCCTCGCCGACCGGTTCCTGCGCGAGAGCGGGATCGGGGTGCTGACCGGCGGCACCGACGTGCACCTGGTGCTGGCCGACCTCCGGGAGTCCGAATTGGACGGCAAGCAGGCCGAGGACCGGCTGCACGAGGTGGGGATCACCGTCAACCGCAACGCCGTCCCGTTCGACCCGCGCCCGCCGATGATCAGCTCGGGCCTGCGGTTCGGCACGCCCGCGCTGGCCGCCCGCGGGTTCGGCCCCGACGACTTCGCCGAGGTCGCCGACATCGCCGCGCTGGCCCTGCGCCCGGACGCCTCCACCGCCGACCTGGACAAGCTCGCCGCCCGCGTCGCCGACCTCACCGCCCGCCACCCCCTCTACCCGGAGCTGACGGCATGACCACCCCCCAGCCCCCTGGCGCGCACCTGCCCGACCACCCGGACTTCCTGTGGCGCAACCCGGAACCGAGGCGCAGCTACGACGTCGTGATCGTCGGCGGCGGCGGGCACGGCCTGGCCACCGCGCACTACCTCGCGCGCAACCACGGCATCACCAACGTCGCCGTGCTGGAGCGCGGCTGGCTGGCCGGCGGGAACATGGCCCGCAACACCACGCTGATCCGCTCCAACTACCTGTGGGACGCTTCCGCGGCGATCTACGAGCACGCCCTGAAGTTGTGGGAAGGCCTCGAGGACGACCTCGGTTACCCGATCCTATTCTCCCAGCGCGGCGTGCTGAACCTGGCCCACACCGAGCAGGACGTCCGCGACAGCGTGCGGCGGGTGGAGGCCAACAAGCTCAACGGCATCGACGCCGAATGGCTCTCCCCCGACGAGGTCGCCAAGGTCTGCCCGATCGTCAACGTCTCCGGCGACATCCGGTACCCGGTGCTGGGCGCGACCTACCAGCCGCGCGCCGGCATCGCCAAGCACGACTACGTCGCCTGGGGTTTCGCGCGCCGGGCCGACGAGGCCGGGATCGACCTGATCCAGGACTGCGAGGTCACCGGGTTCACTGTGGACGGTGACCGGGTGACCGGGGTGCGCACCAGCCGCGGCGACATTGGCTGCGGCACCGTCGCGCTGTGCGCGGCCGGGCATACCTCGGTGCTGCTGGACCAGCTGGGCGTGCGGGCGCCGCTGCAGTCGCACCCGCTGCAGGCCCTGGTGTCCGAGCTGCTGGAGCCGGTGCACCCGACGATCGTGATGTCCAACGCCGTGCACGTGTACGTGTCCCAGGCGCACAAGGGCGAACTGGTGATGGGCGCCGGGGTGGACTCCTACAACGGGTACGGCCAGCGGGGCGCGTTCCACATCATCGAGCGGCAGATGGCCGCCGCGGTGGAGCTGTTCCCGGTGTTCGCCCGGGCGCACCTGCTGCGCACCTGGGCCGGGATCGTCGACGTCACGCCGGACGCCTCGCCGATCGTCGGCCGCACGCCCTACGACAACGTCTACCTCAACTGCGGCTGGGGCACCGGCGGTTTCAAGGCCACCCCGGGCCTGGGCTGGTGCCTGGCCGACACCATCGCCAACGGCGAGCCGCACCCGTACGTGGAGCCGTTCGGCCTGGACCGCTTCGTCACCGGCGCGCTCGTCGACGAGCACGGCGCCGCCGCCGTCGCCCACTAGGAGCCACGCATGCAACTCATCACCTGCCCGTGGTGCGGGCCGCGCGAGGAAGTGGAGTTCCACTACGGCGGCCAGGCCCACCTCGCCTACCCGGACGACCCCGCCGCGTTGTCCGACGAGGAGTGGGCGCACTTCGTCTTCTTCCGCGACAACCCCAAGGGCCCGTTCGCCGAACGCTGGAGCCACGCCGCCGGCTGCCGTCGCTGGTTCAACGCGGTCCGCGACACCCGGACCTACGAGTTCCTGGCCGTGTACCCGATGGGCCAGTCCGCACCGGAGGTGGCGTCATGAGCCGCATCAAGGGTTACGGCCGGATCGACCGCACCCGCACCGTCGCGTTCACCTTCGACGGGGTTGCCTACACCGGCCACCCGGGCGACACGCTGGCCTCGGCGCTGCTCGCGCAGGGCGTGCACGCGGTGGGCACGAGCGTGAAGTTCGGCCGCCCGCGCGGGATCGGCGCGGCGTGGGTGGAGGACCCGACCGGGCTGGTGCAGATCGAGGAGCCGTTCCCGGAGCCGATGCTGCTCGCCGCGACCGTCGAGCTGACCGACGGGCTCGTCGCGCGCGGGCTCGCCGGGCAGGGACGGCTCGCGGAGGTGGCCGACACCGCCCGGTACGACCGCAAGCACACGCACTGCGACACGCTCGTCGTCGGGGCGGGCCCGGCCGGGTTGCTGGCCGCGCGGTCCGCGGCGCGGCGCGGGGAACGGGTCGTGCTCGTCGACGACCGGGCCGACGCGGGTGGTTCGCTGACCGGCACCGAGGTGATCGACGGGCGGCCGTCGCGCGAGTTCGTCGCCGAGGTGGTGGCCGAGCTGGCCGCCGCCCCGGAGGTGCTGCACCTGCAGCGCACCACGGCGTTCGGGCAGTACGACGACGGGTTCGTGCTGGCGCTGGAACGGCGCACCGACCACCTCGGCACCGCGGCGCCGCGCAACCTCTCCCGCCAGCGGGTGCACCGGATCCGCGCCCGGCACGTCGTGGTCGCGACCGGCGCACACGAGCGGCCGCTGGTGTTCGCCGACAACGACCGGCCGGGCATCATGCTCGCCTCTGCCGCACGCGACTACCTGCACCGCTATGGCGTGCTCGCCGGGCGCGAGGTCGTCGTGTTCACCACCAACGATTCCGCCTACGCCGCCGCGCTCGACCTGGAGCACGCCGGGGCGCGGGTCACCGTCCTCGACGCCCGCCCGGACGCGCCGGAACACTGGGCCGCGCTGTGCCGGGAACGGTCGATCGCCGTGCGGCCGGGCAGCGCCGTCGTCGGCACCACCGGCGAGGTCCGGATCACCGGCGTGGACACGGTCACCGCGGGCAAGGCCGAGTCGCTGCCATGCGACCTGCTCCTGACCTCCGGTGGCTGGAACCCCGCCGCGCACCTGTTCAGCCACGTCCGCGGCGCGTTGCGGTACGACCCCGCGCTGGGCGCCTTCCGCCCGGCCGAGCCGGTTCCCAGGGTGTCGGTGATCGGTGCCGCGAACGGCACGTTCGACCTCGCCGGCTGTCTGCGCGACGGCGCTGGGGACGACGCACCTGCCACGCCCGCGGAGCCGGAGACGGCGCCGCTGGTGCTGTGGCGCACCGAGGGCGACCCGGCCCGCCAGTTCGTGGACATCCAGCGCGACGCGACGGTCGCCGACATCGAGCGCGCGGTGGGCGCCGGGCTGCGGTCGGTGGAGCACATCAAGCGCTACACCACCATCGGCACCGCCCACGACCAGGGCAAGACGTCCGGGGTGATCGCCTCCGGCATCGTCGCCGAGCTGCTCGGCAAACCGGTCGAGGACACCGGCACCACGACGTTCCGCCCGCCCTACACCCCGGTGGCGTTCGCCGCGCTGGCCGGGCGCGAGCGCGGGAAGCTGTTCGACCCCGAGCGGATCACCTCGCTGCACAGCTGGCACGTCGCGGCCGGGGCGGTGTTCGAGGACGTCGGGCAGTGGAAGCGGGCCCGCTACTACCCGGCGCCGCACGAGAACATGGACACCGCCGTGCTGCGCGAGTGCGCCGCGGTCCGCGGCGGGGTCGGCATCCTGGACGGCTCCACCCTGGGCAAGATCGACGTGCAGGGCCCGGACGCCGCCGAGCTGCTCGACCGGCTCTACACCAACATGATGAGCACGCTCAAGGTCGGGCGCGTGCGCTACGGCGTCATGTGCGGCAACGACGGCATGGTGTTCGACGACGGCACCGTGCTGCGCCTGGCCGAGGACCGGTTCCTGGTCGTCACCACCACCGGCGGCGCGGCGCGCGTGCTGGACTGGATGGAGGAGTGGCTGCAGACCGAGTGGCCGGACCTGCGCGTGCACCTGACCTCGGTGACCGAGCAGTGGTCGGTGTTCCCGGTTGTCGGGCCGCGCTCGCGCGACGTGATCGCCGCGGCCTTCCCGCACCTGGACGTGTCCAACGAGGCGTTCCCGTTCATGTCCTGGCAGGACACCGAGGTCGACGGCGTGCCGGTGCGCATCGCCCGCATCTCGTTCTCCGGTGAGCTGGCCTTCGAGGTCAACGTGAACTCGTGGTACGCCAGGGCGATGTGGCTGCGCCTGCTCTCGGCCGGCGCGCGCTGGAACATCACCCCGTACGGCACGGAAACCATGCACGTGCTGCGCGCCGAGAAGGGCTACCCGATCGTCGGGCAGGACACCGACGGCACCGTCAGCCCGCACGATCTCGGCCTGGGCTGGGCGGTGTCGAAGAAGAAGCGGGACTTCGTCGGCAAGCGCTCGTTCTCCCGCCCGGAGAACACCAACCCGGAGCGCAAGCAGCTGGTGTCGCTCCTGCCTGCCGACGCCCGGACCAGACTGCCGGAGGGCTCCCAGGTCGTGGAGTTCCGCCCGGACGGCACCCTGCCCCCGCCGCCGGTGCCGATGCTCGGCCACGTCACCTCCAGCTACCACAGCGCCGAGCTGGGCCGTCCGTTCGCGCTGGCCCTGGTCAAGGGCGGGCAGTCGCGCATCGGCGACACCGTCCACGTCCCGGTCGACGGCGCCCTGGTGCCCGCCGAGATCGGCGGGATCGTGCTGGTCGACCCGGAAGGAGCACGCCGCGATGGCTGACCCCCGCCTCTACCCCACGCATCCGCTGCAGCAGTGGATCCCGTCGCTGGCCGCCGCGTCGCGCAACGTGCCCGGCCTGAACCTGGAGGCCGAGCCGACGGTGGCCGCGGTCGACCTGCGCGTCACGCCACCGGCGGACGTGCTCGGCACCCCGCTGCCCACCGAGCCCAACACGTGGGTCTACGCCGCCGACGGGCAGGTCGTCTGGCTCGGCCCGGACGAGTGGCTGGTCACCAGCACCGCCGCGCAAGGGCATGAGCTGGAAGCGCGGCTGGGCGCCGTGGTGCGGCCGCGCGGCGGGGCCGCCACCGACGTTTCCGCGCAGCGCACCGGAATCCGCGTCAGCGGGCGGCACGCGCGGGACGTCCTGGCCACCGGCTGCGCGCTCGACCTGCACCCGCTGGCGTTCCCCGCCGGGAGCGCCGCGCAGACCACGCTCGGACAGGCCCCGGTGCTGCTGCTCGCGCTCGGCGCGGGCGAGGACTTCCGCGTGTTCGTGCGGCCCTCGTTCGCCGGATACCTCGCCGACTGGCTCCTCGACGCGGCGCTGGAGTTCCAGCCCGCCGGGGCCACCTCGTAGACCACAGACAGGAGACCACGATGAGCACCACACCCCGGGTTGTCATCATCGGCGCCGGCATCGTCGGCGCGAACCTGGCCGACGAGCTGACCGAGCGCGGGTGGACCCGGATCACGGTCCTCGACCAGGGTCCGCTCCCGCTGACCGGCGGCTCGACCTCGCACGCGCCGGGCCTGGTGTACCAGACGAACCCGTCGAAGACGATGACCGAGTTCGCCACCTATACCGTCAACAAGCTGTCGAGCCTCGACGTCGACGGCGCCTGGTGCTTCAACCAGGTCGGCGGCCTGGAGGTCGCCACCACCCCGGAGCGCCTGGCCGACCTGCACCGCAAGCAGGGCTGGGCCACCTCGTGGGGCGTGCCCGGCGAAGTCGTCGGCCCCGAGGAGTGCGCGCGGCTGCACCCGCTGCTCGACCCCGAGCAGATCCTCGGCGGGTTCCACACCCCGACCGACGGGCTCGCGAAGGCCGCGCGCGCCGTCGTGGCCCTGCGGCGGCGCGCCGAATCCCGCGGCGCCGAGTTCCGCGGCAGCGTCCGGGTCACCGGCATCTCCCACACCGGCGGACGGGTCACCGGCGTGCGCACCACCGCCGGTGATTTCCCCGCCGACATCGTGGTGTCCTGCGCCGGGTTCTGGGGTCAGGCGATCGGCGAGATGGTCGGCATGCGGGTGCCGCTGCTGCCGCTGGCGCACCAGTACGTGCGCACCGGCCAGGTCGCGGACCTGGTGGGGCGCAACGACGAGCTGACCGAGGCCGGGCTGCCGATCCTGCGGCACCAGGACCGCGACCTGTACTACCGCGAGCACGTCGACTGCCTCGGCATCGGCTCCTACGCGCACCGCCCGATGCCGGTGCGTCTGTCCGACCTGCCCGAGGTCTCCGACGACGACCTGACCGAGGCGGCGATGCCGTCGATGCTGCCGTTCACCGAGGAGGACTTCGCGCCCTCCTGGGAGCACAGCAGGCAGCTGCTGCCGTCGCTGCGGTCGGCGAAGATCGAGACCGGGTTCAACGGGATCTTCTCCTTCACCCCGGACGGCGGCCCGCTGATCGGCGAGTCGCCCGACGTCGCCGGGTTCTGGATCGCCGAGGCGGTCTGGGTGACGCACTCCTCCGGCGTGGCGCGCTCGGTCGCGCAGCTGCTGGTCGACGGCCGCAGCGAGATCGCCCTGCACGGCTGCGACGTGCACCGGTTCGACGAGATCGAGACCACCGAGGCCTACGTCGACGAGACCGCGCAGCGCAACTTCGTGGAGATCTACGACGTGGTGCACCCGCTGCAGCCGAAGCTGTCGCCGCGGGACCTGCGGGTGAGCCCGTTCCACGCGCGGCAGAAGGAACTCGGCGCGTTCTTCCTGGAAGCGCACGGCTGGGAGCGGCCGCACTGGTACGAGGCGAACGCGCACCTGGTCAAGGACCTGCCGCCGGAGTGGCAGCCGCCGTCGCGGGACGCGTGGTCGGCGATGTTCCACTCCCCGATCGCCGCGGCCGAGGCGTGGCAGACCCGCACCGCGGTCGCCCTCTACGACATGACCCCGCTCAAGCGCCTGGAGGTGTCCGGGCCGGGCGCGCTGGCGTTCCTGGACCGGCTCACCACCGGCAAGATGGACAAGTCGGTCGGCTCGGTGACCTACACGCTCGCCCTGGACGAAGCCGGCGGGATCCGCAGCGACCTGACGGTGGCCCGGCTGGGCGAGGACCGCTTCCAGGTCGGCGCGAACGGCAACCTCGACCTGGCCTACTTCCGGTCCGAGGCAGGCGGTGACGTGCAGGTCCGCGACATCACGGGTGGCACCTGCTGCATCGGCGTGTGGGGTCCGCTGGCGCGCGACCTGGTGCAGCCGCTGAGCCGGGACGACTTCTCGCACGAGGCGCTGAAGTACTTCCGCTGCATGCCCGCGCACATCGCCGGGATCCCGGTCACCGCGATGCGACTGTCCTATGTGGGCGAACTCGGCTGGGAGATCTACACCAGCGCCGAGTACGGGCAGCGGCTGTGGGACGTGCTGTTCGAGGCCGGCCGCCCGCTCGGGGTGATCGCCGCGGGCCGCGCCGCGTTCAACAGCCTGCGACTGGAGAAGGGCTACCGGTCGTGGGGCGCGGACATGACCACCGAGCACAACCCGTACGAGGCCGGGCTCGGGTTCGCGGTGCGCAAGCAGAAGGGCGACTTCGTCGGCCGGGACGCGATCGCCGAGGTCACCGACGAGACCGTGACGCGCCGGCTGTCGTGCCTGACGATCGACGACGGCCGCAGCGTGGTGCTGGGTGCGGAGCCGGTGTTCCTCGACGACGAACCCGCCGGGTACGTCACCTCGGCCGCGTTCGCGCACACCCTGGGCGTGCCGATCGCCTACGCGTGGCTGCCCGCCGCCGCGACGCCCGGCACGGCGGTCGAGATCGGTTACTTCGGCCGCCGGGTGCGCGCCACCGTGGCCGCCGAACCCCTGGTCGACCCCGAGATGCTGCGCATCCGGCGCTGAGGACGGACACCGATGCGCACATCCACCCTCGAAGCGTTCCTCGACGCGCTCGCCGCCCGGGTGCCCGCCCCGGGCGGCGGCGCGACCGCCGCGCTGCACGCCGCCCAGGGTGCGGCGCTGGTCGCGATGGTGGCCCGGTACAGCGACGGCGAAAAGTACCGGCAGGACGCCGACGCGATCGCGCAGATCCGGGCCAACGCCGACGATCTGCGCGCCCTCGCCCTGGCACTGGCCGAAAAGGACGCGGCCGCCTTCCAGGCCGTCACCCGCGCCTACGCGCTGCCGAAATCCACCGAGCGCGAGAAGGTGGCCCGGTCGCGGGCGATCGGCGCGGCACTGGTGGAGGCCGGGCGGGTCCCGGCCCGCGTCATCGCGGTCGCCAAGCAGATCGTCAACCTCACCGAACGGCTCCAGCCGATCGGCAACCGCAACGTGATCAGCGACGTCGCCGCGGCGGCCGACGCGGCGCGGGCGGCGCTGTCCACGGCCAGGGTGAACGTCGAGATCAACCTGTCCGGCATCGGCGAGGGCCCGGCCCGCGACGAGCTGACCGCGGCGATCGCCACCGTGGACCAGGCGATCGCCCGCGCCGAGGACGTGACCACCGCCGTGCGGAAGCGGATCATGCGATGACGGCCGTCCTCAGTGGAACCGAGCTGGGTCGGCACATCCGGGCCGAGGTCTCGGCCGAGGCCGCGGCCCTGTCCGAGCGGGGCGTGCACCCCCGCCTGGCCGTCGTGGTCGCCACCGACGACGAGTCCAGCGCCTGGTACGTGCGCTCGATCGCCAAGACCGCGGCCCGCAGCGGTGTGCAGTGCGATGTCGTGGACCTCGGCGCGGCCGCCACCCCGGCCGGGATCACCGCCGAGCTGGCGCGGCTCAGCGCCGATCCGGCGGTGCACGGGATCATCCTGCAGACCCCGCTGCCCGGCGACGCCCGGCTGGAGGAGCTGGCCACCGCCATCGACCCGGCCAAGGACGTCGACGGCGCGAATCCGCTGTCGCTCGGCCGTCTCACCGCCGGTCTGCCGGCGCACCCGCCGGCGACGGCCGCGGCGGTACTGGCGCTGCTCGACCACTACGCGGTACCCCTGGCCGGGCGCCGCGCCGTGGTGGTCGGCCGCTCCACCGTGGTCGGCAAGCCCGCGGCGCAGCTGCTGCTGGCCAGGGACGCGACCGTGACGATCTGCCACCGCCACACCGCGGACCTCGCCGCCTGCACGCGGGAGTCCGACGTCCTCGTGGTGGCCGTCGGCAGGGCCGGACTGATCACCGCCGAGCACGTCGCCCCGCACGCGGTGGTCGTCGACGTGGGCACCAACCCCACCCCGGACGGCGGCCTCGCCGGGGACGCCGACGCGCGGTCGCTGTCCGGCCGCGTCGCGGCGCTGACGCCGGTGCCGGGCGGGGTCGGGCCGGTGACCACCGCGCTCCTCCTCCGGCACACCATCACCGCAGCGTCCCGTTAGGACCGTCATGACCGGGAACCCCCTCGCCGTCCGGACACCGGTGCCGGAGCTGCTGACCGAGCCACGCACCCTGGTCTGCGGCATCGTGAACGTGACGCCGGATTCGTTCTCCGACGGCGGCCTCTTCCACTCCCACGCGGCCGCGGTCGAGCACGGGGAACGGCTGGCGGCCGAGGGAGCCGACCTGCTCGACGTCGGTGGTGAGTCCACCCGGCCCGGTGCCCGTCCGCCCACCCCGGCCGAGGAGCTGGACCGGGTGGTGCCGGTGATCGCCCGGCTGGCCCGCGTGGTGGACGTGCCGATCTCGGTCGACACGTCCCGCCCCGACGTGATGCGTGCCGCGGTGGACGCCGGGGCCGCGATGATCAACGACGTGCGCGCGCTGCGGCACCCCGGCGCTTTGCGGGCCGCGGCCGGGCTCGGCGTGCCGGTGTGCCTGACCCACATGCTCCGGCCCCCGCACCTGATGCAGCGCGATCCGCGCTACACCGACGTGGTCGCCGAGGTGCGGGACTTCCTGCGGGCCCGCATCGAATCCTGCCTGGAGGCCGGCATCCCGGCGGAGCACGTGATCGCCGATCCGGGGTTCGGCTTCGGCAAGACGCTGGAGCACAACCTGGCCCTGCTCGGCGCGCTGCCTGCCTTCCGGTCGCTGGGCGTACCGGTGATGGTGGGGCTGTCCCGCAAGGCGATGCTCGGTCAGGTCACCGGCCGTCCGGTCGGGCAGCGCACGGTCGCGTCGGTGACCGCCGCGGTGCTGGCCGCGCAGCGCGGCGCGAAGATCGTGCGGGTGCACGACGTCGCCGCCACGCGCGACGGCCTCGCGGTCCTGGAGGCGCTGCCGTGAACCGGTCAGATGATCGCGCGGATCGCCTTCTCGAAGCCGGTGACGTGCACGAGGGCCAGCTCGGCCGCGGTGTCCGCGTCGCCGTCGGCGATCGCCCGCAGCAGGGCGGTGTGCTCGCCGACGTGCCGGTCGAAGTGCGGCATCCGGTCCAGGAACAGGCAGAAGATGCGCGTCGCCAGGTTGTCGTAGCGGACCAGCGTGTCCTCCAGGTGCGGGTTGCCCGCCGCGCGGTAGATCGCGCGGTGCACCCGCAGGTCGCAGCGCATCAGCTCGGTGCGTTCGAGCGCCCGCACGTCCAGGTCGGCGACCTCGTCGGCGAGTTCGGCGAGCTCGGACTTCACGCCAGGGCCGGCGGTCTCGGCGGCGCGCCGGGCGGCGAGGGGTTCGAGCTGGACGCGGATCTCCGAGATGTAGGCCAGGTCGGTGATGTCGACGCCGGTGGCGAACGTGCCGCGCCGCGGGTAGGACACGACCAGCCGGTCGACCTCCAGGCGTTTGAGCGCCTCCCGCACCGGCGTGCGGCCGAGCCCGAGCGACGCGGACAACGCGGTGTCGTCGATCGGCGCCATCGGCGGAATGTCCAGCATGATCAGCCGGTCCTGGATCGCCGTGTAGGCGCGCTCGGCCAGGGAGACCGGCGGCCCCTCGAGTTCCTGCTGTCGAACGGTCACGAACGCCATCCTATCCGCTGAAAACCACGATCCGTCATTCTGGTATATCAACCCTACATCAGGAGGGACCATGACGGTCTCCGTCTTCGACCTCTTCAAGGTCGGCATCGGTCCGTCCAGTTCGCACACGGTCGGCCCGATGCGGGCCGCGTACCTGTTCGGCTCCCGCCTGGCGGAGACCGGGCTCCTGCCCCGCACGGCGGGGCTGCGCTGCGAGCTGTTCGGCTCGCTGGGCGCGACCGGGCACGGGCACGGCAGCGTCAAGGCGGTCGTGCTGGGGCTGTCCGGGGAGCAGCCGCACCTGGTCGACCCGGTCGCCGCCGAGCCCGCGGTGACCGCGGCCAGAGCGGACGGCGCGATCTCACTGCTCGGCAAGCACCGGATCGCCTTCTCCGTCGACGAGGACATCGTGCTGCACCGCCGGAAGCGGCTGGACTTCCACAGCAACGGGATGGTGTTCACGGCCTTCGGTGACGGCGGCGAGGTGCTCGACCGGCGGGAGTACTACTCGGTCGGCGGCGGTTTCGTGCTCGACCAGGACGAAACCGGCCGCCGGGCGCTGGTGCCCGATCCCACCCCGGTGCGCTATCCGTTCACCACCGCCGACGGGCTGCTCGCGCACACGCGCGACACGGGCCTGCGCATCAGCGATCTCATGCTGGCCAACGAGTTGTCCTGGCGGGGCGAGGCGGAGATCCGCGCCGGGCTGCTGCGGATCTGGTCGGTGATGCGCGAGTGCGTGCACCGCGGCACACACACCGGCGGCGTGCTGCCGGGCGGGCTGAAGGTGCGCCGGCGCGCCAACGACCTGCGGGAGCGGCTGGAACGCGACTCGGGTGAGCCGGACGCGCTGCACGCCATGGAGTGGGTCACCCTGTTCGCCCTCGCGGTGAACGAGGAGAACGCGGCGGGGGGCCGGGTGGTCACCGCGCCCACCAACGGCGCGGCCGGGATCGTGCCCGCGGTGCTGCACTACGCGGACAAGTTCCTGCCCGCCTTCGACGACGACGCGGCCGTGCGGTTCCTGCTCACCGCCGGGGCGATCGGGTCGCTGTTCAAGGAGAACGCCTCGATCTCCGGCGCCGAGGTCGGGTGCCAGGGCGAGGTCGGGTCCGCGTGCTCGATGGCCGCGGCCGGTCTCGCGGAGATCATCGGCGGGACCCCGGAGCAGGTGGAGAACGCGGCCGAGATCGGCATCGAGCACAACCTCGGCCTGACCTGCGATCCGGTGGGCGGGCTGGTGCAGATCCCGTGCATCGAGCGCAACGCGATCGCCTCGGTCAAGGCGATCACCGCCGCGCGGATGGCGGTGCGCGGCGACGGCCGCCACCACGTGTCGCTGGACAAGGCCATCAAGACGATGCGCGAGACCGGCGCCGACATGAAGGACAAGTACAAGGAGACCGCCCGCGGCGGGCTGGCTCTCAACATCGTGGAATGCTGAGGAGACAACCGATGACGCGCTCGTTCACGCTCACCCTGGACTGCCCGAACCGGACCGGGATCGTCCATGCCGTCAGCGCCTACCTCGTCGAGCATGGTGGCAACATCGAGGAGTACCAGCAGTTCGACGACCCGGTGCGCAAGCGGCTTTTCCTGCGCACCAAGGTCACCACGGACGCCGAGGTGGACCTCGGCGAGCTGTCCCGCGGTTTCGAGCCGGTCGCCGCGGACTTCGCCATGTCGTATGCGTTCCACCCGGACCGCAACGCGCGCGTCCTGGTGATGGTGTCCAAGCAGGGTCACTGCCTCAACGACCTCATCTTCCGCTGGCGCGCGGGCAGTCTGGGCGCGGACATCGTCGCGGTGGTGTCCAATCACGACGATCTGCGCCCGATGGCGGAGGCGGCCGGGTTGCCGTTCCTGCACATCCCGGTGACCCCGGAAACCAAGCCCCAGGCGGAGGCGCGGCTGCTGGAGGTGGTGGAGGAGTACGAGGCGGAGCTGGTGGTGCTCGCCCGGTACATGCAGGTGCTGTCCGACCAGCTATGCAAGGCGCTGCACGGCCGAGCGATCAACATCCACCACTCGTTCCTGCCCGGGTTCAAGGGCGCGAAGCCCTACCACCAGGCCTACGACCGGGGAGTGAAGCTCGTCGGCGCGACGGCGCACTACGTGACGCCCGACCTGGACGAGGGCCCGATCATCGAGCAGGAGGTCATCCGCATCGACCACACCTACGACCCGCGCGCACTGCAAACGGTAGGCCGCGACGCGGAGGCGCTGGCGCTGTCCCGGGCGGTCCGCTGGCACTGCGAACGCCGCGTGCTGCTCAACGGCAACAGCACCGTGGTCTTCCCCTGACCCGCGACGCCCGCGAACCGGCCGCGCCGTGCACTGTGGACAGCGGGCCCACCGAGCCGCACCCGAGCGGGCCGCGATGCCGAGGCACCGCCGCGCCCGAGCATTCCGCCGGCACGTGGCCATCCAGCGACGCCCGCGAACCGGCCGCGCCGCGCACTATGGACAACGGACCCGCGGACCACCCGTCACCGCGGGCCGAGGTAGCCGACGCCCCGGAACATTCCGCCGGCACGTGGCCATTCGGCAACGCCCGCGAACCGGCCGCGCCGCGCACTATGGACAGCGGGCCCGCGGGCCACCCGTCACCGCGGGCCGAGGTAGCCGACGCGAAAGCTGATCTCCTCGGCCCCGGCGACGATCTTCTCCGCGATGTCCGGATAGGACGATGGCTCCATCCGGTACGCCGGCCCGGAGACCGACAGCGCCGCGATCACGTCCCCGTTCGCGGCGCGGATCGGGGCGGCCACCGCGTTGAGTCCGACCTCCAGCTCCTCCACGGTGCACGCCCAGCCGCGCTCGCGGACCTGCTCGAGCTCCTCGGCGAGCTTGTCCCGGTCGGTGCGGGTGTTCGGCGTGAACGCGGGCAGCTCGACCAGCGCGGACTCCCGGTCGTCGTCGCCTGCCCAGGCCAGCAGGACCTTGCCGCTGGAGGTGGCGTGCAGCGGGGTGCGCTGGCCGATCCAGTTCCGCGCCGTCACCGCCGCCGAGCCGTAGATCTGCATGATGTTGGTCGCCTGACCCTGGTCCACCACGGCGACGTTCACGGTCTCGTCGAGTTCCGCGGCGAGCCGCTCGCACACCGCGCGGCTCTCCCGCGACAGGTCGAGCCGGGCCGTGGTGGCGCCGGCCAGGCGCACGATGCCGAACCCGAGGCGGTACTTGCCGCGCTCGCTGACCTGTTCCACCAGCTGCCACGCCTCGAGCGCGCCGACGAGGCGGAACGCGGTGGATTTGTGCACGTCCAGTTCCTGGGCGATCTCGGTGACACCGGCCTCGCCCCGTCTGGCCAGGATGTCCAGGATGGCGATCGCCCGGTCCACCGACTGGACCTGACTCGCGGACCCGTTCGTAGAGCGCTCGTTGTTCCGCATACCGCAACTCTACTCACATGACACAATTTCCCACTTCCAGGCCTTGACCGCTCCCCCCGCACTGCCGCACTCTGTTGCGGATAGCACGTGTAGTTGTGCATTACACAACGGAGCCGCCTCATGATTCCCGTCTGCGCTCTCCAGGACCTCCCCGTCGGCGAAGCCGTCCGCATCGAAGCCGAAGTGCCGATCGCGGTGTTCAACGTCGACGGCACGCTGTACGCGATCGACGACACCTGCACCCACCAGGACGCCTCGCTGGCCGACGGCTGGCTGGACGGCTGCGCGGTGGAGTGCCCCTTGCACGCCGCCTGCTTCGACCTGCGCACCGGAATGCCGAGCGGGCCCCCGGCCAAGAAGCCGGTGCGCACGCACGAGGTCGTCGTGGTCGACGGGCAGATCTACGTCAACGTCAACGCGCCGCAGCGGATGGGGGTCTGATGCGCGTGATCGCCATCGCCGGCGCGTCGCTGGCCGGCCTGTCCACGGCGCGCGCGCTGCGGGAGGCCGGCTTCGACGGGCGGGTGGTCGTCGTCGGCGACGAGCCGCACCGGCCCTACGACCGGCCGCCGCTGTCGAAGGAGTTCCTCGCGGGCACGATGTCCGCGGCCGAGCTGGCGCTGGAGAGCGACGACGAGGACCTGGACGTGGACTGGCGCCTGGGCGCGCGGGCCGTGACCCTGGACCCGGCGCTGCGGACGATCGTGCTCGACTCGGGCGAGCGGATCGTCTGCGACGGCGTGGTCCTGGCGACCGGCGCGCGGGCCCGCCGCCTGCCGGGCTCACCGCTCGCCGGTGTGCACACCCTGCGCACCCTGGACGATGCGATCGCACTGCGGGCGGAGCTCGTCCCGGGCGCGCGGCTGGTGGTGATCGGGGCCGGGTTCATCGGCGCCGAGGTGGCCTCGACCGCCCGCGGGCTCGGCCTGGCGGTCACGGTGGTCGAGCAGCAGGCCGTGCCGCTCGCCGGGCCGCTCGGCGCCGAGCTGGGCGGCGTGTGCGCGGCGCTGCACGGCGAGCACGGGGTCGAGCTGATCACCGGCGTCGGTGTGGCCGGGCTGACCGGCGCGGACCGGGTGCGGTCGGTGCACCTGACCGACGGCCGCGAACTGGCTGCGGACGTCGTGGTCGTGGGGGTCGGCGCGGTGCCGAACACCGAGTGGCTGGCCGGGTCCGGTTTGGACGCGGAGCGGGGCGTGCGGACGGACGCCCGGTGCGCGACCGGCATCCCGTCGGTGGTGGCGGTCGGCGACTGCGCGGTGGCGCACAACCCGTTCGCCGGCGCCGAGATCAGGCTCGAACACTGGACCAACGCGCTCGAGCAACCGGCCACCGCCGCGGCGACCCTGCTCGGTCATGAGCAGCTGCCCAGCCCGCGCGCGCCCTACTTCTGGTCCGATCAGTACGGGGCGCGCCTGCAGTTCGCGGGCCACCGCCGCGACGGCGACCGGATGGAGGTCGTCGACGGCGACCCGGCCGCGCGCCGGTTCAGCGCCGTGTTCCGGCGGGGCGACCGCCCGGTGGCCGTGTTCGCGATGAACCAGCCGAGTGTGTTCGGCCGCTGGCGCCGCGAGCTGCGCGCCGCCGCTCCGGAGCCGGTATGAACGGCCCATTCATGCCGTGATGATGGGGTCTGTGGTGGGTAGATGAACGGCGCGTTCATGTCTTCGCATGTGGATGGGCCGGCGGTGCCGCGATGAACGGTCCATTCATGCAGCCGCCATGGGGCCTGTGGCGGGTGGATGAACGGTCCACTCATGCCTTCCAGCGGATAGGCATGTCGCACCCCAATGAATGGTCCGTTCATAGGCTCGCCGGTCGGCCAGTCGCGCGTCGATGAATGACCCGTTCACTCCTTCGCGAACGGGTGCGCCGGTGGCGCCGCGATGAACGGTCCATTCATCCCTTGAGAGCGGGTCAGCATGTCATGGCTTGATGAATGGTCCGTTCATGCTGCCACCGCGAGGTCTGTGGTGGGCGGATGAACGGTCCGCTCATGCCTTCGAGCCGGTGGGCATCTCGCGCCCCGATGAATGGTTCGTTCATCGGTTCACCGGTGGCCCAGTCGCGCGTCGATGAACGACGCGTTCACGCCTTCGCAAGCGGGCGGGCCGGTGGCGCCGCGATGAATGGTCCATTCATCCCTTGGCAGCCGGTCAGCACGTCATGGCTTGACGAATGGTCCGTTCATACTGCCACCGCGAGGTCTGTGGTGGGTGAATGAACGGTCCGTTCATGCCTTCGCGTGTGGCTGGGCATGTCGCGCCTCGATGAACGGTACGTTCACAGGTTCGCAGGTGGGCCAGTCGCGCGTCGATGAATGGTCCGTTCACGCCTTCGCAAGCGGGCGGGCCGGTGGCGCCGCGACGAACGGTCCATTCATCCCTTGAGAGCAGGTCAGCACGTCATGGCTTGACGAATGGTCCGTTCATGCTGCCGCCATGGGGTCTGTCGCGGGTGGATGAACGGTCCACTCATGCCGTCCAGCGGATAGGCATGTCGCACCCCAATGAATGGTCCATTCATAGGCTCGCGGGTGGGCCAGTCGCGCGCCGATGAATGGCCCGTTCATCGCCGGCCGGTAACGGCTCAGCAGGCAGGACCGGCGATCGCGCGGCGGAACAGCGCCTCGATGTCCGAAGTAGAGGGTGTGCCGTCCGCGATCGCCAACTGCATCAGCAGACCGCAGAACAGTCCGGCGAGCAGGCGCCCGGTCAGCGGGTCCGTCCGGGAGCCGAACAGCTCGATCAGCGCGTCGTCCCACGCCGCGCTCACCGGGCGCAGCCGGGGGCGGTGCATGGCCGCCACGTAGAGGTCGTACTCGACCACCGTGTGCGGCCCCTCGTCCCGCACGTACCGCATCACCAGCTCCGCCAGCGCGGCCGCGAAGTCCGTGTCCGGCGGCACGCTGCGCTCCCACTCCCGCAGGCGGCGGACGTTGTCCTCGGCCGCCTGGCTCAGCGCGACCTCGAGCAGGTCGTCCAGCGTCCGGAAGTGGTACGTCGTCGAGCCCAGCGGCACCCCCGCGGCCGCGGCGACCGCCCGGTGGGTCAGCCCGTCGATCCCCCGCTCGGCCACCACGTCGATGGCGGCGCGCGCGATCTTCGTGCGCCGTCCGGGATCGTTGGGACGCTGCCGGCGCGATCCGGCCGCCTGCCCTGACACCACCGCGCACACCCCTCACCTGCGAATACTCCCGGTTAACACGATCGTAGCCGACGAGTATGGACATCCGTACGCACTCTCATGTACAAATGTACGCACTGACGTGCCGCGCATCACATTCTCCGCGCCGGCGTTGCCCGCTACCGCATCGGAAAGGGCTCATGAAGGACCTGTACATCGACGGGAACTGGACCGAGGGCCGCGACGGGTCCCGCACCGACGTCCGCAACCCCTACGACGCCTCCGTCATCCAGACGGTCGCCCTCGCCGGCCCGGAGGACGTGGACCGGGCCGTCACCGCCGCGCGAGCGGCGTTCCGCCCCGGCTCGCCGTGGCGCCGCACCACCGCGGGCGAGCGCGCCGAACTGCTCCGCCGCATCGCCGACCTGCTGGTCCGCGACCGCGAGGACATCGCCCGCACGGAAACCGTCGACACCGGCAAGACCCTCGCCGAGGGCCGCATCGACGTCGACGACGTGGTCGCCGTGTTCCGCTACTACGCAGCGGCGATCGCGCAGGAAGCCGGGCGCGTGGTGGACACCGGCAACCCGGCCGCGATCAGCCGGGTCGTGCACGAGCCGGTGGGTGTCTGCGCGCTGATCGCCCCGTGGAACTACCCGCTGCTGCAGATCTCCTGGAAGATCGCCCCCGCGCTGGCGGCGGGGAACACGATGGTGCTCAAGCCGAGCGAGCTCACCCCGCTGACCACCATCCGGCTCGTCGCGCTCGCCGAGGAGGCCGGTGTGCCGCCGGGCGTGGTGAACCTGGTGCTCGGGCCGGGCGCGGTCGGCGCGGCGATGGTCGAGCACCCCGGGGTCGACCTGGTGTCGTTCACCGGCGGGCTGGCGACCGGCGAGAAGATCATGGCCGCCGCGGCGCGCGGCGTCCGCCGGGTGGCGCTGGAACTCGGCGGCAAGAACCCCAACGTGGTCTTCGACGACGCCGACTTCGACACCGCCGTCGACCACGCCCTCAACGCCGCGTTCATCCACTCCGGACAGGTCTGTTCGGCGGGCGCGCGGCTGATCGTGCAGGACGGGATCCACGACCGGTTCGTCGGCGAGCTCGCCCGGCGTGCCGAGCGGATCCGGCTGGGCAACGGGCTCGACCCGGACACCGAGTGCGGTCCGCTCATCTCCGAGCAGCACCGCGCGAAGGTCGAGGGCTACATCGCCGGGGCGATCGCCGACGGCGCCACCCTGCGCGCCGGCGGCACGCGACCCGAAGATCCCGCGCTGCGCAACGGTTTCTTCCTCCGGCCCACGGTGTTCAGCGACTGCACCCGCGACATGGCCGTGGTGCGCGAGGAAGTGTTCGGCCCGGTCGTCACGGTGGAACGGTTCGGCACCGAGGCGGAGGCCGTCGAACTGGCCAACGACACCGACTACGGACTCGCCGGCGCGGTGTGGACCTCCGACGCCGGCCGCGCCCAGCGCGTGGCCGGGGCGCTGCGCCACGGCACGGTCTGGATCAACGACTACCACCCGTACCTGCCGCAGGCGGAGTGGGGCGGCTTCGGCAAGTCCGGCATCGGCCGCGAACTCGGCCCGTCCGGCCTGCACGAGTACCGCGAGACCAAGCACATCTACCACAACATCGATCCCCGGCCGCAGCACTGGTTCAAGGGCTGACCGGGACTCCCCTCTCCACGCCGCAGTACTGAAGAGGAGGCGCGCGTGAGCACCAGCAACGACCACGGACTGTCCGAGTTCGGGTACCGGCAGTCCCTCGACCGCAGCATCGGCAAGTTCGCCAGTTTCGCCGCCGGGGTCAGCTACATCTCCATCCTCACCGGCACGTTCCAGCTGTTCTACTTCGGCTTCGGCACCGGCGGGCCGGCCTACTGGTGGTCCTGGCCGATGGTCTTCGTCGGGCAGATCGCGGTGGCCCTGTGCTTCGCCGAGCTGGCCGCCCGCTACCCGGTCGCCGGTTCGGTCTACAACTGGTCGAAGAGACTCGCCGGGCCCACCACGTCGTGGCTCGCGGGCTGGATGATGTTCACCGCCTCCGTGGTCACCCTGGCCAGCGTGGTGCTGGCCTACCAGGTCACGCTGCCGCAGCTGTGGTCCGGCTTCCAGCTGGTCGGCGACGGCAGCGGCGCGCACGACTTCGGGATCTCCGCGGTGATCTGGGGCGCGGTGCTGATCCTGTTCACCACGCTGGTCAACGCCTTCGGCGTGAAGCTGATGGCGCGCATCAACAGCATCGGCGTGTTCATCGAGCTGATCGCGGCGGTCCTGCTGGTCGTCATCCTCGCCGTGAACGCCGTGCGCGGCCCCGGTGTCTTCGTCGACACGCACGGGCTCGGCGAGGGGCACACCGGTGGCTACGCCGGCGTGTTCCTGGTGGCCGCGATCGCCTCCGCCTACGTCATGTACGGCTTCGACACGGCGAGCTCACTGGGCGAGGAAACGGTCAACCCGCGGCGCACCGCACCGGTGGCGATCCTGCGCGCGGTCATCGCGTCGTTCGTGATCGGCGGGCTGATCCTGTTGTTCGCCATCATGGCCGCGCCCGACCTGGCCGATCCGCGGCTGGGCACGTCGTCGGGCGGGCTGCAGCTGATCGTGCTGCAGGTGCTCGGCGGGCCGCTGGGCAAGGTGTTCCTGTGCTGCATCGTCGTCGCCATCACGGTGTGCGCGCTGGCCGTGCACACCGCCGGCATCCGGCTGATGTTCGCGATGGCCCGCGACAACGCGCTGCCGTTCGGGGTGCGGCTGGCCCGGATCAACGCCAAGACCGGCACCCCGGTGGTCCCGGCGATCCTCATCGGCGCGGTCGCGGTGGCCATCCTGCTGGTCAACATCGGCACCCCGCAGATCTTCACCGCGGTCACCAGCGTCGCGGTGGTGATGATCTACCTGGCCTACCTGCTGGTGACGGTGCCGATGCTGGTCAAGCGGCTGCGTGGCGGGTGGTCGGGCCGGGACGCGGGCGGGCACTTCTCGCTCGGGCGGTTCGGGCTCCCGGTCAACGTCGTCGCCGTGCTGTGGGGCGCCGGGATGTCCGTGAACCTGGCGTGGCCGCGCGAGCAGATCTACGGCGGCGGGGTGCTGCGCTGGATGGCCCTGATCTTCATCGGGATCGTCGCCGCGATCGGCCTGGCGTGGTTCCGGCTCCGGGGCCGCCACCGCCTCGGCACGCTCCCCGAACACCAGGCCGACCGTGGCGACCGGCTCGTCGACGAGCTTTCCTGAGGAGGACGAACGTGAGCACCGAGAACTACGACTTCATCATCGTCGGCGGCGGCTCGGCCGGGTGCGTGCTGGCCAACCGGCTCTCGGCCGATCCGAAGGTGAAGGTGCTGGTGCTTGAGGCGGGCCGGTCGGACGCCAAGTGGGACGTGTTCGTGCACATGCCCGCCGCGCTCACCTTCCCGATCGGCAGCCGCTTCTACGACTGGGGCTACCGCAGCGAGCCGGAGCCGTTCATGAACCGGCGGCGCATCTACCACGCGCGCGGCAAGATCCTCGGCGGGTCGAGCAGCATCAACGGCATGATCTTCCAGCGGGGCAACCCGATGGACTACGAACGGTGGGCCGCCGACCCGGGGATGTCCCAGTGGGACTACGCGCACTGCCTGCCCTACTTCCAGCGCATGGAGAACTGCCTCGCCGATCCGCCGGACGGGCGCTGGCGCGGGCACGACGGCCCGCTGGAGCTGGAACGCGGACCGGCGTCGAACCCGTTGTTCCAGGCGTTCTTCGACGCCGCGGAGCAGGCCGGGTACCCACGCACGGACGACGTGAACGGCTACCGGCAGGAGGGGTTCGCGCCCTTCGACCGGAACGTGCGCCGCGGCCGCAGGCTCTCCGCCGCCCGCGCCTACCTGCACCCGGTGCGGCACCGGAAGAACCTGACCGTGCAGACCCGCGCGTTCGTGTCGCAGGTCCTGTTCCGCGGCAACCGAGCCGTCGGGGTCGAGTACTCGACCGGGCGGAGCGCGCCACGCGAGGTGTACGGCAAGGAGGTCGTGCTGTGCGGCGGAGCGATCAACACGCCGCAACTGTTGCAGCTGTCGGGCGTGGGCAACGCGGCCGAGCTGCGCCGGCTCGGCATCGACGTGGTCCACGACCTGCCCGGAGTCGGTGAGAACCTGCAGGACCACCTCGAGGTGTACATCCAGTACGCCTGCAAGGAACCGGTGTCGATGCAGCCGCACCTGGCGACGTGGAAGCGCCCGCTGATCGGCGCGCAATGGCTGTTCCTGCGGTCCGGTCCGGGCGCCACGAACCACTTCGAGGGCGGCGGTTTCGTGCGCAGCAACGACACCGTGGCCTACCCGAACCTGATGTTCCACTTCCTGCCGATCGCGATCCGCTACGACGGCTCGGTGCCCGCCGGTGGGCACGGCTACCAGGTCCACGTCGGACCGATGTACGCCGACACCCGGGGCAGCGTGAAGATCACGTCGACAGACCCGCGGCGGCACCCGGCGCTGCGGTTCAACTACCTGTCCACGGAGAACGACCGGCGCGAGTGGGTGGAGGCCGTGCGGGTGGCCCGCAAGATCCTCAACCAGCCCGCGCTGGACCGCTACAACGGCGGCGAGATCTCCCCCGGCCCCGGCGTGGAGACCGACGAGCAGATCCTGGACTGGGTGGCGAAGGACGCGGAGACCGCGCTGCACCCGTCCTGCACGGCGAAGATGGGCGTCGACGACATGTCCGTCGTGGACCCCGGCTCGATGCGGGTGCACGGCACGGCGGGCCTGCGGGTCGTGGACGCCTCGGTGATGCCCTACATCACCAACGGCAACATCTACGCGCCGGTGATCATGACCGCGGAGAAGGCGGCGGACCTGATCCTCGGCAACACGCCGCTCGCGCCGATCAAGGAGCCCTTCTACCGGCACAGCACCGGCTGAGACAGCGACAGGTGCGGCGCCAGCGCGCGCAGGAAGTCCGGCGCGTCGAATGCCGCGCCCGCGGAGAGCACGCCGGTCGCCCTGGTCCGTCCACTCAGGATCCGGGCGACGGCCTCCACCGCGAGCGGCGCGCTGATCGCGTAGATGTCCTGCCCGGCGGCGGAGATCCGGCGCTCCTCGGCACCGCGGCGGACCACGACGTCCACGACGAAGGTCTGTGCCGAGCGGCCCCGCTCGTCGACGGCGGACGGGGCCGTGGCGCCGGGCGCGGCCAGGTCCGCCGCCGCCTTGGCCGTCATGTAGGTGCGCACCTCGGGCACGTCCAGGTGGGTGGGGACGGCGACGATGTCGGCCATGCTGAACTCCCCGATGACGTCCTGCGGCCCGAGTGGCGCGGGGAACTCCCACTCCAGCGCCGGCAGGGCGTCGTCGTGGTACTCCAGCCGTCCGCCGGTGTAGCGGACGCGCCGGTCGTCCCGGCGCTGCCGCGACACCGCGCCCGCGGCGAGGGTTCCGGCGGTGGGGTGCCAGCTGCTCAGGCCGTAGGCGATGTGCACCTCGTCGGCCGCTGTCCAGTCCCCCATGGCGGCGGTGACCAGCAGGTCGCCGAGACCGCCGAAGAACGCCATCGCCGGGACGACCACGTTGTCCCCGGCCCGCTCCGCGAAGTGCGCGAAGGTGTCGGCGTTCGCCTCGATTTCGGCGGCCACGTCGACGTACGGGATGCCCGCCCGTAGTGCCGCCTCGACCAGCGGGGCGGCGGTCGTCGCGAAGGGCCCCGCGCAGTTGATCACGGCGTCCGCCCCGGCGAGGGCGCGGTCCAGGGCAGCCGGGTCGTCGACCGGCGCCGGCCGCACCTCGAGGTCCGGCTGCGCCACCGCCAGCAGCTTCTCCCGGTCGCGGCCCAGCAGCAGCGGGACGTGCCCGCGCTCGCGCAGCTCCGCGACCACGAACCGCCCGGTGTGCCCGTACGCCCCGTACACCGCAACCCGTCCCATGCCTGCTCCCACGTGCTCGAAGTGATCCACTGCGGACAATCCTGTCCGGCCGGGCCGCCGCTGCCCAGTGTCCGGAACGACACGACCCGTACACTTTCGGACATGACCTCCGTCGCCGTCGCCACCACCGACGGCATGCTGCACTTCGAGCTGGCGCTGGCCTGCGAGGTCTTCGGCTCGCCGCCGGATGCCGTGCGCGTCCCGTGGTACGACCTCAGCGTGTGCGGCCCGCGCCCGGTGCGGGCCGGCCGGTTCCGGGTCGAGCCGGACGGCGGTTTCGACCGGCTGGCCGAGGCGGACACCGTGATCGTCCCCGCGCTGGCCGACGTCGACGAGGACCCGCCCGCCGACCTGGTCGACGCGGTGCGCGCGGCTCACGAGTCCGGCGCGCGCGTGGTGTCCCTGTGCACCGGCGCGTTCGTGCTCGCGGCGGCCGGCCTGCTGGACGGGCTGCGCGCGACCACCCACTGGGCCCACACCGACGACCTCGCCGCGCGCTACCCGCGGATCGAACTGGACCCGGACGTGCTCTACGTGGACAACGGCCGCGTGCTCACCTCCGCGGGCAAGGCGGCGGCGATGGACCTGTGCCTGCACGTGGTCCGGCTCGACCACGGTTCGGCGATCGCCAACGTGGTCGCCCGCCGCCTGGTCGTGCCGCCGCACCGGGAAGGCGGGCAGGCGCAGTTCGTCAGCACGCCGGTGCCGGAGGACGACGGCCATCCGCTGGCCGAGCTGCTGCCGTGGGTGATGCGGCGGCTGGACCAGCCGTTGACGGTGGAGGACCTGGCCCGCCAGGCGAACCTGAGCTCACGGCACCTGGCGCGGCACTTCCGCGCCGTCACCGGCACCACCCCGCTGCGGTGGCTGCTCGCGCAACGGATCCGCCGCGCGCAGGAGCTGCTGGAGAGCACGGACGACAGCATCGACGCGATCGCCGCCGCGGCCGGCATGGGCACCGCGACGACGCTGCGCCGCCACTTCCACCGCGCGGTCGGGGTGCCGCCGGACACCTACCGCCGCACGTTCCGCGCCTGACGTTCGGACCTGGCGATCAGCCACCACGCGCCGGCCGCGCCCGCGAGGTAGGCGGCGCCGAGGAGCAGGAAGGACAGGCCGGGGCCGCGGTTCCAGTCCGTGACGGTGCCGAGCACGACGCTCATCGCCGCGACGCCGACCAGCGTGCCGATCTGGCGGTTGGCGTTGAGCACGGCGCCCGCCACGTTCGCGTGTGCCACCCCGGCGAACTCGACCAGCGCGGCGGTCATCCCGGGCGAGATGATGCCCGCGCCGACGTTGGCCACCGCGACGGCGACGGCCAGCACCCAGTACGGCGTATCGGTCGACATTCCGGCCATGGCGAGCGACGCGACGCCGGCGACCAGCAGGAAGACTGTCAGCAGCACCCCGTTCGGGATCCGGCCCGCGATGCGCGAGTAGACCAGGTTGCCCAGCGGGAACCAGATCGTCATCGGCAGCAGCTCCAGCCCGGCGAGGAACGGGCCGGCGCCGCGGGCGTGCTGGAAGTACAGGCTGAGCATGAACATGCCGCCGTAGACGGCGAAGTTGAACGCGAAGCCGACCAGGTTCGCGCCGGTGAAACCCGCGCCGCGGAACAGGTTCCACGGCATGACCACGTGCTCGGCCCGCCGTTCGCGGGTGACGAGCGCGGCAGCGGCGAAGCCGAGCACCACGTACGCGGCCAGCACCGGGCGGGCCAGCCAGCCCAGCCGCGGGCCTTCGATGAGCGCGAAGCTCAGCGCGGCGAGGGCGGCGATCCACAGGACGTGCCCGGGCACGGCCAGCCGGACACGGCGCCCGTCGACCGGTGGGATGCAGCGCCGGGTCAGCAGGATGCCGGCGACGCCGATGGGCAGGTTGAGCAGGAAGATGCTGGGCCAGCTGAAAGCGCTTACCAACAGGCCGCCGAGGGTCGGCCCGAGCGCGGCCGAGGTGGCGACGATCGCCGACCAGAGCCCCAGCATCCGAGTGCGCCGGCGCTTGTCGGGGAACGAGAACACCAGCAGGGACAGGGAACTCGGCATGAACAACGCGGCGCCCGCGCCCTGGACGAGCCGCGCGGCGATGAGCACCCCGGCGGTGGGGGCGAGCGCGCAGGCGAGTGAGGCGGCGAAGAAGACCGCCATGCCGGCCAGGTAGACGGCCCGCGCACCGAAGCGGTTCGCCAGGCCGCCGGCGAGCATCAGCAGCGACGCGAACACCAGCACGTAGCCGTCGACGATCCAGGTGAGCTCGGACAGCGAAGCGTGCAGTTGCTGCTGGATCGCGCTGCCCGCGACGTTGACGACGGTCACGTCGAGCGAGGCCATGACGAAGCCCGTGGCGAGCGCGGCGAGTTTCAGACCAGAGGAGTCACGCACGGTTAGTACGATAGCCATCAAACTTCATGGTGGTCAAACTTCGACGATCATCGTAATATGGGTGCCGTGACGGACCGGATCAACGACCACCCCGCCGCGGAGGACATCACGCTGCAGGGCGTGCTCGACGCGCTGACCGACCCGGTGCGGCGCAGCATCGTGCGGCAACTAGCCGATTCCGGCGAGGACATGGCGTGCGGCACGTTCGACATCAACGTCACCCGGTCGACCAGCACGCACCACTTCAAGGTCCTGCGGCAGGCCGGGATCATCCGGCAGCACTACCGGGGCACGGTGAAGCTGAACGAACTCCGCCGGGCCGACCTGGAACGCGCCTTCCCCGGCCTGCTGGACACGATCATCGAGTCCGCCCGCCGGGAGGCGGGCCGTCAGCGCACGTCCGCCTGACCGCCCGGTGCGGGGCGGTCCCCGCGCAGGTACCGGGTCACCATGGCCACCAGCTCGTTCTCCAGCGCCTCGATCCCGGTGGTCCGCGGGTCGGCCATCGCGCGGTGCGTGTTCGTCTCCACGGTGAACACGATCAGCTCCGCCGCCGTATCCAGGTCCCGGACACCCACGTCCGGGTGACGGGCCAGCAGGTCGCGCACCTGCCCGACGCGCATCTTCCCGTGCCGGTCGATCGTGTCGAGCAGGTCCCGCGAAACCGGCGCCTGCTCGATCATGATCCGCAGCAGCTGGGGATCGTCGCGGTGGTTGTCGATCGCGTCCCGGACGAGAGCCCGGACCAGCGCTTCCAGCGTGCCCGGCGACAGGTCGAGCTGGTCGGCGGACGTCCACCGGCCGCGGTCGATGTGCCGCACCAGCAGTTCGGCGAGGATGGCGTCCTTGTTCGGGAAGTACTGGTACAGCGAGCCGATCGAGATGCCGGCGCGCTCGGCGATGCGGTTGGTGGTGCCGGCGGCGTAGCCGTGCTCGGCGAAAACGTGAGCAGCGGCGGTGAGGATGCGCTCGCGGGTCAGCTCCGCGCGCACCTGCCGGGGCTTGCGACGTGCTTGAAGGCGACGGTCGTCCGACGGCATCGCGCATCCTCCTCGTGGCGCGAAAAGCGAGTAGCCAAAAAGCTGAGCTATTGCTCAGAATAGTGGCATGACCTGCGCTGATGCACCACACCAGCTCACCACGGCGGACGAGGTCGAGTCCATCGTCGGGCGCCCGGCGCCGATGATCACGCTCAAGCAGATCTCCGCCCTCGACGAGGGGTGCCGGGCCGTCCTGGCCCGTTCGCCGATCGCGGCCGTCGGCTACCGGGACGCCGACGGCGCGAGCCGGACGACGTTCCTCGGCGGCGCGCCGGGGTTCGTCCGCGTCCACTCGGCCACCCGGATCTCGTTCACCCTGGACGGCGACGCGCAGGGCGCGATCTCGTTCTTCTTCCTCCTGCCGGGTGTCGGGGAGGTGTTGCGTGTCAACGGTTCCGTGGCCAAGCGGAAGGGCGAGCGGATCTTCGCCGACGTCACGGAGGCCTACGTCCACTGCGCGCAGGCCATCCTCCGGTCCAGGCTGTGGCAGCCCCGCGATCCGGCCGGGCCGTCCGCCGCGCCCGGGGGTGACGGTCCGCTGCGCGGGGTCGCCGATTTCCTCGCCGCGGCGCCGTTCCTCGCGCTGTCCACTTGGGACTCCTCCGGTGGGAGCGACACGAGCCCGCGCGGGGACCGGGAGGCGGTGGCGCGGATACTGGACGGCCGCACGCTCGTCATCCCGGACCGGAAGGGCAACAAGCGCGCCGACACGCTGCACAACCTGCTGCAGGACGACCGGCTGTCGTTCGCCGCGCTCGTCCCGGGGCGCGACGAGGTGCTGCACGTCCGCGGACGGGGCGCGATCACCGTCGATCCGGCGCATCTGGAGCCGCTGGCGCTGCGCGGAAAGCCGCCGCACGCGGCACTCCTCGTCACCGTCGAGGACGTCGAGATCGCCGCCAACAACGCGGTGGTGGACTCGCAGCCGTGGAACCCCGGCGTCGACCGGGCACCGGTGCCGGATCTCCTTGCCGTGGCGGGAAAACACGTGGCCGCGAACTCGGCGACGGCCGCGGGCGGCGCCTTCCTGCTCAAGGCGGTCCCCGGTGCGACCCGGCTGCTGCGCCGGGTGATGGACCGCACCTACCGCTCGGGCCTGCGGAAGGAGGGCTACGACGAGCCGCCCCGCTGAGCCGGGTTACGCGGTGAATCCGCCGTCGATGTTGAGGCTGGAGCCGGTGATGTACGCGGCTTCCGGTCCGGCGAGGTAGGAGACGAAGGCGGCGACCTCGGCCGCGGCGCCGTACCGGTCCGTCGCCATGACGCCGAGCATGGCCGGCGCGAGGCGGTGACCGCGAACCCGAGCCCGTGGCACGGCGTCACATCGGCCGACACGTTCGACGAGGGCGGCCGCATGGAGCTGCCCTCCGCAGGGCTGCCTGATGGCCAACAGCGTCGCCGCGCTGAGTGCGCAGGACGAAGACATGCGCACCCGCGCGTGCCGGCTCTACAGCGAAACGCTCACCCTGTTCAACCGGCGGATCACCGAAGCGCGCGACAGCGGCGAGATCGACGAGGACATCGACCCGGAGTCGACCGCACGCGCCCTGATCGCCGTCAGGCAAGGAATCGAATTCCTAACGCGATCTCGAGACGATGGAAGGCCTCATCGCCGAACCCGGCCCGTCAGCAAGCGCAATCGTGACGGACAGGGTTTTGAACCTGTACCTTCTTGACCCCCGTGCGACTCCGCAAGATTTCGACCTACCGGAACGCGCTTCAGATTCGCTCCTGTCCCGCCGAGGCGCTTGGGCGGCTGCTGCGGGCAACGAGCGTTTATCCAAGCTGTACGATCGGGCCATCAGCGAAATCCGGGGCAGCCGTCTGCGGCTCGGTCACCTCGTCGAGCGGCTGCTGGAACGCGGCATCCGCACCGGCGTCTTCCAGCCGACGACCGACAACGCCCTGCTCGCGAAGGTGCTGCTGAGCACGTGGACCGAGGTGGGCCGCTGGTACCACCCCGGCGGCCACCTCAGCGTGCCGGACCTCGCGGACGAATTCGCCGTGCTCGCGCTGCGCACGGCCGGTGCGGCAGCGCCCATCAGTGTTGAGCGATTCGCTCCTGCTTGACCCGTAGCCCGGCGGCCTCCCGGTCCCACGTGTCTGCGGTGACGCCGGCCGACCGCAGCCGGTGCTTTTCGATCTTGCTCGTGGGCGTCTTGGGCAACTCGTCGAGCACCCGGATGTAGCGCGGCACCATGAAGTGCGCCATCCGGTCGGACAGGAACGCCAGCAGCTCCGCCGGATCGATGACGGCCCCCTCGACCGGTGCGACGACGGCCAGCACGTCGTCCTCGCCGTGCGGGCTGGGCACGGCGACGACCGCCGCTTCGCGCACCGCCGGGTGGGCCAGGATCTCCGCCTCCACGTCGAACGACGAGATGTTCTCGCCGCGCCGCCGGATCGCGTCCTTGACGCGGTCGACGAAGAAGTACTCGCCGTCGGGGCTGCGGCGGAAGGCATCCCCGGTGTGGAACCAGCCGTTCCGCCACGCTCCCGCCGTCGCCTCGGGCATGCCCCAGTAGCCGGAGTTCATCGCCCAGGGCCGGTCGGTGCGCAGCACCAGCTCGCCTGGCGTCCCGTCGGGGACTTCCCGGTCGAACTCGTCGACGAGCCGTGCCTGCACGCCGCGGCGAACCCGGCCGCAGGTCCCGGGGGTCGTCGGATCGTCCTCGGAAATGATCGGGATCGACGTCTCGGTCATGTTGAACAGCGCCGTCACACGGACGCCGAAGCGACGGGCGAAACCGGCCACGTCGTCGTTCAACGGCACCATGAACACGTGCCGCAGGGGGTGGTCGCGGTCGCCGGGCGCGGGCGGCTGCTTGGCGAGGAAGGTCGCCATCACGCCGAGCAGGGTCACGTGGGTGGTCCCGGTCGTGCGCACCAGGTCCCAAAAGCGGGCGGTGTCGAACCGGTCGACGACCGCGATCGACGCGCCCTTCAGCAACGCCGCGTAGCAGCCGATCGTGCCGCCGGCGTGGAACAGCGGCAGGTTGATCATGTACCGGTCCTGCTCCCCGAACCGTTCGTCGAACGCCGCCGCGGCGGTTGTGGCGACGTGCGTGTAGGAGCACACCACGCCCTTCGACGGCCCGGTCGTCCCGGACGTCAGGATGATCGCGTAGGGGTCCCAGGGCTGGATCGGCGCTTCGGGAACCACCTCCGGTCCGGCGTCCGTCCACTTGCGACTGGTCAGCGGCACCACGTGGTCCAGTTGCCCGCCCTCCAGCGTGGCCAGACGCGGTACCAGGTCCGGATGAGCGACCATCACCCTGGCGCCGGACAAGCGGATCGCGTGCTGGAGCAGACCGCCGCGGTAGGCGGGGTTGAGCGGCATGTAGATCGCGCCGAGCAGGTTGGCGCCGTACCAGACGCGCAGCGCGTCCGGACCGTTCGGCAGCCAGGACAACACGCGGTCGCCGTGCCGGACGCCGAGCGCGGCCAGTTGACGGGCAACCGCGTTGGCCGCCCGCCAGGTCTCGCCGTAGGTCCAGCGGCTGCCGTCCTGGAACACCGCGTGCACGGTGTCCCCGCGCTCGCGGGCGTGCCGCCGCAACAGCAGCCCCAGCACGCACTCCTCCGGCCCGGGCACGGCCGAACTCCACCAGTCCATGTCACTGCCTCGCTTCCGTCGGATCAGCGGGGTCGCCGGACGGGCTCCCCCCAGCGAACGCCCCCAGGTACGCCTGGCGCAAGCCGGGACCGCGCAGCAGGTCCGGACCGGGCCCCTCGGCGACGATGCGTCCGTTCTGCATCACGAAACCCCGGTCGGCGATGCTCAGCGCCCGCTCGACCACCTGCTCGACCAGCAGAAGGCTCAGCCCTTCGGCGCGCAGCACCTCGATCGTGTCGAAAACGCGGTCGACCATCACCGGCGCCAGCCCGAGGGAGGGTTCGTCGAGCAGCAGCATCCGCGGCTCGCGCATGAGGGCCTGCCCGATGACCAGCATCTGCTGTTCACCACCGCTGAGTACTTCAGCCTGCGCGGACAGGCGGGCCCGCAGGAACGGGAACAGCCCGAGCACCCGGTCCAGCCGGTCGCGTTGCTCCGGCTTGCCGAGACCGGACCGCCACAGCCCGAGGTCGAGGTTCTCCCGCACGGTGAGCCCGCGGAAGATGCGCCGTCCCTCCGCCACGTGCACGAGTCCCCGTCGCACGACGGTCTCCGGCGCCGCGTGGCTCAGGTCGGCTCCGTCGAAGGTGATCCGGCCGCGGCTGGGGTGCCGCAGACCGGAGATGGTGCCGAGGAGCGTGCTCTTGCCTGCCCCGTTCGCGCCGACGAGCGCGCAGACCTGGCCCGGCTCGACAGCCAGGGTGATGTCTTCGACCACCGGTGCCGATCCGTAGCCGGCGGTGACCCCGGACAGTTCGAGGAGAGGAGTCATCAGCGCCCCAGGTAGACGTCGAGAACACGGTCGTCGGTCAGGGCCGTCGCCGGCGGCGCCGACAGCAGCGTCGCGCCCTCGTGCAGCACCGTGACCGCGTCGGCCACCTCGGCGACGAGTTCGATGTGGTGCTCGATGAGCACGACGGTGACGCCGTCGGCGCGGATCTCCCGCAACAGCCGTCCCAGCGCGTCGAGTTCGGTCATCGACAGGCCGGCGGCCGGCTCGTCGAGGAGCAGCAGGCTCGGACGGGCCATCAGCGCGCGGCCGATCTCCAGCAGCCGCTGCTTGCCGTGCGGAAGCGCACCCGCCTGCTGCCCCGCGACGTCGCCCAGCCCGACGAACCGCAGGTAGGCCATGGCTTCTGCGGTGAGCGCGGCGACCTCCCGGCGGGCAGGCGGCAGGCCCGCCGCGATCACCACCGCGGCCGACCGCTCCCGCGCGTAGGCGCCGAGGAGGACGTTGTCCAGCGCGCTCAGTTCCGGCAGCAGGCGCGGCGTCTGAAAAGTGCGGCCGACGCCGGCGCGGGCCATCCGGTCGGGCGACCGCCGGGCCATCGCCCGCCCTCCGAGCCGCACGGTGCCGTCGTCGGCGCGGACGTAGCCGGTGATGGTGTTGAGCAGAGTGGTCTTGCCGGACCCGTTGGGCCCGACCACCGCGTGGATGGTGCCGGCGGGTACCGCCAGATCGGCGGACCGCAGGGCACGGACGCCGCCGAAACCCTTGACCAGGCCACGGGCCGTCAGGCTGAGCGCGTCCCGCCGCGGCGGCCGGGGCGGATCCGGGAAGCACCCGGCCACCGGGGCCGGGGGCCGGCGGGAGCGCCACCAGCGCGACCAGGCGCCGGCGATCCCGTGCGGAGCGTAGACCGCGACCACGAGCAACGCCGCGCCGTAGACAAGCAGGCGCCATTCGGCCAGCGCTCCCAGCAACTCGGGCAGCACGAAGAACGCCAGCACGCCGACGACCGGACCGCCCAGCCGTCCCGCCCCGCCGACGATCACCACGAGCAGGAAGAAGACCGAGAAGTCGATGGTGAAGTCGTCCGGTGTCACCATGCCCTTGAGCCCCGCGAGCAACGCGCCCGCCGCGCCGGCGAGGACCGCGCTGAGGAAGAACGCGAACACCTTGAGCCGCACCGTGTTCGCGCCCGCCGAGCGGGCCGCCTCCTCGGCATCGCGAACGCTGATGAGCGCGCGGCCGACTCGTGAGCGCACCAGGTTCCGCAGCACCAAGTACGTGACGACGACGAAGGCGAGCACGAGCCAGAAGAAGCCCGCGTCGTCCAGCGGCAGCCCGCCTGCCTCCGGGCGCGGCACGCCGAAGATCCCGGAAAAGCCACCAGTGATCGCCCGCATCTCGACCAGCAGGCCGTTGACGACCATTCCGAACGCCAGCGTGATGAGGGCGAGGTACCAGGCGCTCAGGCGCAGTGCGGGCAACGCCATCAGGCTGCCGACCAGTCCCGCGCCGAGCATCGCGACCGGCAGGGCGGCCCAGAACGACCACTCGTGCGCCGTGGTCAGCACCGCCGCGACGTAGGCGCCGACGGCGACCAGCGCGCCGTGGCCGAGCGAGACCTGCCCGGCGTAGCCGAACAGCAGGTTCAGCCCCATCGCGACAAGGACGTAGATGCCCACCAGCGTCGCCAGGTACACGACGAACGGGTCACCGGCGACCAGGGGCAACGCCGCCGCGGCCCCCGCGGCGAGCGCGATCCCGGCTGCCCTGGCCCGCGGCCCGCCGGCCACCCAAGGCCGTCGTGCGGCCAGTGTCGCGTCAGACATGGCGCAGCACCCCGCCCGCACGCCGGAGCCCGGTGGGCCGGACCATCAGGACGACCACGACGACTCCGAAGAGGACCGCGGTCTGCATGCCCGGCGAAACGTAACGCGCCCCGGCAGCTTCGACGACGCCGAGCAGCCAGCCCGCGACCAGCGCGCCCCGGTGGTCGCCGACGCCGCCCACGATGGCCGCGAAGAACCCGCGGATGAGCAGGCCGAACCCCATGGTCACCGACGCCAGCAGCAGCGGTGCGGCGAGCACCCCGGCGAGCCCGGCCAGCGCGCCCCCGGCCAGGAACGAGATGCGGCCGATCCGGTCCGGCCGGATCCCCTGCAGCCGCGCCGCGTCGCGGTCCGCGGCGACCGCCCGCACCGCGCACCCGAACCGCGTCCGGTCCCCGAGT
The DNA here is from genome assembly GCF_050958625.1 of Amycolatopsis sp. 3B14. NCBI lineage: Bacteria > Bacillati > Actinomycetota > Actinomycetes > Pseudonocardiales > Pseudonocardiaceae > Amycolatopsis > Amycolatopsis sp. 3B14. The sequence continues at coordinate 59,308 of NZ_JBHZEN010000009.1, forward strand.
TCGAGCGCGACGACGAGCACTACGACCACGCCGATCACCACGAGCTGGTAACTGCTGATCTGCAGCCCCAGCAAGTCGATCGGCCGCAGGGACAACGGCTCGGGTGGCGCCACCGATCGCGGTTCCGCGGTCCAGATCCGGCCCGCGACCTGGCTCAGGACCAGCGAGAAGGCGAGCGTGGTGATGACCCAGCCCGCGGCGTGACTGGACCGGCGCAGCACGGGCGCGACGGCCAGCCGTTCCTCGAGCAGCGCGACCAGGCCGACGACCACCACCACGCAGACGAGCGCGATCGGCCACGGCAGGCCCCCGAGGCCGGTCGCGGCCATCAGCATCGCCCCGACCATCACCAGGTCGCCCTGCGCGAAGTTGAGCACGTTCGTCGGCCGGTAGAGCACGTTGAACCCGATCGCGACGAGCGCGTACAGGCTGCCGAACGTCAGCCCGGGGACGAGGACCTCGCTGACCGGGTTCACGAGGCCAGCTCCCGGAAGATGCCGCCCGCGGACGCCTCGTCCCGGGCCGAGAGCAGCGTCGCGATGGCGATCGCGTCGTCACCGATTCCACAGTGGACATCGACACCGCGCATGTCGGCAACTTCGGCGGGGAGCGCTTCGCCGGGCAGTCGCACCTCGGCGCGATGATCCCGATGCTGACCCCGGCCTGGGCCATGCTGCCCACCAGCAGGCACGAAGCAGCCTGCGCGTCCGGTAGTGCCGCGGCACTGGCCGCGATGGCGGAGATCGAGGCCGGGCGGTACGACGTCGTCCTCGTCGTCGGGGTCGAGCTGATGCGCAACGTCGCGGGTGAGGAAGCGGCACGCAACCTCGGCTCCGCGGCGTGGACACCCGAGGAACTGGATTCCGGCGAGCTGCCCTGGCCGCACCTCTTCGACCGCATCAGCCAGGAGGTGGACCGCCGGTACGGGCTCGACCAAACCCACCTCAACCGCATCGCCGAGCTCAACCGCAGCAACGCCCGCCGCAACCCGCTGGCACAGACCCGTGACTGGACGGCCGAACCCGGCCACTTCGACGCCGACGACATCGCCAACCCCATCGTCACCGGCCGCACCCGGAGGAGCGACTGCGGCCGGATCACCGACGGGGCGAGCGCGATCGTGCTGGCCGGCAGCCGGTTCACCGAGGCCTGGCAGGGCGGGTCGCCCGGCCGCAGGGCCAGCCAGATCAGCGGATGGGGCCACCACACCGCACCACTACCCCTGAGCGCGAAGTTCACCCACGAGGGGCGCTACCTGTTCCCGAACGTCCGGCAAGCGATCACCGACGCCTACGGCCGGGCCGGCGTGCGTGGACCGGAAGAGCTCGACGTGATCGAAACCCACGACTGCTTCACGATCACCGAGTACGTCGCGATCGACCACTTCGGACTCACCGATCCCGGGAAAGCCTGGCAGGCCATCGAGGACGGCCACATCGACTTCGACGGGCGCCTGCCGGTGAACCCGTCGGGCGGCCTGATCGGCGCCGGGCACCCGGTGGGTGCCACCGGAGTCCGGATGCTGCTGGACGCGCACCGGCAGGTGACCGGAACCGCCGGCGACTACCAGGTACCGGGGGCACGCACCGCCGCGACCCTCAACGTCGGGGGCAGTTGCAGCACGGCGGTGAGCTTCGTGGTCACCGGGTGACCGGCTTCCGATCACGCGAACGCCGCGGAGACGGGCTGCTCGCCTCCGGGGGTGAACGCGGGCAGTGATCGCAAGGTCGCCCAGCCGCCGCACACCCGCAGCTGGGCTCCGTCCACCATCGCGGATGCCGGGCTGACCAGGTAAGCCACCGCCGCGGCGATGTCTTCCGGATCGCACAGCCGGCCGGACGGGATCCGCCGCAGTGACGCGGTCACGAACGCTGGATCGGCGGTGTCGGTCATCGGGGTGCGGACAATGCCCGGCAGCACGGAGTTGACCCGGATCCGGTGGCGCGCCAGCGTGACCGCCAGGTGCGTGCTCAGCTGCGCGACCGCGGCCTTGCCCGAGCCGTAGCTGTACAACCCCGGCACCGGCGCGGTCTGCGCGCTCGTGGACGAGACCGCGACGATGTTGCCGCGGTGACCGGAGGAAACCCACCGCTGCGCGAGCCTTTCCACGGCGTCGGCGAAGGACAGGACGTTGATCCGGTAGGCCTCTTCGCGGTGCCGCCGCGCCTCGGGCTGGTCGTCCCGCGGCAGGACGCCGGCCGCGTGCACGAAGTCGTGCACCGCGCCGGCCTGGCGCAGGGCTTCGTCGACCAGGTCGTCGGCGGCGCCGGCGCGGGACAGGTCGGCGCGGACCGTCCAGGCCCGCCGCCCCAGGTGCTCCCGGATCGCCGCCGCCACCTCGTCCAGCTCGGGGAGCCGCCGTGCCGCGAGCACGACGTCGGCGCCCCGCCTGGCCAGTTCGAGAGCGGCTTCCGCACCGATCCCGCTGCTGCCTCCGGTCACCAGCACCGTCCGCCCGTCCAGGGACCACGGTCGCGCCGGCGGTACCGTGCTTCCGTCCACTTTGGCTGTACCGGTGGCACTGACCGGCACGATCCCGGTCTCGAGTCCACCGTCGAGCGGCAGCACCTCCCCGACCATCGCGTTCAGGCCACGGCTGAGCAGCAGTGTCAGGGCCGCCTGCAGGTCAGCCTCGGTCACCGGGCGGCGGACCACCTGGTGCGCGTGGAGCACCGCCTCCGCCGGCTGGGGCAACGAGTGGCCGAGAAAGGGCGCGTAGCCGATGCGGATGGCGTTCATCCGCACGCCGTGCGGCGCCACCCGGGAGGCGAGTTGCTGCCACCAGTGCAGATCCGCGCTCTGCCGCGCCGAGCGCTCGACGTGAGCCGAACCAGCCGGCCACGGTAGGGCGTCGGTGACGAGCACCATCCGGCCACCACCGGACCGGGCCATCCGGGTCGCAGCTTCCAGGACGACCGAACGACGCAGGCAACCACCGCTGCCGTGCACGCCGAACGCCGCGTTCTCCACCTGGACCGCACAGAACGCCGCCGCGCCCGTGCCGGCGGTGACGGTCCGGAACCCGGCTCGCTTCAGCATCGCGTTGACCGCGCCGAGCGCAGCGGTCTTGCGCGGCGCATCGATTTCGATCGTCGCCGAACAGGGCCGCAGCGACACCGTCCGGGACGGTGCCGTGCTGGTACTCGTCATGGGACACCTCCGCAGTAGCGCATATCGCGAAACTACGGCCGTCCCGGCCCGCGGTCATCGCCCCGCGAGTACCCCTTGAGAACCGCGGGCCGTGACGGGAAGTACCGCCGTGTCAGGCTTTTCCGGCTTCCTGAACCGGCACCTGCTCGTGCCGGAGGATCCAGGACGCTTCTCCTCGCCGCCGGAAGTCGGTGCCGAACCAGCCCGGGTTGTACGCGCTGCCACCGCCGTCTACCAGCAAGGCGGCGCCGTTGACGTAACCACTGTCGTCGGACACGAGGTAGGCGACCGCACCGGCGATGTCCTCTGGCTTGCCGAGCCTGCCCAGGGGCGACTCGGCCTCGTTGTAGCTGCGTGCCCCGGTCGCCAGCAGACCACCGGTCATCGCCGTCTCCGTAACGCCCGGCATCACCGCGTTGACGCGGATGTCGAACTGCCCCAGTTCGTAAGCCATGATCTTCACCATCATGTTCAGCGCGGCTTTGGCCGAGCAGTAGGCGGTGAACAGGGCTACCGGTTCGACGGCCCCGGACGACGAGGTCACCACGATCGCTCCCCCGTTGCCCAGCTCGGCCATCCGGCGCGCCGCGGCCTGACAGATGAGGAACGTCCCGGTCACGTTGATTTCGAACGTGCGGCGCCAGGTCTTCTCCGGGATCTCCAGGAACGCGCCGAAGCGTCCCCAGCCGGCGTTGGCCACGCAGATGTCGAGCCGGTCGTGCCGCTGCAGCCGCTCGAACAACACCGCTACCTGGTCGGGGTCGGTTTGATCGCAGGGCACCGCCTCGGCCAGACCGCCGGCGTTCTGGATGTCCTTGGCTACCGCTTCGGCTCCCTCGCCGTCGATGTCGGCGATGACGACAGTCGCGCCGTCCCGGCTCAGACGCCGCGCGGTCGCCTGCCCGATGCCGGAGGCGCCACCGGTCACCAGCGCGACCCGCCCATGAAGCCGCGCAGCGTCAGTGTTTCCCATGCTCGTTGGTTCCCTTCCCGTCGCCATGACTAGTTCCGCACCCAGCCGCCGTCGACGAACAGCACCTGGCCCGTGACGTACCGCGCCTCGTCCGACGCCAGCCAGACCGCGGCGCCCGCGACCTCGTCCGGCTGCCCGGTCCGGCTCAACGGCAGGGTCGCCACTGTCTTCTCCCCGATCCGGCCGAGATCGGCCGCGTGCCCGGTGTCGGTGTCGATGAACCCCGGCGCGATCGCGTTGGCCCGGATCCCTTCCCGGCCCAGTTCGACGGCCAGCGACCGAGTCATCGTGAGCAGGCCCCCCTTGGAGGCGTCGTAGGCGATCTGGCGGAAGAACCCGATCACCGCGACCGAGCAGATGTTGACGATCGCGCCGTGCCCGGACGCGGCGAGGTGATCGACCGCGGCCTGGCTGAGCACGAACGGCGCCTTGAGGTTGACGTCCATCACCCGGTCCCAGTGCTGTTCGGTCTGCTCCCGCAGCGGCAGGCGGTGGATGGTGCCCGCGTTGTTGACCAGGACCGCCAGGCCGCCGAGCTGGTCGGCGGCAGTGGCGACCAGCTCGCGGGCGAAGGAGGTGTCGGCGATGTCGCCGGCCAGCGCCACCCCGTCACCACCCCCGGCCTGAATGCGCTCGACAGTCGCCTTGGCGGCCTCGGCATCCAGATCGTTTACCGCGACCCGGGCGCCGCCCGCGGCGAGGCGTTCGGCGATCGCCGCGCCGATCCCACGTCCGGCCCCGGTCACGAGCGCGGCACGTCCTGCGAGGTTCATGAACCACTCCACTTCCTTGTGTATGAACGTTCATTTTTATGACTGCAGGCCTGTCCGGTCAAGACGCGGCACCCGGCCGGCCTAGCTCGGATCGAGGTCGAGCAGGCGCGCACCGTTGTCGTGCAACCACGCGCACTTGGTGCGCTCGTCGAGCGCAAGCGCGGACACTTCAGCGGCCAGTGCACCGGTGGTCATGCCGTGCACCCATTCGATCCCCCCGAAGAGGATCTTGCTCCGGACAGTGGAAGCACCGTGCAGGAGCAACGGCTCCCACCCGGATCCGGGCCGGGTCATGTGACGCGGCCGGTGTGTGGAGAACTCCAGGTAGACGTTGCGGTGCCGCTGGCACAGCGTCATCATCTCCAGGACCCAGGGCCAGCCGCCGTGCCCGGCGATCACCACCAGGTCGGGGTGCCGCCGCGCGATCTCGTCCACCTCCCGCCAGGTACACCAGTTCATCGGCACTCGGGTCGACAGGTTGTGCCCGGTGTGCACCCACAGCGGCACACCCAGCTCACTCACCGTCCGGTAGAACTCGTGCGCGCCCTCCGACAACGGCTCGGCGACGTCCAGGAAGTGGGTCACCGACACCCCGCGCATACCGAGTTCAAGCACGCAGCGCCGCACCTCCGCGATCGCCGCGCCGGGATCGGCGAGGTTCACACTCGCCCACGCCTGCAGGCGTTCGGGATGACGCGCGGCGAACTCCGCGATCCGGTCGCTCACCATCCCGCCGCCCGGCAGCGGCCGCATGCTCGAGTGGATGACCTGGTGCCGCACCCCTTCCCGCGCCAGCCGGGCGACGTAGGCGTCGAGGTCTAGATCAAACGCGGGGCTCGCCAGGAGCAGGTCGAGCGCGGCGTCTGGATCCTTGCTCGCCGCCGCGAAGTCCCGCGGGTCGAGTCCCGCGGTGACCGCGAGCCGCTGGCCGAACAAATGGAAGTAGTCCGGCGCGTACTCGGCGAACCCGCCGAGGTAGGCACGCCAGCAGTCGCGGTCGAGCACCATGCCCGACATGTCGACGATCGGGTGCGGGTGGACGGTCATGCATCACCTCTCCGGTTCGCGAAGAGGCCGGGACCGGTCTCAGCGAACCTTGCTGATCGAACGGAGGACGAGATCGGCGTAGAAGGCCGCGAACGCGGTGTCCGACACCGGGCCGTCCGGACTGAACCAGCCGGCCACCCGGAAGGACATGTCGAGCGCGGCAGTGGCGGCCATCCGCACCGGGTCGCCATTGGGCACCTTGGGCAGTTCGAAGGCGCCTGCCGCGGCACCTTCGCGGATGACATCGGAGACCCTGGCCCGGATACCGAGCCGAAGCCGGCGCACTTCGTCACGGTGTTCCTCGTCGAGCGCGCGCCACTCGTCGCCCACCACGGCTTCCTTGCGGTAGCGCGTGTGGTGCAGCACGAAGGCCTCGATCAAGCCGTGCAGGCGCTCGGGCGCGGGCGCGTCGGCGCGGACCGCGTCGAGCATGCGGTCGAGCGCGGCGTGCCCGTCCATGATGATCGAGTACAGCAGCTCTTCCTTGGAGCCGAAGTGGTTGTAGAGCGCGCCGGGGGTGAGGCCGCAGGCCTCCGTGATGTCCCGCACGGACGTCGCGTGAAACCCCTTGTTGTAGAACAGGCGCGTGCCCGCCTCCTGTAGCCGGACCCGCGGGTGCTGCCCGTTCCTGCTCCGCGACCTGACCGGCGTCCCCATCGCTTCCCACCGACTTCCGTGCATATGGGCCGTACGCCCGGTGGCAGGGGCCAGTTGGGCCCCGCCACCGGGATGTATGATCGTTCATACATCGACCGCGTCGCCAACCTTACCGGAACCCGCGGACACGACGACCTGTGACCTGGCACACGCGGATCAGCACCACAACTCCGCGCTGTCATCGGTGTAGCCGAGCGAGCGGTACACGGCGTCGACCAGGCTCTGCCCCCTCTCGTTGAGCAGGGTGCCAGGCCCCATGTTGTTCATGGTGTAGCCGAAGGACATGCGGTCGGCAGGCGAGGCGAAGCCGATGCTGCCGCCGAAACCGGGGTGGCCGAAGGCGTCCTGGGACAGGATGACGCTGTCGCGCAAGCCGTAGGGACGGTGCCGGTTGTCGATCGACCGGAAGAAGCCTGCCGAGAACCGGCTGCCGATCAGCAACGTCTCGTCGTGCCCCGCCGACATGGTCGTCGTCATCCGCGTCAGCGCGCGCCGGTCCACCAGTTCCACCCCCGCGAGGCCGCCGCCGCACGCCAGCGGCGCGTACATGCCGGCGAGGCCACGGGCGTTGCTGATCCCGCCCGCGGCCCCGATCTCGGCAGCGTGCGCCTCGCGGGAGTCGAACCCGGTCGGCCCGGGCAGCATGTACCCGCCGGAGTTGGCGAAGATCTGACCGGGAATGGATTCCGGCTTGGTGGCCGCCATGGTCATGAAGAGCGACGGCTCGTCGCCCTCCCGCGGCTCCGGGAAGATCATCGGCGCGAGCCGCGGTTCGACCTCCTCCGGGCACCCGATCCAGAAGTCGAGGCCCAGCGGCTCGGCGACCTCCTGCTGGAAGAACTCGCCGAGCGACCTGCCGGACACGCGCCGGACCAGTTCGCCGACCAGCCAGCCGAAGGTCAGGGCGTGGTAACCGTGCCTGCTTCCGGGCTCCCACGCGGGCTTCTCCACCTCGAGAGCGGCGATCATCCGGTCCCAGTCGAAGAAGGCGCAGTCAGGCAACGGCGTGCTGATCACCGGAAGTCCACTTTGGTGGGTCAAGAGCATTCCGACCGTGATGTCCTCCTTGCCCGACTGGCCGAATTCGGGCCAGTAGCGGGCGACCGGCGCGGCCAGGTCCAGCTGCCCGCGGGACGCGAGCACGTGTGCGCACAGCGCGGTCGCCCCCTTGGTGCAGGAGAAGATCACACTCGCGGTGTCCTGCTCCCACGGGCGGCCGGTCTCCCGATCGGCGACGCCACCCCACAGGTCCACCACCGGTTCGCCGTCGATCATCACGCAGACCGAGGCGCCCACCTCCCCGCGGTCGGCGAAGTTTCGCTCGAACTCCTCGCGAACGCGCGAGAACCCTTCCGCACAGCTACCACCGATCATCGGACTTCCTTTCCTCGGACGCACTCCGTCGTGCGCCCCGTGTTCATCCCCCAACCGACTGCTGGAGGGACGCCAGCAGCGCCGGAAGCGCCGCCGGAAGCTGCTCACCCGCGATGCGTGCCGTCTGTTGCCAGCCGTCCAGCAGGCGCGGCAACAGATCGGGCACCTGCCGCGCCAGTTGCGCGGTGCCGGCCGGAAGAGCGGTCAGCGCCGCGAAACCGGTGCGCGGAACGTCCATCAGGGACCGGATGGTGCCGGCCGCGGCCAGCTTTCCGCCGCACCCGAAGATCGTGCAGCCCTTCGGAGCGTTCGGGCCCAGCTGCGCCACCGCGAGGTTGTCGGGCACGCTGACGAACAGGCTCGGGTCGACCGCACCCGGCTTCGGTGCGACGTAGGGCGGCGGAGCCGGCTGCCGGGGAGTGACGACGGACTGCGTCAGGAGGCGGAAGAACTCGTACTCGACGCGGGTGGTCTGGCCCGGCGCGACGGCAGTGAGCGGATCGCCCGCGTCGAGCCGGCTCGGTGGCCAGTTGAGCGTCCCGCTCGAGCGGGTCACCACCATGTCCAGCCCGGGGATCACGAAGACGTGCTGGCCGAAGAACCCGTAGGAGAAGTACATGTCGGCGGGAGCACTGGCGATCATCGGCGCCGGGTTGCGTGTGGACGCGAACGCGGACGGGGTGATCCAGTACGGGCCGGCGTTGAGCCAGGTGAGGTAGCCGTAGCCGGGGTTGGTCGGGCTCGGCGTGCGCAGTTCGCGGAGGTAGCTCTCGGAGATCAGCCGCTTTCCGTGGAAGGTGCCGTTGTTGGCCAGCAGCTGACCGATCCGCCCGAAGTCGTGTCCGGGCAGGAACAGGTTGGACCAGCCGTCGGTGTTGCCTGCGCGGTCCCGCAGCCAGAACCAGTGGGCGCGGGGGATGCCGACCGGGCCGAAGAGCTCGCGCTGCGCGAAGTCCTGGAGGTCCTCACCGACCGCGCGCTGCACCACGTAGGCCACCACGGACGGCCCGGTCTGCGAGTACCGGTAGAAGGTTCCGGGCTGGTGGTCGAACGGCAGGGACAGGAACTCGCGGACGCGGTCGGGCATCGCGAGGTTCAGCTCGCGTGTCCAGTTCGCCCTGATGCCGCTGGTCTGGGTCAGCAACTGGCGGACGGTGACGGCCCGGTGGGCTTCGTCCCCAAGGCCCGGCGGAAGGTACTTCCCGATCGGATCGTCGACGGAGAGGAGGCCGAGGGTGGCGGCCCGGCCGGCGAGCAGGGCGGTGATCGTCTTGGTCTGGCTCCAGTTGTTGCCCGGTACGTCACCGAGCAGCGGGTCGAAGATCCCCGTCCCCACAAGGCAGTTGTGCCGGTAGACCTGCACCGTCTCGGACCCGTTGACCGAGAGGAGGTTCAGCGCGTGTCCAAGGGTGACGGGATCGAGACCGACCTGCTCGGGGCGCGCGGTCTCGTACCGGTCGCCGGCGTCCGCGCACCTGGTTCCGCTCGCGGCAGTGGCGCGCTCCGGAGCGACCGCCGCGAAGGCGGTCGCGACCAGCGCCGCGGTCAGCACACCGGCGAGCACGGCCCACCGGCGCGAGAGTGACAGCTTCATCGATGCCTCTCCGGTTCCTGACAGGGTCGGTCTGGCCGGGTACTCAACCCGACCAGACCGGCCGTTGTCAACGATCGTTCATATACGGCTGTTCAGGTGAGGGCCTGCGTACGAAGTGGGGCTCGCAAAGTACGCCCACGTGGCGCGGCTGGCCTCAGCTGTATGAACGTTCATAATGGAACCGGCGGACAGGGGCAATGCCGCCCGCTCGAACAGGTGACGGGTCTCGTCCGCCTCAGATCGGATTCACCCAGCCGGGTGACGCACGCCCCAAGCCCGCAACACGGCCTCGGTGTCCGCCCCTGGCTTTCGCGGTGCCTCTGGGAGGTCCGGTGCGCTGCGGGAGAACCTCGGCGCCGGCGCGGCCTGGCGGACCCCGCCCAGCTCGACGATCGTGCCGCGCCCGGCGAGCTGCGGTTCTTCGACCGCCTCCGCGAAGTCGAGCACCGGTGTGACACACGCGTCGACGCCGGCGAACCGCTCGGCCCACTCGTCACGGCTCCGCGTCTCGAAGGCCTGCTGGAAGACTTGCCGCAGACGCGGCCACCCGGAGCGGTCGAGCTGCTCCGGCAGATCGGCGTCGCCCAGTCCGAGCCCGTCGACGAGCTGGGCGTAGAACTGCGGCTCGATCGCACCCACCGCGACGTACCGGCCGTCGCGGCACCGGTAGGTGTCGTAGAAGGGGGCACCGCTGTCGACCAGGTTCGACGCCGGCTCGTCCCGCCACTGGCCGACGCCGCGCAGTGCCCACACCCCCTGCGCCAGCGACGTGACGCCATCGACGATCGCCGCGTCGACCACCTGCCCGCTGCCCGAGCGCCCGCGTTCCCACAACGCCGACAGGACGCCCAGGACGAGGTACAGCGATCCACCACCGAAGTCCCCGACCAGGTTCAGAGGCGGCGTCGGACGCGCGCCGGCCGTGCCGATGGCGTTCAACACGCCCGTCACGGCGAGGTAGTTGATGTCGTGCCCGGCCCGGTCGGCCCGTGGCCCGTCCTGCCCCCAGCCGGTCATGCGGCCGTAGACCAGGCCAGGATTGCGGTCCAGGCACTCCTTCGGGCCGACGCCCAACCGCTCGGCGACCCCCGGCCGGAAGCCTTCGATCAGCACATCGGCCTTCTCGGCGAGCGCGAGCACGAGGTCGCGTCCCTCCGCTTGCTTCAGGTCGGCCGAGATCGAGCGCCGCCCCCGCAGCAGCCAGTCAGCGGCGCCCTCGGGCACCACACGCAGACCACCCCTGGGCCGCTCGACACGGACCACCTCCGCCCCCAGATCGGCCAGGAGCATGGCCGCGTGGGGCCCCGGGCCGATCCCTCCCAGCTCCAGAACGCGCAACCCGCACAACGGTCCCGCCACGGCTGTCCTCCTCCTCGGTCCGGCCGGCGGGAGTGCACCTCAGGCGAGCCGGAGCAGCAGCGACGTCGTGTCGCCGCCACCGGAAAGGCCCACCGTCATCGCCGTCCGCCGGCCATTGTCGGCAATCCGCTCGGAACTACCAGCCAGAGCGCGCGCGGGCAAGCGGGGATAGGGGTTCACCAGGTTCGCGGTGGGGGCGCCCCGCCACGCCGGGCCGGTGGCCGTAACACGCTTCCTGCGAGGACAGCGTGAGCGCCGCGTCGTCGGCACGAGTTGCCGCCACCGTTGCGGGACGAGAACCCGATGAACTCGACGCTGGTGTCCACCCCGCCGCCGGTTGCCGGATGGACGTCAGCACGGAGGCGGCCGCACCTTCCGCCGGCGCGTTGCCCGTCTGCACCGCGTCGTGCGGCCGGACGTCCGCCGGATCGTCCGAAATGGATGAAGCGCGGTGGCCGGACCGGCCGGCGTAACCCGTCGCGGACAGGTAGAGCGGCTCCAGGATCGTGTCCGCACCCACGACGACCGCGTACTCGACCTCGCCCCGCGCGACCATGCTCGCGGCGAGCTCGAACCCCCGCAACGAGGTGCTGCACCCGCCCGTCAGCGTCAGGGTGGGGATGTCCAGCCCGAGGTTGGTGCACAACCCGGAAGCGATGCTGCCCGGCGCCACCTTGGACCAGTAATCGAAGGTGACGCCCGCCGGACCGGCATCGGCGAACCGGTCGAGCAGCACAGCCGTCTCCTGCAGGGCGAACTGGAACGACGTCACGATCAGCACCGCGTCCCGGCGGCTGATCTCGGCGGCCGTCAGCTCGGCGTGGTCGAGTGCGTTGGCCACCGCGGTGTGCGCCAGCCTGCTCGCCCGCGGCAGTCTCGAGACCAGGCGATCGGGTAGGTCCAGGGTCTCCGCCCCGGTGCCCGGCACCTGACCGGCGACCCGGATGGGTGTCCCCGCCAGCTCGAACGGCGTGATGGCGCAGGATCCGGCCATCACCGAATCGGCGAACTCCTTGTAGTCGTGGCACGGGCGGCCCGCACCGGGCAACGCGAAACCGGCTCCCCGTACCGTGACGGGTTTCCAGGCGCCTTGGGTCGGGAACATCACGGCTCCAGTTCGTGAGTGCGCTCGGGTCAGGGCAGGCCGCCGTCGATGGAGTACGACTGGCCGGTGATCGATCGGGCGTGATCGCTGAGCAGGAAGGCCGTAATCTCGGCCACCTAGAGGCTTTCGCCGCGCACCATCTCGGTGTCGGTGAAGCCCGGGCAGACGGCGTTGACCCGCACGTGTGCGGATCCCACCTCCAGCGCCAGCGACCGGACCAGGCCGTTGAGGCCCCACTTGGAGGCCGAGTACGCGGTGTTCGCGGGAACTCCGCGCTTACCGGCCGCGCTCGAGACGAGGACGATCGATCCGCGCCGGCGGTGCATCATCCCCGGCACCACCGCCCGGCAGAACCGGAAGGACCCGTTGAGGTTGGTGTCGATCGTGCGCAGCCAGGACTCCTCGTCCTCGTCGCACAGGTACTTCTGCCCCACCCCGGTACCCGCCGCGTTGACCGCGAAGGTGATCGGCCCGTACCGCTGCTCCACCTCGGCGACCGCGGACTGCACCGAATCCAGGTCCCGCACGTCACCGGCGCAGGCCGTCGCCTCACCACCGGCTGCGACGATCTTCTTCTCCGCCGTGCGCAGGCGTTCCAGGTTCCGGCCGAACAGCCCGACAGACGCGCCGCCTGCCGCCAGGACCTCGGCGACCGCCAGCCCGATTCCGCTGCCACCACCGGTGACGAGCGCGACCTGCCCTTCGAAGCGCTCGCCTTGGCGATCGCGTCCCGGTCGGCGAACAGGTCTTCCCGGCTGCGGCCGCCGTAGCCGGCACCGAATGGAGGATCAACGGGCGGAGTGACCCTCTGCCGACCGGTCCGCCCAGGCAGACCAGCGCACCACCGCTCAATGGCGGACATCCCGGTTGGCCAGTGTTGTCCGATGACGCGCTCTCCTCGAGCGAACCCGCGATCGCGGCCGCACTCGGCCGATGTCACGCTCCCGGCAGCCGAGGAGAGTGACGTCAAACTCCTGACCACCGTCGGCAACCCCGAGATCCCCGACCGGGCGATCTGGCACACGCTGCTCACCGCGACCGCACACCGGGCGGCGACGGTCGACGAGGCCCGGCAATGGCGGAGGGGCTGCCTTGGTCCGCCATGGCGTCACCCTCGCAGACGGCCCGGTCCGCGTGCTGTGAGAGGCCGTCATCAGCGCTGCCGCCGGCCTGCCCGTAGAGGGCGGGCCGGTTGGTCTTGCGGCGCTGGTTGCCCAGTCCATAGGTGGCGGTGTTGCCGAGGCCATCGGCCATTCTCGTCGGAACCCGTTCCACGCAGATGTCGATCTCGAGGAGCCAGCTACCCGCGATTGGGCGATACGGATCGGCTGTCCGATCCAGCGTCGATTGGCCAGCATGCCTGGCATGGCGAACTCGCCCACGCGCGCCAAGCCGGCCCTCGACGACCGCCGATGCAATTTGCGTATCGCCAATTGCAAGTTCACTCGAATGGCCGATTCCCGGGCGTGCTACAGGGTCCACCATTGAACCATTCGGCGCGGTGTAGCGCACTGGGGTGACGACGCTTTGGAGCACCGGACAGCCGTCGATCTTCAGTCTGCCCGCCATGTGCACTTCTGGGACAACGATCTGGGTCGGAGATTTGACACATGACTGGTCATCGCCTCGCGATGAAATCGGCTACGCGCGCGGTTGCAAAAACCCTTGGAACTCAAAAAACCGTTGGTACTCAAAGTTCGCCGGTAGCAGGTGTTCAGCCTCGTCGCAGACTTCTGATAGCGAGCGAGTCGTCACTGTTGAGGCAGGCGTTGAGAGAACTGTTAGACGGAGCCACCGATCTCCACCTCATCGGCGAAACTGACCTCAGCTACGAGCAGCTGAGCGCAGCATTGAATGATTCCAGCCCCGACGTCGTCGTCATCCACTTGCACACGTACTCGCACAACAACCGACTCGATGAACGGATTCTACCACTTCTTGGCTCGACCTCGTCAATTTTGTTAACCTCAGGTCCGGCCGAACTCGTCGATCTTCCCGCTGCAGCCCGGTCCGGCGCCGTAGGGTTCGTGGATGACAGATTGGGCACGAGCGAGCTGCTGAGCGCAATCGCAGCGGTACTTTCGGGTCATGCGTGGGTATCTCCGGCCCTCGCCAAGTCTCTACTTGAACACTTTCGATCAAACACCGCAGACTTGACACAAGAGAGGCCGGGTGCGGCCGTCCTGAGTGGGCGAGAACTGGACGTCGTCCGACTGATCGGGCAAGGGCGATCGAATATCGAGATCGCCGGCGAGCTGACCCTCGCGGAATCGACAATCAAGACTCACGTGTCGAGAATGCTGCGAAAACTCGGACTCCGCGACCGCACCCAGCTTGCGCGGTACGCGTACGAGCACAACATCCTGTAGGGCAGCTCCGGCGCACCGCAGCTGCCTGAATCTCACAAGGTCCGCGTACCTCTGGGCCCGACTAATCCTATTTCACCACTCGCAACCCGCCACCTATGATTGGACTGAGTCTTGTCTACCGCAGCCACGTCGGTCGCCTTCACAATCTGGGGCGCGATAGGCATCGCCACAATCGCACGTTGGCGCAACCTCACCACCTCGAAATCCTGGCGAAGGGTTCTACTGTTCGCGGCAGCGGCGTTCTCCCTGGCCCATCAGCTCATCTTCGCGACAGTAATGGAAGACTCTTATATCACTTTCCGCTACTCTCTCAACTTAGCGTCCGGGAACGGACCAGTTTTTAACATCGGGGAGCATGTCGAGGGCTATTCGAACTTCCTGTGGATGTTACTTTGCGCAATACCTCAAACTCTGTTCGACCACGGGATTGTCGCCTTCGCCACCGTGCTCGGGGCTTGCCTCGCTGTCGCCTGCGTGCCAGTGGCATACAGCCTGACGAACAAGTTGGTCAACGCAGCAAGGCCTGAAAAGACAGACGGCCCGGGCGTTATCGCGGCAGTACTGGTCGCAGGCGCCACCGGATTGTCCGCATATGGTCCTTCCGGCTTGGAGACGCCGTTGTTCGTCTTCCTCACCTTGGTTATGTGTCACGCAATGGCGGCCCAGCGTTTCGCCGCCGCGGGCGTTCTCGCCGCGCTCTTGACCATGACCCGGCCGGACGGGCTGGTGATCGCCGGCGTTGCCGGCATCTGGCTACTGGTCAGCCGCGCACGGAAACTGCTTCCGTTGCACCACTTCTTGACCTACGCGACGACCGCGCTGATCTTCTTCATTCCTTGGACGGCGTGGCGCCTGTGGTACTACGGCGGCCATCTCCTGCCCAACGCGGCGGCCGCCAAGACCGGCTACTCGCTCGTCTGGCAGCTGCGGACTGGGTGGGATTATTTCCTTGACTTCTCGTTGGCGAATGTTCTTCTTGTCATCGTCGCCGTTTTTGGGGCGGCGACCCTCGCCGCTCGCCCCGCTGCACCTCCTGACCTTGATCCATCGATCCGATATGGCCGCGCTGTCCCGTCGCTGATATACACCCTGGCGCTGTGTTACGGCGCATTTGTCGTCTACGCGGGCGGAGACTGGATGCCGGCTTGGCGATTTCTGGCCCTGGTTCCACCACTGCTGGCCGTTGCTACGTCCGCGACGATAGGCATCTACTCGGGAACCAGGGCAACACCAGGTGCACGTTTCACGGTACCGCGGAGCACAGGGCGTTGGCTTCCGATAACAGCTTTGGTGATCAGCGGGTGGTCGCTCGTGGTGTCCGTGACCGATCCGCAGACACTGCACTTCATGCATGTCCAGCGGGATGAGGCGCGTGATCGTGGTGAGGTTGGCTCGTGGATCGGCGCCCGACTGCCGGAGGGCACCGTCGTCAGCACCATGGGGAACGGCGCGTTCTCCTACCGGGCAGGTCCAAAGTTGGTCGTCGTTGACGCTCTGGGCTTGACCGATGAGCACATCGCTCGTAGTGGTTCACGTACGGCAGCGCCCGGATTCGCAGCCGTATCGTCTGATTGGGACTATGTGGTGGACGTCCGTCGACCGGCGCTGATCCGGCTTGAAGGTTACTTTTATGAGGACAAGCAGCCATGCCGCCCGCCTTCCCCGGCGCCTCCGTGGTTCCCGTTCGGCAATCCCAGCTTCCTGTCGGAGTACGAGATCGCGACCTTCCAGAAGGCTGGTTCCGGCCAGTGGGTGGCGGTGTACCTTCGGCGCGGTGACGCACCGCAGCTCGTCTCGCTTCTGGATGCGGATCCCCGCTTCGTCTACGTGCCCTGTCCTGCAACTTGATCCGGCGGGGCGAAGAAGGCTTCGAGGACGTCCCCGGCCCGGAGTTCAATCGACGGGATGTCGAGGCTGACGGTTTTTTCATCTGCGATTGAGGTTGCCGACGATCGCCTGCCATTCACTGCAATGCAGTCGAAAGCCGCGTTGGGGATACAGGGGAAGCGGAGCCGCTGTAGAGCGATCCGGCCGTATGCGACCTCCAGGCGCACGTAGCTTTCATTCTGACAGTAGGTCCCCCAACCGTGCGAGGTGCTGAAGAACGTTCTCAGTTGCCGCTCCCCGCCGCCGGGGGCGAAAGCGAGAGTGCGGGTCACGCCGTCGTAGCGCATGCCCGTGTAGGCGAGGACCAGGCCCCAGCTGCTCATCGAGCGGACGTAGTGATGTCCGGCTTCGACCTCGTTCCAGGGGTTGCGCCGGTATCCGTCGTGCCGCGCACGCGCCGTGCGCACGATTTCCAGGGCTTCCGCGATCATGCCTTCGTAGATCATGTGGGTCGCCACCTGGTACTCCACACCTGTCCACACCTGGTCGCAGTAGATAAGAGGTTGACGAGGCCGGCCTCCGTTGGGCCAGCTGCACAGCAGGAGACCACCTTCGTCGTCGAGCGCGTAGGTGACCTGGGTGTGGTGGTGATCGAAGAGTTGTTTGCGGAAGTTGTGGCGGTACACCGCGGCCAGGGCTTGCCGGGTGTGCGAAACGGGCAGTACCCGTCCCAGGCCGCTGATGTGTGCGAGCATCTGGCCGAATACCTGGTCGGAGAGGCATCCAGTCCCGTACTGGTAGGGCTGCGCATCAGGATGAGGCAGATCTTGGATGTAGTACTCGCCGTTCCAGAGCATCCGGTCCATGGTTTCCGCGCCACGCTCCGCCGCTTGGCGGTACCGTTCAGCCGACTCGTCCTCGCCCAGGTAGGCGGCCATCTCCGCGCCGGCTCGCAAGGCGGCGTAGAACAGCGAGCTGGACAGGGAGTTCGGTCCGTAGAGCTCGATGTCGTAGGTCGTGTGTTGAGGTCCCCGCAGGACGTGGTCACCTTGTGTGTCCCACTGATCGATTGCGAACTCGAGAGCTCGCTTTGCGTGCGACCACAGATCGGTGATCAACGCCGTGTCCCCGCTGAACCGCCAGTCACGGTACAGCCGGACGATTGTGCCCAGCTGCCCGTCGACGGCGGGGAGCTTCTGCTGTTCCTGGTTCTGCGTGACGACTTCCCACAGCGCGGGCCCACCGAAGACGCGGTTGACTCGGAAATTCATGCGTCCGTCTGGGTCGGTTTCCAACTGGAACTCGACACGGCGCATCGACCGTTCAAGTTCGGGGAACAAGTAGGCCACGGTCTGTGCGTAGTTCCAGACGTGCGTACAGGATCCAGGCCAGCTACCGGCGTGATCCGCGGTTCCCTCCCAGCTGACCAGCGTACCGTCCTCGAGACGGAAACATGTGTTGCTGCGCAGGACTGCGATGTTTGCCGCGGCCGCGTCGAGGATCTCCGGCGGAAGCGAGCTGGAGAACAAACTCTCGTGGAAAGCGCGGGTGTCTCGCTCCAGTCGGGGGAGGTTGCGGTGCAGGTACATCGCCGTGTCCCACGCGTCGGACAACCAGGTGGCGTAGAAGTTGCGCATGCTCTGCCCGGAGTAGGGATCGACGCCGGCGAAGCCACCGAGTTGGGGCCAGCCCTTGGGGCGTGCTGGGAAGTGCCAGGCAAGGATGAACTCGAAATCGCGTTCACCCCCGGGTTCGAGATCCGCGGTGATCGCCAGTGACCCCACACGGAGGCCGTTCTTCTCACCGGCGGTGTCGTCCGCGGTGCAGGACAGGCGGCCGTCAGAGCTGAAGTCGGACCAGAACTCCTCGAAACCGTGGTGGAACTGAGATAGCCATTCGGGCTTGGCTGTGACGTCCTGTGCCGCCGTGGCCAGGGCCATGGTGCCATGCCGGATGTCGTGAGTTGGCAACGATGAGGTGTACCACAGGCCTCTGATGTTTCCGTCATCGCGATATGCGTTTCGCGGCTGTCCGGCGAATTTGGGCAGGAAGAGGCCGTCGGTCCCGGGCTCGAACCCCACAGCGTTAGCCAATGAACCGGCAATCGTGACCGTGACCGGTTTGTCGCCCGGGTTGTGAACTCGGTAGCGCAGGACGGCGCCCGGTATCCCGGACTCCTTCGCGTTGAGCGGAATCAGCGGTGTGAACGCCTCCAAGGCAACAGACACCGGTAGGCTTTCGTCGAGGAAGGCCACACGGACCAGCGGGTATTCGCCGTGCATCACCGAGTCTTGCAGCCTGGGCAACCCGGCGGCGGTCCACCACAGGTAGCCGTAGGGGCGTTCTCCGTGGGGTGGGCGGAGGCGTGACTCGAGCACCCGACTGACTGGTGCCGCACCTGCTCTCTGCGCGTGAATGGCGAAGAACGTGAATGGCAGGACGTTCCCGCGCCCAGGGCTGTTGAAGATCTCCCAGTCCTGCAACTGTCCGCGAGCACCCACGGATACCGTTCCGGTACCGATGCCGCCAAGTGGAAACGCGGCGACCGGGGCGTCGGCGGGAATGCCCGCCCGGTGCTGCCCAACAGTCATGAGGCCCTCGCCAGCGTCGAAGCCTGCGCGGCCTTGCGGCGGTCAGCTTGGCGCCGCGGGTCAGGGATGGGCGCCGCGTCGAGCAGCGTGCGAGTGTATGGGTGCCGGGGATGCTGGATGACCTCTTCGGTGCTGCCTTGCTCGACGATCTGTCCCCGGCGGAGTATCGCGACGCGATGCG
The DNA here is from genome assembly GCF_050958625.1 of Amycolatopsis sp. 3B14. Lineage (NCBI taxonomy): Bacteria > Bacillati > Actinomycetota > Actinomycetes > Pseudonocardiales > Pseudonocardiaceae > Amycolatopsis > Amycolatopsis sp. 3B14. Next base: position 78,308 of record NZ_JBHZEN010000009.1, read on the forward strand.
AGACATAACGGACCACGTCAATGTCGTGGGAGATGAACAGGTAGCTCACGCCGAGCACGCGCTGCAGGTCGACGAGGAGGTTGAGTACCTGCGCCTGGACGGACAGATCGAGCGCGCTGGTCGGCTCGTCACAGATGATGAGGTCAGGGCCGCCGACCAGGGCGCGCGCGATGGCGATGCGCTGTCGCTGGCCACCCGAGAACCGGGCGGGATACCGGTCCATAGCCTCGGGAGGCAAACCCACCTGGCCGAGCACTTCCGCCACCTTCTCCCGGGCTTGGCCACGGGAGAGCCGGTGGCGGACACGAAGCGGCTGGGTCAGCGACTGCCCGACGGTCAGCGACGGGTTGAGAGTTCCGTACGGATCTTGGAAAACGACCTGAAGATGATCACTGAGCTCGCGTCGCTCACGGGGCTTGAGTCGCATTAGCTCGCAACCGCGAAACCTGATGGAGCCTGCGGTGGGGTGGACGAGCCCGAGGATGGCGTTGCCGAGCGTGGATTTGCCGGACCCCGACTCACCGAGCAGCCCCACCGTCTCCCCCGCCTGAACTGAAAGACTGACTCGATCGACCGCACGGAAGTCTGGTTCGCGCTTCCTCGGGGACGGAAACTCCACCACGAGACTGTCAACGTCGAGCAAGGGTTCCCGCTCCGTCATGGCCTTCTCCTCGTCGTACTTCATCGAAACGAATGCACTTGGTTCGGCGGTTCTCTTCAGGCTCGGCGACTGCGATCGCTCCTTCGCGGCAGACAGCTGTGGCCAGGGGACAGCGAGGGGCGAAGTGGCACCCCGCGGGCCAATCGCGTGGCTCCGGCACGGTTCCCTCGATCGCGGGCAATGGAAGCCCGGGTTCTGCCAGGCGGGGTGAGGACCGGAGGAGGCCCGCGGTGTAGGGGTGCAGCGGGACGTCAAACATCTCCTCCGTCGGTGCGGATTCCACCATGTGCCCCGCGTACATCACGTACGCGCGATCGCACAGGTCGGCGACCACACCCCAGTCGTGAGTGATGAGCAGGATCGCCATCCCTGTTTCGCCCTGGAGTTGCCGCAGGAGGTCGAGGATCTCCGCCTGTACCGTGACGTCCAGCGCTGTGGTGGGTTCATCGGCGATCAGCAGTTCAGGCCTACCTGCCAAGGCCAGGGCGATCACGACGCGTTGCGCCATACCCCCGGAAAGCTGATACGGATAACGGGCAGCAACCCCCTCCGGATCGGGCAGGCGCACGGCTGTCAGCAACTCCAGCGTCCGGGCGCGCACGTGCCGGCGTGGGAGGCGGTCGTGCCGTCGCACGAGTTCGTCGATCTGCTGGCCGACCGTGAACACGGGATCCAGCCCAGCGAGGGGCTCCTGAGAGATCAGCGCGATCTTCCGGCCGCGAAGCCGCGCCAACTCGGCCTTGGTCATCGTCGTGAGTTCATCGCCTCCAAGGCGAATGCTTCCCGAGGCGATTGTGCCCCCGGCCGGCAGGAGCCCGAGAATGGCGCGACCGGTGATGCTCTTCCCGCACCCGGATTCGCCCACGATCCCCACCGTTTGCCCGGGGTTGATGTCGAGGTCGACGTCTTCGACCACAGTGGTGGTTCCCTGGGCCGTAGGCAGTGCGACCGACAGCCCCCGGACCGACAGCAGGGCTGCCGGCTCCGCGCTGGCGGGATGAGCTGCTGGCTCCGCGCGCAACGTGCCGCGGCGGGCGGCCCGGGTGCTCGCTGCGCGTTTGCCGCGTTGTCCGGTCGCATCCCGCACGACGTCGCCGAGAAGGCCGAACGCGAGGATGCCGAGCCCGATCACGGCGCCCGCCGGGACAAGCATCCAGGGTTGCTGGTCGATGACCTGTGATGCGTCAGCGACCATGCCTCCCCACGTCGGAGTGGGGGGCTGCACCCCGAGCCCAAGGTAACCCAGGCCCGTCTCGGTGAGCAGGCTGACCCCTGCGAACAGCGAAGCCTGGACGATGATGGGGCCGTAGCACCGAGGCAGCACATGGCGAAGGACGATGTAGCTCGAGGGCAGGCCGGCGACCCTGGCCGCGGCGATGTAGGGCTCCTGCCGCACAGCCAACGTGACTCCGCGAACGACCCGGGCCAGGCCGGGGGCGCCCAGCACGCCGAGTGTGACCATGGCGGCGGTCTCGTTGGTGCCGAACACCGCCAGCACGACCAGCAACGTGATGATCACGGGGATCGCGAGAACCACATCGATGAGCCAGTTCAGCGCGCGGTCGACCCGTCCGCCGAGGAACCCGCTGGCGAGTCCCATCGCGACGCCCAGGACGAGTACCGTGGCCACGGCTTGCAGGACCCCGAGCAGCGTCACCTGTCCGCCGTACATCAGCCGGCTGAGGATGTCCCGGCCGAGCCGGTCGGTCCCCAACCAGTGGTCGGCCGAGGGCATCGAAAGCACGTGTGACAGGTCGGTCGCGGTGGGATCGTACGGGGCGAGCCAGGGCGCGGCGATCGCGGCTGTCGCGACCACGGCCAGATACGCTAGTGAGAGGGCCCCGAGGGGGCGCCGGATGACCGCTCGCCACACTCCGGCGCTGTCCCCTCCGCGCCCACGGGCCGAGGTGGTGGGCATTGTCGTCATCGCACACGCACCTTCGGGTTGAGCCAGCCGTACAGCAGATCGACAAGCAGGTTGACGATCACGACGACGATGGTGAACGTCACGGCCACGCCCTGGATCATGGGCAGGTCGTGCTGTGTGGTGGCCTGCACTGCCAGACCGCCGAGACCGGGCATCGCGAAGACTCCCTCCACCAGGACCGTGCTGTTGAGCAGCCCGACAAAGAGCAGCCCGACGACCGTCACCACCGGGATCGCCGCGTTGCGCAGCGCGTGCCGGAGGACGAGGGAGCGTTCGGATGCTCCGTTGGCCCGCAGGACGTACACATACTCGGCGTCCAGCGCGTCGGACATCGAGTCGCGGGTCTGCTTGGCCACGGCCGCCGCGCCGCCCAGCGCGAGCGTGATGACGGGCAGCACCAGGCTGGCCACCCATTCGGAAGGTGATGCCGTCAGAGGAACGTAGCCAGTCGCCGGGAAGAGGCGGACCGTGACGGCCAGGCCCGTGATCAGCACCAGGCCGAGCCAGAAGTTGGGCAACGCGAATCCCAGTAGTGAGAACACATCGATGGCTTTGCCGAGCCGGCCACCCCGCACCGCGCTGAGGACTCCCAGCGCCACACCGAGCAATGCCGACACCAGCGTCGTGCCCACGATGAGGGACAACGTCACGCCCATCCGATTCACGATTTCGGATCCGACGCTCAGCCCGCTGATCGGCGAAACACCCAAGTCACCCCGAACAGCGTCGGTGAGCCAGTGCCAGTACTGAACCAGAACGGGGTCGCCGAGGCCAAGTTTCTCGTGGAGTTGCGCATACCCTTCGGGCGTGTAGTTGGTTCCGAGAATCGTGCGTGCGGTGTCGCCCGGCGCGAGCGATTCCAGCACGAACGTCAGCACCGAGACGATGAAGACCAGCGGCACGGCGATCGTCAGCCTGCGCAAGACCAAGCGAGTCATGACTGAGCTCCTCTTCGGCCAGGCCGGATCACGAGGTGGCAGGACGGAAGTCCACCGGGTTGGCCATCGGGGCATTGGGACTGATCGAGATGCCGGACACGCCAGACCGGGCGAAGAACAAGTTGGGCGCGAACACCGCGGGCACGAACCAACCCAGCTCGACCAGTCTCCCCACGATCTGCTTGTTCACCTGCCCGAGCGACGCCTGATCAGCCGTGGCAGCCTGCGAGTACAACGCGTCCAGCTGCGGGTCGGTGCTCTTCAGCGGGTTGAAAAACCCAGCAGAGGGCAGGTACAGGCCGGGTCCCATGAGGAAGACCGGCTGGTAACCGTATCCGAATCCGTAGGCGGGGTACTTTCCCGCGGCGATAGCTTGCACGAACTGGGTCATGTCCGCCGCGTTGGTCAGCTCGACCTGCACGCCGACCTTCTTCAAGTCGGCGGCAATGGCCTGGGAGATCTGGTCGATGCCATAGGTTGTCTGGGTCATCACGGACATTGTGAAACCGTTGGGGTACCCGGCCTCGGCAAGCAACTGCCGGGCCTTGTCCGGATCGTAGCGATAGAAGACTTGCTCGTTGTACCCGTCCGTGCCGGGCAGGGCGATCTGTTCCGTCGGCATGCCGAATCCGCCGAGTAGGGATTTCGCCATGGCATCGCGATCGATCGCGTAGTTCAGGGCCTGCCGCACCCGGACATCCCCGAGCGCCGGCACCATGCTCCCTGTGCGGTCGACAAGGTCCAGGCCGATCATGATCTGCGGTGTCTGGAACACCTGGAGTCCTGCTGTCTTGGCCGCGTCCGCGGTCGTCGGGTCGCCGGCTATGACGTCGACCTGGCCGGTCTTGATCGCGGCGAGCGCAGCGTTGGGGTTGGACAAGACCTTGACGACGACTTTCCCGTACCTGACGTCGCCCTTGTTCCAGTAGTGGGGGTTCGGGGTATACGTGTAATGGTCGTTAGGGACGGTCTCGGCGAGATCGAGCACGTACGGCCCAGCTCCCCGTGTCTCCGTCGCCAGGATGTCAGGTGTGCGCAACGCCTGCCCGCTGACGAGGTCACCGGCGAGGTAGTACTGGCTGAAGATGTCGGGGAGATTCGGGTTGGGCGCCGAAAGGTTCAGCCGGACGGTCAACGGGTCCACGATGTCAACGGAAGCGATCTGCTTGAGATACGGCGCTGATCCACCCGGCGCGCCGGCGAAGTAGGTGAGGTTTTCGCGCAACACTTCCGCGGTGAGCGGAGATCCGTCGCTGAACTTCACATCCGGACGGAGTTTGATCTCGAAAACCTTGGAACCGCTGCCGATGTACGACCACGATGTGGCCAGCCGCGGCTGCAGAGCACCGTCAGCGGCTCGATAGATGAGCGGGTCGTAAGCAAGGTTCACGTACCACTGGAAGGCGGAACCGGTCTTGGCAGGATCCAGGCTGTTCGGCGCCGAGCTGATACCCAGGCTCAGGACATTGTTGTCTGTGGAGTTTCCCTGGCCGCTGGAGCGATCGGCGCAACCGGTCAGGGCCAACGACAGTGCCATGATCGCGGCGCACGTCGACAACAAGTGGCGCCTGCGGCGGCGTGGTGGTTGTGTGCGTGGGAGCTTTCCGTGCATCGGAGCCAACCTTTCGGCGGAAGAGGGAACACGACGTTGGGTTCTTTCCCCGAGCGGCCGTCCTGCGAGACAAGAGGACCGGCGTTAAGGTGCCGCGCTCTATCCGGAGGCGGCGTTCCGCTGCTGGCGCAGGGCGAACCGCTGCACCTTGCCGCTGGGTGTCTTGGGTAGATGGTCGACGACGTGCACGGCACGGGGATAAGCGTGCGCGGCGAACTCCGTCTTGACGAGCCTTTGGACTTCGGCTTCCAGTTGTCTGCTGTCCACCGCGGTCCGGGTGACCACGTAGGCTTCGAGGACTTCACCACGGATGTCGTCCGGTGCGGCGACGACGGCGCATTCGGCGACATCCGGGTGGCGTGCGATCACCGACTCGACTTCGAAGGGGCCGATCCGGTAGCCCGCCATGATGATCACATCGTCCTCACGGGAGGAGAAGTGAAACCGGCCCGCCTCGTCGACGGACGCGAGGTCGCCAGTGAGATACCAGCGCCGGTCAGCGCTGAACTTCTCGCGGCTGCGTGCGGGATCATCGACGTACCCCGTGAACCAGGCAAGCGGACTGCCGGCTGTGTCGACAGCCAGTACGCCCGGCTCGCCGGGCGGCGCTGCCACCGCCTGCTCGACGTCGCGGAGCACCCGGACACTCCAGCCGGGCATCGGCCTGCCCATGGAGCCGGGCTTGAGGCTGCTTCGGAGGCTGGGATGATGGTGATTGTTCACGAGCATGCCAGTCTCCGTTTGGCCATAGTGGTCGTGCACTGCGACGCCGAGTGCCTCAACGGCCCACTCGTTCACCTCAGGCGTCAACGGCTCGCCAGCGCTGGAGGCACAGCGCAGCCGCAAGCCCTGGGGCTGACGGTCGGTGCCGGCACGCAGTGCCCGGTAGACCGTGGGCGCGGCGGCGAAGTTCGTCACGCCGTAGCGGGCCAATACCGACCACGTGAGTTCCGGGGAGAATCCGGCGGTCACCATGAGGGCAGGCACGCCAGTGGCCAGCGGCGCCAGCACCCCGTAGTAGAGCCCGTAGGCCCAGCCCGGATCCGCTGCGTTCCAGTACACGTCACCGGGAACGACGTCCAAACCGAACTGGAGGTAGGCGTGGAACGCGGCCAGCGCGCGGATCGGCACCAGCACGCCCTTCGGCGCCCCCGTGGTACCGGAGGTGTAGAGCTGCACCAGCGGTGCATCACCGCCGAGTCGCGCCGGCTGGGAGGGGGACGCGCTGGAGGCCATCAGGGCGTCCAGGGCGACCTCACCCGGGGATGTGGGCGCGGCACCAGAGACGATTGTAGTCCTGCCGCCGTCGGCCGGGAGGTCGGCACTGGGCTTCAGTTTGGGGAGATTGGCGGCATCGCAGACCACAGCTTTCGCCCGGCTGCCGTTGAGACGCAGCTCGATCTGAGGAGGCGCGAAGGCTGTGAACAGCGGCACATGAACCGCGCCCAGATGCCATATCGCCATGAGCGTGACCACGAAGTCTCGGGTCTTGCCCATCAGCGTCGCCACTCGGTCTCCGGGCCCGATCCCCAGTTCGGCGAACGCCGCCGCGAGCCGCTCGGCGGAGTCCAGAAGCTCTCCATAACTGATGGAGCTCGCGGAGAGTTCTGCGTTCACGAACGTGAAGGCGGTGTGTTTCCGCGGGTGCCGTGCGCACAACAGCTCCGTGGCGGATGCGGACGGGACGTCATACTGGTCGAGCAGAGCCTTGACGTGGGGCTGGGCAGCCAGGATCGTCATGGGATCGCTCCTTTCGGGGTGGCTGGCTCGTCGGTGAATGCCGTCCAGCTCTTGGCGAACACCCGGACCCCGTCCATCGACACTTCACCAGTGGCGGTGGCTGACGTCGGGGTGACGACGAGGTCGACGCGTACGGTGGCACTTTCGTGCTGGGACGACCGGATAACGGCCTTGGCGACGCCGTGGACATTGGCGCTCGCGTCTTGCCCGCTCGCGGTCGCGGTGACTCGGCTGTCAACAGTCAGCACATGATCTTTCGTCGGCGTGTACGCCGATGTGTCGTGCACGATCGTGACAGCCACGGCATCCTGGATTGGGCTGCGAACGAGGTCCCAGCGTGACCGGTTGTGCAAGCTCAGCCGTTCGTTCTGGTCGCTGCAGGCAGGTGCGGCCGGCATGACCGTTCGTCCCTCATCCGTGAGGACGGGTAGCCGCAGCTCGGCTCCAATGAGGACAAAGGCATCACCGGTGCTCCCATCCGGCCACAGGCGTGGGAAATCGTCGTGGGCCAGTACGAGCCGCAACCGATGACCGGCGGCGACCTCGTAGGCCGTGGGGGGCAGCTCGATCCGCACGGTGCGGCGTGCACTTCCGTTGGTCACGGGACTGCGGTGGATCGCCGCAGCCCCGGCCGCAATCAGTATGGAGCGGCCGTGGGGGTCGACGTCGGTGACCTTGACGACCAGCCGATCGAGCACCGGTTCCTTGGGAAGGGTGACCGTGACCGACATTCGTCCGCCGATCGTGAGATGGTTGCTCAGCGGCCGGCTTGTGAAGTGACAGCTGCGCAGGTCGTCATCGTGCTGGTCGAGGGGTAGGCCGAACCCGGCGGTGGGAACTCCCCACAGCCCGCTCAGAGCGCCCACTGTCGGATCCCGACGATATCCAGCCCCGAGGTGTGCGGCTTCAGCCATCGACGAAATGCCATCGACTCGCTGCAGCCCATTGTCTGCGGTGGCGCACCAGGTGAGGGAGTCACCCGCCGGGGGCCAAGACTGTTGCACCTGCCATCGGGGCTGTTCCCCCTGTACGTACAGAACCACCCGCCCATCCCGCTCCACCTCCGCGCCCGGCTCGCCGAGCCAGGCGCTCCACCAGTCGAGGGCGAGCCGGTGGAAGTCGATCGCCTCGAACGGTGACTCGTGCGGGATCGTGTGCATCCACGGACCGACGAGCAGCTTCTTGGGCGCGGAGATCGCCTCATACGCGCGTATGGTTCCCTCACAAAAGAGATCTCGCCAACCTGCCACGCAGAAGGTCGGCACCTCGATGCGGGAGGCGTCGATGTGACGGGACCGCCAACTCGGATGACCAGGTCCATGGCGGAACAGGTCCAGCAGGTAGGGCTCGTCTTGTTCCAGGCGCTCGAGCCAACGGCGCCGGTCAACACCGCCAGCCGGCGACAACGGCGGCAATAGGTGCCCGAGGAGGGTATCGAGGCTCCAGATGCCCAACGGCCCGAGCGCCCCACGTATACCCCCAGGGTGCACGAAGTCGAGTTCGGGATCCAGCATCCCCATGACCGGCAAGATGGCGCGCAGCGCTTTCGGCCCGCGTTCTGCCGTACGGAGAGCAGTCATCGCGCCATAGGACACCCCCCACATGCCGACACTGCCCGAGCACCAATCCTGTCTGCCCGCCCACTCGACCAGGGCAGCGCCGTCATCGCCTTCTCGCGGGTCGAAGGGCGGGTGCCGTGGCCCGTCAGAGGACCCGGTCCCGCGGAGATCGGCCAGGACAGTGGCATAGCCGTGGCGGGCGAACCAGCGGTACGTGGAGAAGCCACCGATGCCGGCGAAAGCGTCCTTGCGATAGGGCAGAAGGGTGACGAGCGCGGGAACCGGGGCCTCCGTAATCGGCAAAAACAGGTCCGCGCCCAACGACCCGTGGCCATCCCTGGTGGGAATCCGGACATCTCGCACGACCCGCACGTCGTACAGGTCGCGAACAGGGCTCACTGCAGTCTCCGGTGCACCACTGCTGATCATCGGCACCTCCAGCGCGTCGTTGCGCTTCCACCGACGCCTCGACCGAAGGATTACGATCGAAGCATTTCGATAACGGTTCCGGCGACGCTAACTGTCGTTTCATCGGCTCGTCAAGGCCGCAGTGTCCCTCGTGAGACGGACGTAACCGATTCGTTGCTGTCCATCTCGAGTATGAACGTTGTCCAACGAGTGACCGCGCGGTAGCGTCCACGGGAGCCCATCGAAATGCTTCGACGAAACTGTGAGGTGCGCCGCGTGGCGGCAACGATCAAGGATGTGGCGGCGTTGGCCGGCGTGAGCATCTCGACCGTGTCGCTGGCCATCAACGGATCCAACCGGGTGCGCCCAGAGACGCGGGAACGCGTCCTGGCGGCGGCAGACCAGCTCGAGTTCGTCCCCCGAACGGAGGCGGTCGCGCGTGCGCGTCGTGGCGTACGACGTATCGGCGTCATGGCGCCTTTCACCTCCTATCCGACGTTTGCCCGGAGGTTGGAGGGCGTCCTGCTGGCACTGCGCGATCACGGGTGGGAAGTGGTCGTCTTCGACCAGGAGTCGGCCGCGTCCGCCCTCCCGACATTGGCCAGCATCCCGTTGACCAACAAGCTCGATGGCTTGTTGGTGATGTCGTTGCCGATCGACGACGCCACGGCTCGCAGGCTGCTCCGGCAGAACCTGGCGACAGTTCTGGTGGAGGCCGCCCGCACCGGTTTCAGCAGCGTGGGAATCGATCACGCGGAGGGCGGCCGGCTTGCCGCCGGCCTCCTGCTTGAGCGCGGGCACACGCGGTTCGCCTTCATCGGCGAGCGGAAGCTGACGTCAGATGTGGTGCTGCCGCCAGAATCACGACTGAGCGCATACCGGGAAACCTTGCGTATCGCTGGGTATCCGCTCGAGGATCAACGGATCGTCACGGTCCCGCACCAGCTGGAAGCAGCGCGACAAGCTGCAGTCGAACTCCTCAGCTCAGAACCTCGCCCTACTGCAGTGTTCGCCCAGGACGACCTGCTCGCGGCCGGCGTGCTCAAGGCGGCACGAGAGCGCGATCTGCGGATCCCGGAAGATCTGGCGGTCATCGGTTTCGACGACGGTGACGTGGCCGAAGCGCTTGGGCTGACGACGATTCGTCAGCCACTCCTGGAATCCGGAGAGGTCGCCGCACGGACCCTTGTCGCACAGCTCGGCAATCCTGATCGCAGCCTTCAGGAGATCACGCTGAAACTTACGCTCGTGGAGCGTGCGACGACATGACCATCTTGCGCGTCAGATGTGCATGGACGGGGCCGGTGACAGTGCTCCCCAGGATGAGGACGACGCACATGATCACCACCGTCACCCGCAACGTCGACGGGCCGGAAGCTCCGGCCACTGATCCGACGACCGCCACCCCACACGCGCCACCGACCTGAGTGACCAGCCCCGCGAGTGCGCCGGCGAACCCGGAACGCTGCTCGTCGAAGCCCATCACCAACAGCGTGTTCGACGCCACCTGCACGCCTGCAAGGCCCGCTCCGGCAACCGTCAGGATAAGTGCGCTCACCGGCGACAAGCGTAGGTTCGGTACCACGCCAAGGACACAGCTGCCCGCCGCAGCGAAGGTGAATCCCATGAGAATCACCGGTCGCGGTCCCCATCGCTGTGTCGCCCATCCGGCGGTTGGACCGGCCACCATGATCGAGGCGCACAATGGCAGGAGAACCATGCTGAGCGTGAGCGGACTTGCCCCATCAACCTGGCTCTGCAGGGTGATCGCGAAGACCAGTCCGAACAGGATGAACGCGTAACAAACCAGGACGGCAGCGGCGACGACAACGTCCGGTGTCCGCCACGCCTCTGAGGGCACGAGTGGCCGCACCGCGTGTCGCCGCTCGTAAACTACGAAGAGTACGACCAGGGCAATGCCACACACGATCGGCCAGAGCACTTCTGGGACGGCCCACGAACTTCCGCCCGCAGCGGTCACACCCCACACCAAAGCGCCGGTGCCAAGACCGAGCAGCGCCAGGCCCACCAGATCGAGCCGACGCCGTACACGGGCGGAAGCCCTCGGGATAGCGACGGCAGCAAGCCCGGAAGCAGCGATTCCAAGCGGCACATTGATCCAGAAGACCGACCGCCACCCTGGCCAGGACACGAGAGCCGCGCCAACCAGTGGACCGGAGGCGAACGCGACGGCAGCAAGTCCAGCAACCATGCCGAAAATTCGCTCGAAGCGCCCCGGGGAGAAACACAGCCGCAGTACGCCAACGCTGCTCGCGAGCAGGAGCGCACCACCAGCGCCCTGCACCGCCCGAGCGCAGACCAGCAGCACCCACGAAGCAGCGCATCCGCACGCGATCGAGGCCAGAGTGAACATCGCCACGCCGATCTGGAAAGCCCGTCGTGGGCCCACTCGGTCGACCAGATCACCCGCGGGGACGATGATCATTGCCATCACCAGCAGGTAACTGGAAAATGTCCATGAGAGTGCGCTCGCACCGACTCCCAGGTCGGCTGCGATGACCGGGTTCGCCACCGCCACGACACTGCCATCCAGCTGGGCCATCATGAACACGATCACGACCGCGCCGACGACCAACCGGTGGCGCGGTGCGCCACCGGCGGCCGTCCCCGCCGATGCGGCCGCTCTCATCGATCCGGCATTCGCAACGCACCGTCCAGCCGTACCGTCTCCCCGTTGAGCATCGAGTTGCGAATGAGGTGTGTCACGAGCTCCGCGAACTCCTCCGGACGGCCTAAACGCGACGGGTGTGGCACGTTCGCCGGGAGCGCGGATCGCACCGCTGGAGGAAGCCCGTCCAGAAACGGAGTGTCGAACAGGCCTGGCGCGATGGTGTTCACCCGGATCCGGTGACGTGACAACTCCCGGGCGACCGGCAGTGTCATAGCCACCAGTCCGCCCTTCGAGGCACCGTAAGCCGCCTGCCCGACCTGACCGTCGAAAGCGGCGATCGACGCGGTGTTGACGATAGCCCCGCGCTCCTCGCCCACCAGGTCCTCTTGCACCATCTGCTCTGCGCTCAGGCGGAGCACGTTGAATGTGCCGATGAGGTTCACCTCCACCACCTTGGCGAACTCCTCGAGCGGGAAGGGGCCTCGTTTACCGACCACACGAGCTGCACTTCCAACTCCGGCGCAATTGACTACGATGCGCAGAGGACCGACATCCGCGGCGACGTCCACGGCGGCGGCTACTTGGTCTTCGTCAGTGATGTCGGCAGCGGCGAACGACGCTCGGTCTCCAAGCTGGTCGGCGACCGCCTTGCCGCGAGACGAGGGCCGTCCGACGATGACAACGTGCGCGCCCTCCCGATGCAGCTTCCGGACTGTCGCGAGCCCGAGGCCTGAGCTGCCACCCGTCACGAGCGCGACACAACCAGGGATGTCCATTGCTCAACCCTCCTCAGGCGCTCCGAAGCATCCGGGCAGGGGGAACCGCGGCGGTACGGCGCTTGAGTTCTCGCATCGTTTCGACCGAAGCGGGCTGCTGAAACAGATCGATGTGTTCCTTGAGCGTAGTGGGTGGCCATTCCCACCACCGGAGCTCCAGAAGCAGCGCAACGACCTCCTCTGGGAACCGCATGCGGATTCGCCGGGCCGGCACCCCCGCGACGACCTCGTAGTCGTCCACGTCGCGGGTGACGACGGCTCCGGCCGCGACAATCGCACCATGACCGATGCGTACTCCCGCCCGCACGGTCGCGCCCGCACCGATCCACACATCCGCTCCGATCGAGGTGGCCGGAACGTCTGGCCAGGGCGCGTCGCAGAAACCGAACTCGTGGTTCACAGGAAAGACGTGAGTGGTGGGGAGCTCGGGCCAGTGCGGCAACACACCGACAGTGGTCTTCTCGGCGATTCCGGCGAACGGGCCGACATCCACCTTGTACAACGATGTGAACCTGCCGATCAGCGAGTATGCTCCGATCGAGCAGCCACGGACCAGGGCATGATCGAGGATCAGTGCGTTCCGCTCGACGACACTCGATTCCACGATAACCTGGTTCATACTCACAGTGGCGCCCTGCCTCCGGTGCCGCAGAATCGCGGCAAGGTTCTTGAGCGCGAAAGGTCGCGGCCACATGTTGACGGTCCTCGGCATTACCGACATTGTCACACCGAACCTCCTTGAGTTTTCCCGTTTCCCCACGTCAAAGCCACCCCGCCCCAGGTCATGCCACCGCCGAACGCGACCAGCAGCACCCTGGAGCCGTCGTGCAGGAGATCAGAGCACACAGCGTCGTCGAGTGTCACCGGGACGGATGCGGCTCCGGTGTTTCCATACCGTTCGACAGTGCGATGCATAACGCCCGCAACCACTCCTAGTTCCCGTTCCCACTCAGCGAGCATCACTCCGTTGGCTTGGTGAGGAACGATGAGATCCAGGTTCTGCAGATCCGTGCCATCGGCTGCGACAAGCTCTTTCACCACATTCGGAAAGACTTCGTTCGCCAGCCGTCGCACATCGCCACCTCTCATCGCGAAGTAATGCTCGCCTGCGGCGATCGACGAAGGGCTGGGGGGCCGCCGACTTCCCCCTGCCGGAATTTGCACGTAATCAGCGTGGCGGCCGTCTGATCCAAGTGTCGCAACCGATATCCCGGTCGCGCCCTCCGTCTTCGACAGCACAACGGCACCCGCTCCGTCGCCGAACAGGACCGCCGTTCGGCGATCTTCGTAGTTCAGGATGCGGGAATAGGTGTCAGCGCCGATCACAAGCGCGGTCCGGGCCCTCGGATCCGCCAGCAGCATTCCTCGAGCCACGACGAGGCCATAGATGAAACCCGTGCACACCGCGTCCACGTCGAACGCGGCCGCCCGGTGGGCCGACAGTTTCGCCTGAACGAGGCATGCCGTGGCGGGCATCGGCTGATCAGGCGTCGATGTGGCCAGCACAATGATGTCGACTTCTCCCGCAGGAACCTCAGCGGACTCCAGTGCCCTCTGGGCGGCGACGGTCGCCAGATCGGAGGTCGCCTCGTCAGCAGCGGCGACCCGGCGCTCCCGGATTGCCGTCTTTTGCATTATCCAGTCGGGTTGGACACCGAGTCGGTCTCCCAACTCGTCGTTACTCAGGACGATACCCGGCAAATACGAGCCGGTTCCAATGATTCCAACTCCCATACTATTCGCGTCCTCCGCGCATTCTTAGCTATCCCTGAACGTCGGATAGATGACTCAGAAGCACCCGGTTCCGAGAGGACGGGGTCATTGCGCGCAAGACGTCTTTGGCCAGCGAAGCCGCTTCCCCCACCGGCGGGCTTCCACATGGACTCTACGTCCTGGATGACCTCCAAGTCGTCCTACTTGACGCCGAACTTCGAGTAGGCCTCGCGACGGAATGGCAGGCAAGATGAGTTCGCCACATCGCAACTCAGAGGAGCTGCGCCGAGGCACCCGGGCAGGCCCTGTACTACCCTCGCCCGAGCGACACCACGGGGCAAGAAGCTGCGGGGCAGGGGTATGCGACCTCGACGGTGTCCACGATCGTCAAGTTGATGACCATGATGCTGGCCGACGCCCCGGACGAGCGGCTCATCCCGGTCAACCCCAGTCAGCCCCGGCGGTGAGGGCGGCGGCGGACTGCAACGCCCCAACGCCCACCTCGACGACGGTGAGATCGTCGTCGACCCGCAAATCGGTGCGCTGCACTAAATCAACGGACAGCTGGAACTCGGGCCGCCCAAGACGGCGTGTTCCGCCCGCACCATCTCGCTGCCGCCGTTCCTCATTCCGCTACTGCGGGACTACCTCGACAGTCATGACCATCCGCATGCCGAGCACCAGCTGTTGCGGCGGTCGAACTTCTCGCGCAGGGGCGATGCGGCCCGCCGCGGACGGGAATCTCCAGCGGGTGCGGCCCGAGGTGCGAGTGCAGCCAATCCTGCCCGGGCTGCGCTTCCCCGACCTCCGGCACAGCCACAGACCTGGAGATCGCCGACGGCATCCCCGAGGTCGCGCAGTCGCGGCGACTGGGGCACCGGATTCCCGACGAGATCAGCGATATCTACTCCCATGTCGCCGCCGAAGTCGAGGCTCGCCTGCTGGACAACCGCGAAGCACACCCAGCCGTCCAGCGCGCGTGTCAGCTGTGCGCAACGGCACCCGAACCGGGTTTCGCGCGGGTCGAGGCTCGTTCACGTCAGTTGGCGATGGAGCAACCGAGGAGGAGCGATTAGGCGACCCCATTCGCCGCCAGAAGCGTGATCCACTCCTGACTCGCTCCTCCACGCCCCTGTTGATCTTGAAATCGACGAGGCCGGCACCACTCATGCCGCGCCGCACGCGCTCGCGCCCCATAACGCTGATGCCCAGGACGATCTATGCGGGGAACAGCGCGTAGCAGCCGTTGAGCGGAGCACCAGGTCCGTGCCAGGGAGAAGTCGTGGGCCAAGCCGGAGCTACGCTGGGCGGCGTCGCGGAGGACGTACCGCGGCGTGACCAGCGAGGGGCTCCGGTCGAGCCTGCTGGGCTCGAGGGTGTGCGTGGTCGGAACACCACTCAAGCCGGCCCGGCCGCGGTCCCAGGCGGGCGCGCCCGAGGCGCGGTATCCGTTCGGTGAGGCAGCTCCTGGCCGGCCGCCTCGTCCGGGTCCAGAACGACCAGTACGTGCCGGACCTCGCCACCCGGTGGACGGCCTCGCCGGACGCCGAAATCTGGACGTTCACCCTGCGCGATGGGCTGACCTTCTGCGACGGCTTGCCACCAGGGCGTGTTTCAACGGGTTGACCGGTGGTGTTGCGGCTCCGGGGTTTCGGCCTGTCGTTGATCAAATTGGTGAGGTCTCCGGTGGATCGATCAACGTCCAAGCCGATCGTGAACACCGGAGACCTGGAGCCGCTGTTGGCCGTCGGCCAGAAGCCAGGCCGCCCACCGGATGGACCGAACGGCAACTCCTCGACGGGGGTTCGCCGGCGCGTCCGTACTGACTCGTCCTGGCGTGATGCCCCGCCCGGCTACGGCTGGCGTCGCTGACGTGTTCGCCCCACTCGGTTTCGGGGTCCTCGGCCGATCCCTCCCACATCGCGATGTGCGTCGTGAAATGCTCCGGCGCGGCACCGTGCTAGTGCTCCCCCGGCGGCGTGTACACCGCGCCGCCCGGGCGCATGACGGGCTTCTGGGCCGCGGGCGGGATCGGCAGTGGTCAGGCCGGGGCGAGAGGGTGCCGCTCGCCGGGCTGAACCCCGTCCAGAATTCCGAGCCGCCCTGCACAAGAGAACGGGCGGGAAAAGCGGTTCGACGCCCGCAGGTGCGACACGGAATCGCGGAACCGCCGCGGGATACGAAATCGAGAGAAAACGCCGAGCATGGTTCGGGGCAAGCGTCCGCAAACAGCACTACGTCCACGGCGAATGTCCAAGTCGGACACTGCCGGACACCTTCGGATCATACCGGGTGTCCAGTGCCGGGAAAACGCCGGAAATCAGCTCGACAGGTGTAGTTCGCACCCAGGCTGCGATATCATCTCCCACTATGGCGGATGCTCGCCGCGACAGCGTCTGCTCCATCGGTGATCGTCGTCATCGGGTGGTGGTGCCGCCGTGATCTGGGAAGTGCTCGTCCTCGGTTTTGTGCTCAGTCTCGACAATTTCCGGGTTTCGATCGCGCTCGGCACCGTCCCGTTCGGTCTGAAGCGCGCGGTGCAGGTGGCGCTGGTCTTCGGGCTCTGGGACACGGTCATGCCCCTGCTGGGGCTGTTGATCGGGCAGCGGATCGGGGACGCGTTCGGGGTCGTTGCCAACGTAGTGGGCGCCGCCGCCCTCGGCGGGTACGGTCTCTACCTCCTCGTCTCCGCCCTGCGCCATCCCGAGCCGGACGAACTGGACCATCCGTGGGCGCTGTTCGGCATCCCGCTGACGCTGAGCCTGGACAACCTGTTCGCCGGGGGGAGCCTGGGGATCCTCGGTCTCTCACCGTGGTTCTCGGCCGCGGTGTTCGGCGTCATGACGGCGGTGCTGTCGCTGGTCGGGCTCCAGCTCGGGCGGGCCGCGGCGCGCCTCATCCGCATCCGCTCGGACCTGCTGAGCGGGCTCGCCCTGATCGTCGCCGCCGCGACGCTGCCGGTGCTGTTCGGCGGCTAACGCTCAACCCGGCGAACCCGGTGCGGGCGCGGGATCAGCGACCGATCGCCGCCGGGCGAGGCGGCGTTGGCGGCCTCCACCGCCCGGGCGACCAGGTGATGGTCGGGCGAGAGGTGGCACACCGGGTCGGTGCGGGCGGCGTCTCCGGTGAGCAGGAAGGCCTGGCAGCGGCAGCCACCGAAATCCAGCTCCCGCCGGGCGCAGCTCCGGCACGGCTCCGGCATCCAGTCCGTCCCGCGGAACGCGGACATCACCGGCGACCCGGCCCAGATCCGCTCCAGCGACTCCTCCCGCACACTGGCCCGCGGCAACGGCAGGGACTGCGCGGCCGGGCAGGGCAGAACGTCGCCGTTCGGGGTCACGGTCAGCTGCCGGGACGCCCAGCCACCCATGCAGGGCTTCGGGTAGCGGCTGTAGTAGTCGGGCAGGACGTAGATGACGTCCATCCTGTCGCGCAACCGCTCGCGGGCCGCCCGCACGACGACCTCCGCCGCCGCGAGCTGGGCCCGGCTCGGCAGCAGCGCGTCCCGGTTCCGCCAGGCCCAGCCGTAGTACTGGGTGTTGGCCAGCTCCACCCGGTCGGCGCCCACCTCCTCGGCCAGGCCGAGCACTCCGGCGACGCGGTCGATGTTGTGCCGGTGCAGCACCACGTTCACGGTCAGCGGCCAGCCCAGCTCCTTCACCACGCCCATCGCCTCGATCTTCCGCCGGAAGGACGGGGTTCCGGCGATCCGGTCGGACACGGCCGGCTCGTCGGCCTGGACACTGATCTGCACGTGGTCCAGACCGGCGGCCCGCAGCTGCTCGGCCCTCGGCCGCGAGAGCCCGAAGGCGCTGGTCACCAGATTGGTGTAGAGGCCGAGGCCGTGGGCGTGCGCCACGAGGTCCACCAGATCGCGTCGCAGCAACGGTTCCCCGCCCGACAGATGGCACTGCAGAACACCCAGATCCCTGGCCTCGGCCAGCACCCGCCGCCACTCGTCGGTGGTCAGCTCGCCGGAGTAGCCGGCCAGGTTCACCGGGTTGGAGCAGTACGGGCAAGCCAGCGGGCAGCGGTAGGTCAGCTCGGCGAGCAACCCGAAGGGACTATCCATCGCCGGCCTCCACCCAGCGCCGGGCGACGAGCCGCGTCAGGAACCGCCGCACCTCGTCGCCGGGGACGCTCCGGTAGCGTGCGCCCAGCTCGGCGACGATCTCGGCCACCGTGTGCCTGCCGTCGCACAGCCCGAGGATGTCCGCGCCGCTGCCGTTGAGCACCACCACCGTCTCGGGGAGCAGCAGGATCGGACGCTGCCTGGTCCGGCAGAAGGACAACCGGACGTGGCGGGCCAGCCTCGGCCGGTCTACTGTGGACAGATCGGGTCGGGTCGACGGGTGCATGACGCTCACTCCGGATAGGCCTGGTCGATGGCGTCCATCAGGCTCCACAGGACATCGCACTTGAACGACAACGCATCGACGGCACGCGTCCGGGATTCCGGTGACCGGCAGTACGCGGTGACCACCTCGAGAGCGTGCTCGCAGTCGCGGGGGGCCTCCTCCAGACGGGCCCGGAAATAGGCGAGGCCCGCCGGCTCGATCCAGGAGTACCACCGCTCGAACGCGGCCAGCCGCTCCGCCATCAGGTCCGGTGCGAACAGCTCGGTGAGCGAGGAGGCCACCGCCTCCACCCACGGGCGGGCCCGGGCGAAATCCACGTAGGCGTCGACCGCGAACCGCACGCCGGGGACCAGGTGCCGGTGGTCCTGGACCTCTTCGCGGGCCAGGCCGGCGGCCTCGGCGAGGCGCAGCCACGCCTCGACGCCGCCCTCCCCGGGGCGCCGGCCGTCGTGGTTGACGATCCGCCGGATCCAGCGCCGCCGGACCTCGATGTCGGGGCAGTTGGCGAGGATCGCCGCGTCCTTGCGCGGGATGTTCTCCTGGTAGTAGAAGCGGTTGGCCACCCAGCCCTGGATCTGCCTGCGGCTCAGGCGGCCGGCGTTCATCCGGACGTGGAACGGGTGCCGGTCGTGGTAGCGCCGCGAATGGGCCTGCAACGCCTCGACGAAGCCGTCGGCATCGGTTCTCGTCGTCCCGCTCGTCGCCGTCACGGCCTACACCTCCACCTCGAGGCCGTCCCGGGCCACTTCCATGCCGCTGCCCTCCACGACGCGCCGCTCGGGCGAGTCCTCCAGCAGGATCGGATTGGTGTTGTTCAGGTGCACGAAGATCGTCCGCTCCACACCGAGTGCGGGGAGCAGCGCCAGGCTGCCGTCGGGCCCGTCGATCGGCAGGTGCCCCATCTCCCGGGACGTCTTGCCGGCCAGCCCGAGCCGCACCAGCTCGTCGTCACGCCAGCACGTCCCGTCGATCAGCAGGCACTGGCAGCCCTGCATTTCCGCGGCGAGCTCCGGCGTGAGCGCCTGCACTCCCGGCAGGTACACCAGCGTGCCCCCGCTGCGCTCGTCGGTCAGGCGGTAGCCCACGACGCGGCCGTGGTCCTCGCCCGGCCCGAACCGGCTCCGCTTGGTGGTGGGCACGTCGAACGCCCGGCAGGACAGCCCGCCGTCCAGGGACATGCCCACGCCGGGGACCACCGCCCGCCACTGCACCGGGCAGTAGCGCTCGAGTGCCGGCAACAGCCCCGAGCCGTCCCGCAATGTCTTGTGCACCGCGGGCGTGGCGTACAACGAAAGGCCCGCGCGGGCTTCGCGCAACATCAGCAGGCCGAGCGTGTGGTCCAGCTCGGCATCGGTGAGCAACACCGCCTCGAGCGGCGTCGTCCGGTCCTCGCGCGGGTGCAGTGCGGGGAACGCCTCGATCTGTGTTCGCACATCGGGTGAGGCGTTGATCAGGAACCAGCGCCGGTGGTCGGCGCTGACCGCGACCGACGACTGGGTCCGCGCGGGGCCGGCCCCGGAGCGCACCGCGGTGCACACCGGGCACCCGCAGTTCCACTGCGGGGAGCCGCCCCCCGCAGCCGAGCCCAGCACCCGCAGCAACACCACGCCCT
The DNA here is from genome assembly GCF_050958625.1 of Amycolatopsis sp. 3B14. Taxonomy (NCBI): domain Bacteria; kingdom Bacillati; phylum Actinomycetota; class Actinomycetes; order Pseudonocardiales; family Pseudonocardiaceae; genus Amycolatopsis; species Amycolatopsis sp. 3B14. The sequence goes on from NZ_JBHZEN010000009.1 coordinate 98,244, forward strand.
CCGTCTCCTCGCCGGCCGGGCCGCCGGAGGGCGCCGGACCCGCGGTCCAGCGCCACTCCGCGTCCCGTCAGTCCTCCATCTGCGCGACGTACATGGTCACTTCGGGCGCGACTCCGATCTCCTCGAACTCGGGCGTCTCCCACACAACGAGCTCGGACTCCATGGATCCACCTCCTCTCCGCCACACTCCGGCAGCTGTCCCACGGCGCTACGACGTCTCCGGGAGAGCGAACACGATCAGCGCGCTTCCGTGACCGGCGCCGAGCATGCCGGGGAGGAATCCCTCCGACCAGGCGCCCCATCCGACCGGCACGGCGACGTACTGCCTGCCATCGACCATGTAGGTCGTCGGGTTGCTGTGGTGACCGCTCCCGCACTGGAACTGCCACAGCAGCTCCCCCGTGCGGGCGTCGAGGGCGTTGAACTCCCCGGAGGGTTCACCGGCGAACACCAGATCGCCACCGGTCACCAGCACCGAGGCGCACATCGGGAGTTCGTTGCGCCAGCGCCACTTCTCCTCGCCGTTGGCGTCGAACGCGCTGATGCTGCCCGTCATGTCCTCGATGTCCACCTGAACACCGGCGCCCCAATAGGGAATGCTCTCCTTGAACTCCCGGCGCCGCCGGGTCGCGGTGGCACCGACGTCCTGCACCGGGACGTAGAACAGCTCGGTCCTGGGGCTGTAGGCCGCATGGGTCCATTCCTTGGCGCCGGCGGGCCCCGGGTAGAAGTGGACCGGCACCCCCTCCTCGTCGGGGTACACCTTGGCCGTCACCTTGCCGTCCCGCGTGATCGCCCCCCACGTGATCCGGTCCACGAAGGGAGTGACCTGGACCAGCGCGCCGTCGGTGCGATCCAGGACGAAGAAGTAGCCGTTCTTGTCGAAGTGACCGAGCAGCTTGCGCCCCTCCGACTCGAACAGGATGCATTCACCGATGCTGTCGTAGTCCCACACGTCGTGCGGGGTGCACTGGTGGTGCCAGCGGATCTGTCCGGAGTCGACGTCGACGGCGATGATGCTGTCGGTGTAGAGGTTGTCGCCCTCGCGCACGCCTCCGTCGAAGTCGGGCGCCGGGTTGCCCGTGCCCACGTACAGCAGGTTGGTCTCCGGGTCGAAGGTGCTGGTGATCCAGCAGTTCGCGCCGCCACGCGCCCACGCCTCGCCGTCCGCGGGCCAGGTGTCGGAGCCGGGCTCCCCGGGCTTCGGAACCGTGTAGCAGCGCCACTGGTGCTCGCCGGTCTCGAGGTCGAACGCGTCCAGGTGGCCGCGCACGCCGAACTCCCCGCCGGAGCTGCCGACGATGACCTTGTTCTTCACGACCAGCGGCGCGACCGTGGCGCTCTCGCCGGCCCGCACGTCACCGTAGGTCTGGTCCCAGACCCGTTTGCCTGTGGTGGCGTCGAGCGCGAGCACATGCGCGTTCGCCGTTACGAAGAACACCTTCCCGGCCGCGACGGCGACCCCGCGGTTGACGTTCCCGCAGCACAGCGACACGTCGAACGGGACCGCGTGCTTGTACCGCCAGATCTCGACACCCGTCTTCGCGTCGAGCGCCCAGACCCAGCCGTCCCAGCCGGCGAGGAACATGACCCCGTCGACGACGATCGGGGCGGCCTCGAACGAGTAGGTCGACGCGCCCGCGATGAGGCCGGTCGTACCGGCCTGGAACACCCACGCGGGACCGAGCCGCTTGACGTTCTCGGTGTTGATCTGGTCCAGCGGGCTGTACCGCTGGCCGTTGTAGGCGCCGTAGTAGGTGAGCCAGTTCTGGGGCTCGGACCGGGCGTTCAGGATGCGCTCGTACCCGACGTCGCGGACCACCGGCGGCGCGACCTCTCCGCCGGCGACCTTGCCGCTCAGCCTTCCCTGGTCGATGGCCTCGCCCGCGTCCACGTACTCGACCGTCATCGTGTCTCCTCCAATCTAGGGCCGCGGCTGGTCGGGACGGTCGAGGCGAGCCTCCGGCGGAACGTCTCCCAGCACGACGATGGCGCCGGTCAGTCCCCGGCCCTCGTCGTTGCCCGTGGGCGAGCTGAACCAGTAGTAGCCAGGGCCGTCGAGGTTGAGTGTCGCTTTTCCTTTCGAATGGTTCACCAGCCAGATGAATTTCCGGTCGCCGTTGCTCGGCAGCAGCGCGCAATGCGTGTTCAGGTCGTCGTTGACGAGTTCGAGTTCGATATCACCGCCGTGCGGCATGACGAGAATGGAGGGGTCCCAGCTGATCTCGTCGGGCCGGATCCGGATCGTCGCCTCCATCCGGCCGTCCGCCCGCTCCGTCGCCTTCCCGATGCTCCCGGTCCCCAGCACCTGACCCAGTGCCGCTTTGTTCTGCGCGTCCAACCCGAGCTCGTTCAGCAGGTCGACCCGTTCCTGAGTGGTCGTCACCGGGCTTCACCTCCTCATCCAGAATCGCAAATCATTAGCACAAGAAGCACGCAGCCCGACCTGGCGATTACTATTCACGAATTGCGAATCACCAACCGGGAAAAACCCTACGCGGCGGGAATCGCACCGACAAGGGCACGCGCGAAGTCGGGCGCACCACGCCGTTCGTCCGCCACCGGCTACCGCTCGTACCCGATTCGCCGCCGCCGGCGGGTTCAGGCGAGGTCGTACCGGTCGAGGTTCATGACCTTGTCCCACGCGGACACGAAGTCGCGCACGAACCTCTCCCCGGCGTCGTCGCTCGCGTAGATCTCGGCGAGAGCCCGCAACTCGGCGTTCGAGCCGAACACGAGGTCGACGCGGCTGCCGGTCCACCTGACCCCGCCCGTGGCGCAGTCGCGGCCCACGAACGTCTCCGCGCCCGGAACGGACCCGGCCGCCGCCGTCCACTCGATGCCCGGGTCGAGCAGGTTGACGAAGAAGTCGTTCGTCAGCGTCCCCGGGGCCGACGTGAACACGCCCAGCGGGGACTGCCCGGAGTTCGCGTCCAGCACGCGAAGGCCCCCCACCAGGGCGGTCATTTCGAGCGCGGTGAGGTTCAGCAGCTTCGCCCGGTCGACGAGCAGGTGCTCCGACGGCCGCCGGCTGCCCTTCCCACGGTAGTTGCGGAACCCGTCGGCGGCCGGTTCGAGCGCCGCGAAGGATTCCACGTCGGTCCACTCCTGCGAGGCGTCCATCCGCCCCGGGGTGAAGGGGACCTCGACGTCGAAGCCGGCGGCCCTGGCGGCCTGCTCGACCGCGGCGCATCCGCCGAGCACGATGAGATCGGCCAGCGAGATCCGCTTGCCTCCGGTTTCGGTGCTGTCGAAGGACTCCTGGATCTTCTCGTACGTGCGCAGCACCTGCGCGAGCGTGTCCGGGTCGTTGACCTGCCAGCCGCGCTGCGGCTCGAGGCGGATGCGCGCCCCGTTGGCCCCGCCACGCTTGTCGCTGACGCGGAACGTCGAGGCCGACGCCCACGCGGTGGACACCAGCCGTGACACCGGCAGCCCGGAGCCGAGAATCGTTGCCTTGAGGGCGGCGACGTCGTCGGCGTCGACCAGTTCGTGGTCCACGACGGGGATCGGGTCCTGCCACAGCAGCCGCTCCCGCGGCACCAGCGGGCCGAGGTAGCGCTGGATCGGGCCCATGTCCAGGTGCGTCAGCTTGAACCAGACCCGGGCGAAGGCGTCCGCCAGCTGGTCCGGGTTGTCGAGGAAGCGCCGCGAAATCCGCTCGTAGACCGGGTCGAACCGCAGCGCGAGGTCCGTCGTCAGAACCGTCGGGGCGTGCCGTTTCGACGGGTCGTGGGCATCCGGCACGGTGCCGGCCCCGCCGCCGTCCCCCGGAATCCACTGCCACAGACCGGCGGGGCTGAGCACCAGGTCCCACTCGTAGCCGAACAGCGTCTCGAAGAAGCTGTTGTCCCATCTCGTCGGCGTGGGTGTCCACGTGCCCTCGAGCCCGCTGGTGATGGTGTCGGCGCCCTTTCCGGTGCCGTAGCTGCTCTTCCACCCCAGGCCCTGCTCCTCGATCGGCGCGCCCTCGGGTTCGGGGCCGAGGTGGCGTTCCGGGTCGGCGGCCCCGTGGGTCTTGCCGAACGTGTGCCCTCCCGCGATCAGCGCGACGGTCTCCTCGTCGTTCATCCCCATGCGCCGGAACGTCTCGCGGATGTCCCGCGCCGAGGTGAGCGGGTCCGGGACGGTGTTCGGACCCTCCGGGTTGACGTAGATGAGGCCCATCTGGTCGGCCGCCAGGGGGCGTTCCAGCTCCCGGACCCCGCGGTGGCGTCCATCGCCGAGCCAGACGGGCTCGGGACCCCAGTCGACGTCCTCGTCGGGCGCCCACACGTCCGCACGGCCGCCGGCGAAGCCGAAGGTCGTGAAGCCCATCGTCTCCAGGGCGCGGTTGCCCGCGAAGATCATCAGGTCGGCCCAGGACACCTTGCGGCCGTACTTCTGCTTCACCGGCCACAGCAGCCGGCGCGCCTTGTCGAGGTTCCGGTTGTCCGGCCAGCTGTTCACCGGCGCGAAGCGCTGCAAGCCGGCCGCCGGGCCGCCCCGCCCGTCGTCGATCCGGTACGTCCCCGCGGCGTGCCACACCATCCGGATCACGAGCGGGCCGTAATGGCCGAAATCGGCGGGCCACCACTCCTGCGAGGTCGTCAGCACCGCGTCGACGTCCCGCGCCAGGGCGTCGAGGTCGAGCGTCCGGAACTCCGCGGCGTAGTCGAAGTCCTCGGCCACGGAGTGGTTTCGCCGCAGGCCCGTCAGGTCGAGCCGCTCCGGCCACCAGTCGCGCAGGCGCGCGCCCGTGGCCCGGTTGGTGCGCGGCTCGGACGGGACGGAGAGGCCGAGGCCGCCGCCGGCAGTCGCGGGGGCGGCGGGGGCGTCCGCGCTCTCAGCCATGGGAATCCTTTCCGGGTACGGAGCTCAGATGTCCAGCGCGCGGCGGACGGCCGGCACGTTCCGCCGGGAAACCGGCACCATCGTGTTCCCCCCGTCGTCCATGACCAGGGACAGCTCACCCTTGACGCCCCGCTCGACCTCGCGGACGCGGCTGAGGTTGACCACGTACCGGCGGTGCACCCGGAGGAAACCGGCGTCGGCCAGCTCCCCGTCGAACTTGTCCAGGCCCGCGGACGCGGCACGCAACCGCCCCTGGTCGGTGGACAGCCACACGTCGTTGCCTTCCGACTCGGCGAAGGACACCTCCGGCAGCCGCAACAGCACCATCCGGTTGTCGCGCGTCGCGACCACGCGGCGCGGCCGCGGTCGAGGCTGCGCGGCGCCGTCCGCCCGGGGCACCGGCGCCCCGTCGGCATCGCCGAAGGAGACCAGGTTCCCGATCAGGTGACCGGAGGTGAAGACAGGCCGGATGGTGATCGAGGTCGGCTCGTCGGCGAGGCGGGTGAAGATCTGCGTCGAGCCGACCCAGCCGGGATTGCGGGCCGCCTGCTTGCTGGCGTACCGCACGGCCCCGATCAGTTCCGGCAGCCCGGGCCGCCACCGCAGCGTGGGGTCGACCGCCGGAGTGGCGGCCGGGACGCCCATGAGCACGCCTGCCGTCTCGTCGGCGATCACCACCTTGCCGGCGTTGTCCAGCGCCGCGAGGCCCGCGGTCGAGCGGGCCCTGGCCTGGCTGAACGCCGCGACCAGTTCCGCGCCGCTGTCCCGGGCCCGCCTGGTCAGCATGCGCTGGGTCCTGGTGACCGCGTTCGCCAGCCAGCTTCCCGCGGAGGCGGGCAGCTGGCTGCGCCAGCAGGAGATGTTCAGCACCGCGATCGGTTCCCTGGTCACCACGTCCCGCACCGCGACGCCCTCGCAGAACCAGTCGTGGAACGCCTGGCACCAGTGCTCCGCACCCCGGATCAGCACCGGGCCGTGCGCCTCGAGCGCCGTGCCCATGCCGTTGGTGCCGGCCGCGCACTCGGACCAGCAGAACCAGGGCGCCAGGTTGGCGTCGGTGGCCCGGGCGAGCGTGGCCTGGTCGCCCCACTCCGCGAGGATCCGGCCGGTCGCGTCGGTGACGGTGACGACGCCACCGAGGTTGCCCACTTCATGTGCCACGGAGGCGGCGCGAAAACCCAGCTCCGCGAACACCACATCATGCTCGGGCGCGGGGTCGGGCTTCGCGACAGCCACCGGGACCTCCCTGAGGTGGGGGTCGACCCGGTACTGGTCCCGGCAGCGATACCAGGAGATCGCCACCACGGGCCGGACACCGGGAACCTGATCCTCACCCCGCACGAACCGTTCCCACGCCGCGAGCACGGTGCCGCCGCCCGGGTTCCCAGCCACGGGCTCGTGCCGATGCGCATCCCTCATCGTGGAGAACCGCCCTTGGTCCCTCCCAACGCCCGGCGGCGTGCGCGCCGTCCCACGGCTCGTCCCGGCCGCGCACCGCGTCGTGCGTCCTCCGCTTCACCACTCGTGTCAGGGCCGGTACCGGACCGGCACAGCCCAGGGTAGGCCCAAATTCCGGCAGAGCTACCCCCGATTTCGGCGTCGGTCAGCCAGAACGTGAGCAACTCGCGAATCGTCATACCCATGCCGCCCGGCTCCTGCACACCAAGCCGGGTGCGTGGTCCGCGGACGCCGGGTGGTCCGGGCCTTCGGCGGGGGCGGCGGCATAGAGGAGCACGATCATGGCGTCCATTCCGGCCCCGCAGACGGCGAGCGCCAACCCGGCCACGTACGGGTTCGAGGCGGAGGCGAGGCCCAGGATGGCCAGTCCTTCGACCGCGGCCGTGCCGGTCAGTGCGGTGCCGGTGCCGAGCCTCCGGCCTAGCCGGGAGGCGATGCCCGCGCCGAGCAGGCCGCCGGTGGCCTCCGCGGTGCGCAGCAGGCCGAAGCCGTAGCGGAACCGCCCGCCCGAGCGCGAGCAGCACCGCACGCGCCGCGTCCACGACCCCCTCGTCCGCCGGCGGTCCCAGCGGTCCAGCAGCGCACCGCCGGTCCGACAGCACGATCGACCGCGCGGCAAGGGGTTTCTCGGCTGTCCGGTTGTGCGCTGCCGGTCGCGCTACTCCGTGCCGTCCCCCGGTAGCCGCTCCGGCAGTCCCAGCCGCGGGAACTGGTCGTCGTGGAAGGTGATGATCTCCGTGATCGCTCCGGCGCTGATACGCAGGACGTCGATCGTCAGCGGCAGGTACGCGCCCTCCTTCTCCCGCCAGTGGTAGAAGGCGACGGCGGGCTGCCGGTTCACCGACGTGCCGACGGCACGCAGGTGCTCCATGTCCGCGAAGCCGTCCTCGACCCAGCTGTTCACCACCGTGTCGCGGCCGACGTAGACGCCCGGAGTGGGGGGCATCGAGGACCGGACGTCGTCGCGCAGCAGCGCGGCGAGCTTGTCGATGTCGGTGGCCACGCTGGCCTCGGTGTAGCGGCGCACCAGCTCGCGCGTCCCGGCGTCCTGGTCGCCGCCGGTCCAGTCCTGCCGATCGGCGGGCAGGTGCTCCCGCATGCCGGCGCGGGCCCGCTGCAGCGCGCTGTTCACCGAGTTGACGGAGTCCCCGAGCAGCTCCGCGACATTCTTGGCCGACCAGCCGAGCACGTCCCGCAGGATCAGCACGGCCCGCGGCCGCGGCGCGAGGTGCTGGACCGCGATCAGATACGCCAGCTCGATCGTCTCCCGCGCGACGGCGACGGTCTCCGGCTCGTCCGCGCCGCCGGCGGGCAGCTCGTCAAGCAGCCGGTCCGGGTAGGGCTGCAGCCACGGCACCTCGCCGCCTGCCGCGGGCTCCGGGCGGCACTTGGCGAGCAGGTCCAGGCAGGCGTTGGTGGCGATCCGGTACAGCCAGGCCCGGAACGTCGACCGCCCCTCGAAGGTCTCCCGCCGCCGCCACGCGCGGAGGAACGTCTCCTGCACGGTGTCCTCGGCGGCCTCGAACGAGCCGAGCATCCGGTAGCAGTGCACGTGCAGCTCCCGGCGGTGCCGCTCCGCCAGCCCCGAGAACGCCGCGTCGTCGACCTCGCCCATCCCGGTCACGCCCAGCTCCGTCCGCGTGTCCGCACCCATGACGTCATCCTTCCGCCTCGTGGTCTCCCGTTGCAGGTGTGACGGCCGCGGGCCGGAAAACTCATCACCAGGTGCGAAAGCCTCTTCTGCGCGAGCGGGCGCGGTGGCAGCGTGGAGGGTCTTCCGCAACCGCCGGCCGTGGAGGAACCGATGACTCTGGACCCCACCTTTTACCGCAGCCCCGCGGATGCGATCGCCGCACCCGCCGAACGCCTGGCCTACATCGTCGCGTTCGACCGCAGTGCCCAGCGGCCGGACGCACTCACCGTGCTCGACACCGACCCCGGATCACCTGCCTACGGCACGATCGTGGGCTGGGCCGACCTGCCCACACGGGGCGACGAGCTGCATCACTTCGGGTGGAACGCCTGCAGCAGCGCGTACGCGCACGCCGGACACGACACCGGCGGACTTTCCCGGCGCTACCTGCTGCTGCCCGGGCTGCGTTCGTCCAACGTGCATGTCTACGACACCCAACCTGACCCGCGGCATCCGAGGCTGGTGCGCACCGTGGCGGCCGACGAGCTCGCGGCGAAGGCCGGCTACTCCCGGCCACACACCCTGCACTGCGGGCCGGACGGGGTGTACCTGTCCTGCCTGGGCGGGGCCGGGGAGGACGGCCCCGGCGGGATAGCGCTGCTCGACCATGACACGTTCGACGTCGTGCGCGCGTGGGAGACCGAGCGCGGACCCCAGTACCTGGCCTACGACGCGTGGTGGCACCTGAACCAGAACACGCTGGTCACGAGCGAGTGGGGCACCCCGTCGATGATCGAGGACGGGCTCAACCCGGAACTGCTGCTCGGCGGCGAGTACGGCCACGCGCTGCACTTCTGGGACCTCGATCAAGGCCGCCACCTGCAGCGCGTCGAGCTCGGCGGGCAGTACCAGATGGTGCTGGAGCTGCGGCCGTCGCACGACCCCGAGGCGACCTGGGGGTTCGTCGGAGTCGTGGTGAGCACGGAGGATCTGTCGGCCTCGGTGTGGCGCTGGCACCGCGACGGCGGCACCTGGCAGGCCGACAAGGTGATCACAGTTCCCGCCGAACCGGCCGATCCCGCGACCCTTCCGCCCGCGCTGCAACCGTTCGGGGCGGTGCCGCCTCTCATCAGCGACATCGACCTGTCCGTGGACGACCGGTTCCTGTACGTGTCCTGCTGGGGAACCGGTGAGCTGAAGCAGTTCGACGTGACAGATCCGGCCCACCCGCGCGAGACCGGGTCCGTACGCCTCGGCGGGATCACCGGACGGGTCCCGCACCCCGCGGCTCCTGGTGAGCCCCTGTCCGGTGGACCGCAGATGGTGGAGGTGAGCCGGGACGGGTCGCGGATCTACGTCACGAACTCGCTGTACGGCTCCTGGGACGACCAGTTCTACCCCGACGGAGTCGGGGCGTGGCTCGCGAAGTTCGACACCGACCCGGACGCCGGGGGCGGCCTGACGATCGACACCCGGGTCTTCCCGCACGGCGACGACTTCCGGGGGCTGCGGGCGCACCAGGTGCGCCTCCAAGGCGGCGACGCGTCCTCGGACTCGTACTGCTACCGCTGAAACGTGCGCGGCTCAGTAGCTGAACGTGGTGGCCGGCTCGTCGCCGATCGCCTGCCCAGGAACGCGACGGTGACCTTCTCCGGATCTTCCAGTCCGGCGCTCAGGCTGATGACCGATTTGCTGGGCGTGGCCCCTCGTCAGAATCGGATGAGGGGACCGTAGGCGCGGGAAAAGGCCGTGTCGTCGGGTGTTCTCCCGACAGATCGAGCGTGCCGAGCAGCCCGTTGCGCAACGCGAACAGGGTCGCCGTGGCCCGGGAGGACGTGCCGGTCTTGGCGTGGATCCGCTCGATGTGGGTGCCCGCCGACTTGCGGGAGATCCCCAGGCGCGCGGCCACGTCGCCGGTGCACCTCGCGCGGCGTCAGGCCCGCGGGCCCGGGCCGGGGGGCCTGACGCCCTTCCACGCCCGCCGCGGTCAGCACAGCGTGGGCGGCGTCGGTGTCGAGACGCCCGGCCCGGACCTCGCCGTGCAGCGCGCCGGCAGCCGCCTTCGCGGTCAGGGCGGGACGGTGGGAACGCGGTTCGAGCATGGCCCGGTACGCACAGGGACCGATACCGCCGTGACCACCTCCTTCACCGCCGCTGTGGGGGACGTTCTCGACTGCGGCCACCCGCTCATCCCTGAGATCCCACCGAGATCGATGCCGGCCGCGCAATCGACCTGACCACCGGCGCCACGAGCTGCTGAGCGCACGCTACGACGACGCGACGCAACTCATGCGAGACGCCGGTGTGCCGGCGGAGGTGCACGTGCTGATCCTGGACGGGCTGGAGAACCTGACCCTGGGCGCGGCGCTCACCCAGGCCGTCAAGCCGGCCGACATCCGGAACCGGATCTCTCCGCACGTGGACGCCGAGGAGGAGCCCGCCCTGGCGAGCGCGGTGAAGGCCAACGAGTGGCGGACCGGCGAAAAGCTGTTCGCCGAGTCGATCCGCTCGTTCCTCCGGGGCGCCGTCCAGCGCTGAGCTGCGGCAGGGCGGCGCAACCGGCAGCACGGCCGCCCGCCGAACGACGCCGGAACCGCCTCAGCGCAGGTCGAGCACGAGTTTGCCGGTGGCCGTCCGGTCCGCCAGCGCGCCGAGCGCGTCTGCGGCCTCTGCCATCGGGTACACGGTCGGCTCGGCAGCGGTGAGCGTGCCGTGCTCGAGCAGCGGGTACAGCTCGTCCCACTGCCGCCGCAGGGAGGCGGGCTCCTGGCGGAGCATCTCGCCCCAGCCCGCACCCAGCACGGAGGTGTTGTTCAGCAGCAGGCGGTTCACCTTGACCGTCGGGATCGAACCGCCTCTGAAGCCGAGCACCACGAGGCGCCCCTCGGGCGCGAGGCTGCGCAGGCTGTCGGTGAACCGGTCACCGCCCACCGGGTCGAGCACGATGTCGACCCCGCGCCCGCCGGTCCACCGGCGCACCTCGTCCAGCCAGCCGTCCACGAGCACGACGTGGTCGGCACCGGCCGCGGCGGCCACCTCGGCCTTCCGCGCGTCGCTCACGACCGCGACGCTCCGCAGGTCCCATGCCCGGCACAGGTGCAGCGCGGCGATGCCGACACCGCCCGCAGCGCCGTGCACCAGGACCGTCTCGCCCGCCTCGGCCTTCGCGCGGCGCCGCAGCGCGAAGTGCCCGGTCAGGTAGTTCACCGGCAGCCCGGCGGCGGCCGCCGGCGACACGGTGTCCGGCAACGGCAGCACCCGCGCCGGGTCGACGGCCGCGACCTGCTGCCAGGTGCCTTCGAACGACAGCACCGCGACCCGCTGGCCCGCCCGCAGACCGCTGCCTGGCGGGGCGGCGCGGACGACGCCCGCGCCCTCCGCCCCGGGCACGAACGGCAGTGGCCGTCTCACCTGGTAGAGCCCCTGCGTCTGCAGCAGGTCGGGGAACGACACACCGGCCGCGACGAGATCCACCACCACGCCACCGGCTTGCGGCTCCGGCAAATCCACCAGCCGCAAGCCCTCCGGCCCGGTGAGTTCCGTGAGCTGAAGCGCGCGCACGGTCAGCGCGGGGCCATGCGGATGGCGCCGTCGAGCCGGATGGTCTCGCCGTTGAGCATCGGGTTCTCCACGATGTGCCGGGCCAGCGCCGCGAACTCGGTCGGATCGCCCAGCCGCGACGGGTGCGGGACCTGCGCGCCCAGCGACGCGATCGCCTCCTCCGGCAGGGTCGCGAACAGCGGCGTGTGGAACAGGCCGGGCGCGATCGTCACCACCCGGATCTGCAGGCTCGCCAGATCCCGCGCGATCGGCAACGTCATCCCGACAATGCCGCCCTTGGACGCCGAATACGCCGCCTGCCCGATCTGCCCGTCAAAGGCGGCCACGGACGCGGTGTTGACGATGACACCGCGCTCCTCACCCACCGGCTCGGCCTTGGCGATCCGTTCCGCGGCCAGCCGGATCACGTTGAACGTGCCCACCAGGTTGACGTTGATGACCTTGACGAACCCGTCCAGCGGGAAGGGCCCCTGCTTGCCCACCGTCTTGTGCGCGTTGCCGATGCCCGCGCAGTTCACCGCGATCCGCAGCGTGCCCAGCGCCTCCGCCGCGTCCAGCGCCGCGGACACCTGAGCCTCGTCGGTCACGTCGGCCGCGGCGAACACCACCCCGTCGCCCAACTCCTTGGCCACCGCCTCACCCTGCGACGAGGGCAGATCCACGATGACGACCTTCGCGCCCTTGCCGTGCAGCTCCCTGACCGTCGCCAGCCCGAGCCCCGACGCGCCACCGGTCACCAGCGCGACCGCGTTGCCGACCTCCATGTCACAACACCCCTTTCAGTTCAGCACGCCGGCCAGCCGGCCGGCGATGAGCTCGCGCGCCTCGGTGACGATGCGCTGGATCAGCTCGGCGACGGTGGGCACGTCGTTGATGATGCCCTGCACCATGCCCGCCGACCAGATACCCAGTTCGAGGTCGCCGTCTTCGAAGACCTTGCGGCCGCGGGCGCCGGCGACCAGGTCGCGCACGTCTTCGAACTTCCCGCCCCGGTCCAGGATGCCGACCACCTCGCGGGAGACGGAGTTGCTCGCCACGCGGGCGGTGTTGCGCAGCGGGCGGAAGATCAGCTCGGTGTCCCGCTCGGTGGCGGCGACCAGTCGCTGCTTGACGTTGTCGTGCACCGGGGCTTCGGCGGTGGCGAGGAAGCGGGTGCCCATGTTGATGCCGTCCGCGCCCAGCGCCAGCGCCGCCACCAGACCACGCGCGTCACCGAACCCGCCCGAGGCGATCATCGGGATGGTGATCTTCTCCGCGGCGGCCGGGATCAGCACCAGGCCGGGGATGTCGTCCTCACCCGGGTGCCCGGCGCACTCGAACCCGTCGATCGAGATGCCGTCCACGCCCAGCTCCTGGGCCTTCACCGCGTGGCGGACGCTGGTGCACTTGTGCAGCACCTTGACCCCGCCCGCGCGGAAGGCCGGCAGGTGCTCGGCCGGGTTGAAGCCCGCGGTCTCCACCACCGGCACCCCGGACTCCACGATCACGTCGCGGTACTCGGCGTACGGCGGCGGGTTGATCGAAGGCAGAATGGTCAAGTTGACGCCGAACGGCTTGTCGGTCATCTCCCGGCAGCGCGCGATCTCCTTCGCCAGATCCTCGGGAGTCGGCTGGGTGAGCGCGGTGAGGAACCCGAGCCCGCCCGCATTCGCGACGGCCGAGGTCAGCTCCGCGCGGCCCACCCACTGCATCCCACCCTGCACGATCGGGTACTCCACTCCGAAGACGTCGCAGAACCGCGTGCGCACCATTGCAGAAGTCCTCCTGATCACGAGTCCAGGAGAACCATAGCTCCCTGAACGAGCGCTACGTAAACCCCGTGAGCCACATCTCGTCTCCAGGAAACGCTTGACAGCACGGACGTCTCTTCCGATCGTCGAGGAGTCCCGGCGCGCACTCGCGCCGACCATCCACAGGAGACTCATCATGACCAGTGCTGTCATCGTCGACGCGGTCCGCACCGCATCCGGGAAGGGCAAGCCCGGCGGCCAGTTGTCCGGACTCCACCCGGCCGAACTTCTCTCCCAGGTGCTGCGGCAGCTGGTGGAGCGCACCGGAATCGACCCCGGCCTGATCGACGACGTCATCGGCGGCTGCGTGAGCCAAGCCGGTGAGCAGGCGATCAACATCACCCGCAGCGCCGTGCTCGGCGCCGGATTCCCCGAGCACGTACCGGCCACGACCATCGACCGCCAATGCGGTTCCAGTCAGCAGGCCGCGCACTTCGCCGCCCAAGGTGTGCTCTCCGGCGCCTACGACGTCGTGATCGCCTGTGGTGTCGAACTGATGAGCCGGGTGCCGATGGGCTTCGCCGCACAGGGCAAGAACCCGTTCGGCCCCGCCGTCGGCGCGCGTTACCCCGAGGGCCTGGTGAACCAGGGCGTGTCGGCCGAGCTGATCGCCGCGCGGTGGAAGCTCGACCGGGCCACTTTGGACGAGTACTCGGCGCGCTCCCACGCCCGGGCGGCCGCCACCGCGTCCGCGGGCGGGTTCGACCGCGAGATCGTCCCGGTCGTCTCAGGTAACACGAAGATCAGCACCGACGAGACGGTCCGCCCGCAGACCACCGTGGAGGGTCTTGCCGGACTCGACCCGTCCTTCGCCGACGAACGCCTTTCCCAGCGTTTCCCGGAAATCGACTGGAAGATCACGCCGGGCAACTCTTCGCCGCTCACCGACGGCGCGTCGGCGGTGCTGATCATGAGCGAGGAGAAGGCGAACGCCCTCGGCCTCCAGCCCACGGCGCGGTTCCACACGTTCGCGGTGACGGGAAGCGATCCCCTGCTCATGCTCACCGGCGTCGTCCCGGCCACGCGTAAGGCGCTGGACCGCTCCGGACTCACGATCGAGGACATCGACGCGTACGAGGTGAACGAAGCGTTCGCACCGGTCCCACTGATGTGGCAGCAGGAGTTCGGCGCGGACCCCGAACGGCTGAATCCGCGCGGTGGCGCGATCGCACTCGGTCACGCACTGGGCGCCTCCGGCACACGACTGCTGACGACGCTGGTCAACCACCTCCAGGCCACCGGCGCCCGGTACGGGCTGCAGACGATGTGCGAGGGCGGCGGCATGGCCAACGCGACCATCGTCGAGCGCCTCTGACAGGCGTCACCAGGGCCGGACGCGCGCGCAGGTAAGCAGTTAATCTTTACAAAGTTAATGTGCTATCGTGCTCGCGACCGGCCGTCCGGACGTGACGCCGCCGGTCCTGCGCTCCCTGTCAACGAAGCCACGGAAGGACGCCGTAGTGCCACGTTCGGTCACCAAGAAACGCAGAGTCCTCACCGCCGTCGCCGGTGCCGCCCTGCTCGCGAGCTCCGCCGCCATCCCGGCGTCGGCGGCGGACGGCACGGTGGGCGGGGCGGGCCCCATCAAGGAGTACGCCCCGTTCCCCACGCCGGTCAGCTACCCGTGCGAGGTCATCGTCGACAACAACGGCAAGTTGTGGACGGACCAGTTCATCGGCAACCGCTACGGGCGGGTCGACCCCGAGACCGGCCAGGTCAGCGAAACACCCCTGCCGAACCTGGCCGGCCTGCCCGGCGGGCAGAACAAGGGGCCCGACGGCAGCATCTGGTTCGTCGAGGCGACCGGGAACGCCCTCGGTCGGCTCAACCCGGAAACCCTCCACATCGACACCTACCCCTTCCCCTGGGGCAACATCGGCCCGATCAACCTGCCCGCCACGCCCACCATCAACACCGGGCTGGGCGTTCCGTTCGACAACAGCTTCGGCAAGGACGGCAAGCTCTACTTCGCCCTGATCGGACTGAACATCTTCGGCAGCTACGACCCGGCCACTGGCCAGTGGGAGCGTTACGACATTCCCACGCCGCTGTCGGGGCCGATCGCGATGGAGAAGGGCCCGGCCAACACGATCGCCTTCACCGAGGCGATCGGCAACAAGATCGCCCTGTTCGACATCTACACCCACGAGTTCACCGAGTACACGATCCCGACCCCGGGCGCGTTCCCCGGTGGGCTCACCGTTTCGCCGGACGACAAGTACCTCTACTTCGGTGAAACGCTGACGAACAAGATCGGCCGCATCGAGTACGCCACAGGCAAGATCGAGGAGTTCGACCTGCTCGCCCTGCGCAAGGGGCTGCCCAGCAACCTGCTCACCGGCAACCCCCTGCCCAACCCCGGGCAGATGCGCTTCGGCAGCGACGGCAAGCTCTACATCATGCAGGGCACGTTCACCATGGGCAACCAGGTCGGCCAGTTCGACCCGAAGACCCTGGAGTACAACGAGCTCCGCACGCCGACGCCGTACTCCTCGCCCTGCGACCTGAACAACACGGTGCCTGGCAAGATCTTCTTCGCCGAGTTCACCGGCAACCGGATCGCCTACTTCGACATCCCGGTCACCGAGGACATCAGCAACACCTTCCCGGTGTTCGGCTGATCGTCGCGGACAACGAGACGGGGCCGGTCCTGAGTGGACCGGCCCCGTCTTCGTGCTCAGCGGCCCCGCGCGACGGACAGCATCTCCTCGACGGACACGAACTTGACCCGCGGCCGCCCCGCGGCCCGGCCGACGTCCCGCTCGGCCGCGTCGATGCGCTGCCAGCCGGCCGCCCCTAGCACACCCGGCACCCGGGCGCGGACCAGGGCGTCCAGGTCCGCGCGGGTCTTGACCGGCTTCGCCAGACGGCCGGCGGTGAAGTCCTCCAGCAAGCCGGCGACGGTTTCCTCCGAGCAGACCTTGTTGCTGCCGATGACACCGGACGGCCCGCGCTTGGCCCAACCGGCGCAGTAGAGCCCGGCCAGCGGCTCACCGTCCTCGATCACCCGGCCCGCCCGGTTCGGGATGACTCCCTTCGCCGGATCGACGGGCACACCGGCCGGCGGCCGCGACGAATAGCCGATCGCCTTCACGACTACGGAGGCGGGCAGGGTTTCTCGCCGCCCGGTCTCCACCAGCAGCGGAGACCCGCTGGAGCGGTCGATGCGCTGCTCGGCGAAGGTGATCCCCTCCACCCGGTCCGTTCCCTCGATCGCGACGGGCACGGACAGGAAACGGAAGTCGATCCGCTTCGCCCCTGGCCGCTGGGGGCGCCGCGCGGCTTCGAGCACGAGGTTCGCCCGGCGGCGCGGGGTGTCGCCGGTGTGCGAAGTGGACTCCAGGTGCTCGAGTTCCTCGCGCGAGCAGGTCACCGTCAGGTCCACGTCCTGCAGCCGGGCCAGCTCGCCCAGCTCCCCCGCGCTGCAGGCGAGCGAATCCGGTCCGCGACGGCCGGCGATGACGACCTCCCGGATCGTGCTGCGCCGTAACGCCTCCAGCGCGTGGTCGGCGATGTCGGTACGCGCCAGGGTCTCCCGGTCGCGGACCAGGATCCGGGCGATGTCCAGTGCCACGTTGCCGTTGCCGATGACCACCGCGCGCTCACCCGAGAAGTCCATCCGGTCCGCGGCGTGCTCGGGACGGCCGTTGTACCAGCCCACGAAGGCGTTCGCACCGAAGGCGCCGGGCAGGTCCTCGCCGGGGATGCCCAGCCGCCGGTCCTCCTGCGCGCCGGTCGCGACGACGACCGCGTGGTGGTGCTCGAGCAGCTCGTCCACCGTGATGTCGGCGCCGACGTCGACACCGAAGAAGCAGTCGACGTTCGGCCGGGCCAGCACCGGGCCGAACCGGTCGCCGATCAGCCGGGTGTGCGGGTGGTCCGGCGCGACGCCGGACCGCACCAACCCGAAGGGCGCGGGCTGGCGCTCGAACACGCTGACCCGCGTGCCGCGCATGGTCGCCAGCTCGGTGATCGCGTAGCACGCGGCGGGCCCGGTGCCGACCACCGCGACCCGCAGCTCCTCCGGCGCGTCGTCCAGCCGTGGCCGCGGACGGCGGACCGGAACGCGGTCGTAGCCCGACAGATCGCTGAAGTACCCGGCGTTGACGTCCAGGTAGCCGGCCAGCTCGGCGGGGAGGTCGTGTCCCGGGTGGATCGCATCCACCGGGCATTCCTCGACGCACGCGCCGCAGTCGATGCACACGTCGGGGTCGATGTAGAGCTGCTCCGCGGTCTCGAACTCCGGATCCCCCGGGCGGGGCCGGATGCATTGGACCGGGCAGACGCTCACGCACGAGGCGTCGCGACAGCAGCCTGGGGAAATGACGAACGTCATCCGATTGTGCCTCCTCGCACTCTCCACGGCCGCATCATCGTAATCTTTAATAAGATGAGATACAATGGCGGAGCAACGTCGGTGCGGACGGGAAGGAAACGGCTCGGATGGACGCGAAGCAGAACCTGGCGGTCGAGTTCGACCACCACTCGCCGGAGTTCAACCGCGACCCGGTGCCGGAGCTCGCGGAACTCCGCCGCCGGTGCCCGCTCGGCTACACCGCCAGCCACGACGGCTACTGGGTCGCGACGACCTACGCCAACGCGCGCCGGGTGCTCAGCGAGCCGGAGAACTTCACCGTCGAGCGCAGCGCGGACGGGCTCCGCGGCGGCAAGCTCATCCCCACCGCGCCGCACGCGCCGCTGATCCTCCCCGGCGCGCTGGACGGCGCGGAGCACGACCGGCTGCGCGACCCGTTGCGGCGCTACTTCCTCCGCCCCTACGTGGAGAGCCGGATGGCAGGCGAGGTCGCCGGGATCGTCCACGAGCTGGCGAGCAGCCTGCGCGAGCGCGCGGAGTTCGACTTCGCCGCCGAGTTCAGCTTCGAGCTGACCGTGCGGACCATCTTCAAGTTCGTCGGTCTCGACCGGGATGTGCCGGACAAAGCCCGGTTCATCCGCATGCTCGAAGACGCCTTCGCCATCGACCCGGAGGCCGGTTCCGAGCGCGACAAGCTGGCCGAGGTCACCTCCACGCAGTTCCTGGCGGCGGAGGCACTGGTCACGCGGATCGTGGAGACCCGCCGCGCGGCCGCGGACCCGGGTGACGACCTCATCGGGCGCATGGTCGCGGCCGAGCCGGCCCTGACCGTGCCGGAGATCGTCTCGCTGACCCTGTCGCTCGTGCTCGGCGGGGTACGTACCACGGCGGCGACGCTGGAGAACGTGGTGTGGCACCTGGACGCCGACCGCGATCTGCGCCGTGAGCTGCAGGCCGACCGCGCCCGGATCCCGCGCGCCGTCGATGAGCTGGTGCGGTTCTACCCGGCGACGCCGGTGGTCGCGCGGACGGCGGTCCGCGATGTCGAACTCGACGGGGTGTGCATCCGCGAGGGCGACCGGATCGCCGCGGTCATCCCGTCGGCGAACCTCGACGACGAGGTGTTCCCCGCGGCGGACCGCATCGACCCGGACCGGCGGGACGGCCCGCCGCTGACCTTCGGCGCCGGGATCCACTTCTGCATGGGTATCTGGCTCGCCAAGATGGAACTCCGCCTCGCGGTGGAAGGCCTGCTGGACCAGATGCCGGACTACGCGGTCGACCGGACGGCCTCCCGGCGGTTCGAGCGGCTGGGCGTGAACAACGGGTGGGCGAAACTGATCGTCCGCCCCCGCGGGTGAGAGCGCATGCACTACGCTGGGCGGTCCCTGACGACCAGGCACGCCCGGATGGTGAGCATGCCACCGGATCGATCCGAATCTGTGTAAACTTATAAACACTAAGACGTTGTTGACCAGCCGTGAGGGGAGCCCTTCATGCTCGATCATCTGGACCGGCCGCGCAGGGCCCGCGTGCAGCCCCGCCTCGCCGAGATGATCGCCTCC
Organism: Amycolatopsis sp. 3B14; assembly: GCF_050958625.1. NCBI lineage: Bacteria > Bacillati > Actinomycetota > Actinomycetes > Pseudonocardiales > Pseudonocardiaceae > Amycolatopsis > Amycolatopsis sp. 3B14. The sequence continues at coordinate 117,399 of NZ_JBHZEN010000009.1, forward strand.
GAGCTGCGCGAACAGATCCTCAACGGCGTCTACACCGACGGGATGCTGCCCAAGCAGGAGGACCTGATCGCGCAGTTCGGCGTCAGCGCGCCGCCCATGCGCGAAGCGCTGCGCATCCTGGAGGTCGACGGTCTGATCACGGTGCGCCGGGGCAAGGTCGGCGGCGCGGTCATCCACCGGCCGGACGGCGGTTCGGTGTCGCACGCGCTGGGCATGACGCTGCAGGGCGAGCAGGTGCCGCTGCGGGACCTCGCGGACTCGGTGCTGCAGCTCGAGCCGATGTGCGCCGCCGGGTGCGCGCGCCTGCCCGACCGGGCGAGACTGCTCGGGCCGCTGATCGAGGCCAACCTCGCCGAGACGGAGGAGGCCATCGGCGACGGGCCGGTGTTCACCCACCGGGCCCGGCTGTTCCACGACCTGATCGTCGCCCACGTGCCCCAGATGACGATGCGGCTCGTGGTGCGCAGCGTGGTGGCGGTGTGGACGGCGCAGGAGGAGACCTGGGCGCACGAGGTCACCGAGGCCGGCCGCTACCCGAACCGCCGGGAGCAGCGCAGCGCCCTGGACGCGCACAAACGCATCGCGGCCCGCATCCTCGATGGCGATGCCGAGGGCGCCGAACGCGCGGCGCGCTCGCACACCAAGGCTTCGCAGAAGCGGGTGCTCGCGGAGTTCGGCGACCGCGTCGTGGACGCGTCCTCGCCCCGCGCGCTGCGCGGGTTGCGCGAGGTCACGGCACGGCATTCGGATCTCAACCTCTACCAGCAGGACTGAGGGGTGGCGGCCGCCAGGCCGCCACCCCTTCTTCATCGCGGCAGGCCCAGGACCCGCTGAGCCAGGATGTTGAGCTGGATCTGCTCGGATCCGCCGTAGATGGAGGCCGCCCGGGAGTACAGGTAGCGGCGAAGCCACGGTGAGGTCGCCTCACCGAGCAGGGCCGACGGGCCCAGCAGCCGCACCGCACCGGCGTGCAGCTCCTGGTCCACCTGGGTCATCAGCAGCTTGTCCACCGACATCTCCGGACCAGGCGGGGCGTCCGAGCCATCCCGCTCGCGCAGCCGGCGGGCGACATGCTGGCCCAGCACCCGGTACAGCACCTCCAGCCGCCCCAGCTCGCGGCGGACCAGCGGATCGCCCGGCCGGGAGGTGGCCAGCTCCGCACGCAGCTCCTGCAGCGCCGCCCCGAACTTGGACAGATACCCCACGTCGGCGGCCCCGCGCTCGTAGGCGACCGTCATCATCGCGATCGCCCAGCCGTCACCCTCGGCGCCCACCCGGTTCTCCGCGGGCACCTCGACCCCGTCGAGGAAGATCTCCGAGAACTCCGACTCGTCGGTGATCGCCCGGATCGGCCGCACCTCGACACCCGGCAGCCGCATCGGGACCACGAACGCGGAAATCCCCTTGTGCCGTCCGTCCGGCGGCCCGGTGCGGGCCAGCAGAAGGCAGTAGTCGGCGTAGTCGCCATAGGTCGTCCAGACCTTCTGGCCGCTGATCCGGTACACGTCGCCATCCCGCACCGCCCTGGCGGCGATCCCCGCCAGATCGGAGCCCGCCCCCGGCTCGGAGAACCCCTGGCACCAGTAGTCCGCGCCGCTGAGCAGGCCCGGCAGGTACTTCCGCCGCTGCTCCTCGGTGCCCCACTGCAGCAACGCGCGTCCGAGGTAACCGATGCGCGGCGCGTCCGGCGCTCCGGACGCGCCGATCTCCTCGTTGAGCACGACGTCGTAGACGTTGCCCAGCTCCTGGCCGCCGTATTCGCGCGGCCAGGACAGCCCGACCCAGCCGCCCTGGTACAGCGTCTGGTGCCAGCGCTTGAGGAACAACGCGTGCGGCTCATCCGGCTCGGGCTTGATCACGTTGTCGCGCAGCCACTCGCGGAACCGCGCCCGGAACGCGGCGACGTCCTCGGTCATCGCGCCACTCCTTCCACCTCGTCGTGCAGCAGTCCGTACAGGGCGTCCGCGGTCCCGAAGACCTGCGCGTCCGCCACCACGCGCCGCAGGTGCAGGTGCGCGGGGAACTCCCAGGTGATCGCCACGCCGCCGAACACCTGGATGGCGGTCTCCACCACCGAGACCGCGGCCTCGTTCGCGTAGGCCTTCGCGACCAGGGCGCAGGCGTGGGCGTCGTCCCCGGTGTCGATCGCGTGGGCGGCGTGCGCCAGTGTGCTGCGCATCGCCTCCAGGTCGGCGAACGACCGGGCCAGCAGGTGCTGGACGGCCTGGAACGAACCGATCGGCCTGCCGAACTGCACACGCTGCTCGGCGTACTCGACCGCCTTGCCGAACAAGCCCCCGGCCGCGCCGAGCAGATCCGCGGTGAGCAGCACGCGCGCGAAGCCGGCGAACCGCCGCGCCTCCGCCTCGCCGAGAGCCGCGCCACACCGGCCGACGATCTCGCCGACCCGGGACACGCCCCGGGTGAGGTCGGCGGAGGGCTCCCCGGCGCCGAGCGCGACCGTCACCAGCTCGCCCTGGTCGAGGGCGAGGCCACGGGACACCGCCGTGGAGTCCCAGGCGAGCCCCGCACCGAGCGAACCCAAGTCGTCGGCCAGCACCACCGTGAGGGGCTCATCGAGCGCGACGCCGGCCAGCCGGAGCGCCTCGCCGGCCAGCAGCGCGCCGACCAGCGGCGCCCCGCACACCACCTTCGCCATCTCCTCGACCACGACGACGGTCTGCGCCGCAGTGGCCGCCGGAGCGTCCCCGTCGGCGTCGCGCAACGCGCTGAAACCGGTCTCGGTGAGGGCTTTCCAGCAGTCGTCGTGCTGCTCGGGACGGCACTGCTCCGCGATCTCCGCGGCCGTTTCCCGCAGCAGGGTGTCTTCGCTCATCGTGTCCACCACTTCGCCGGTTTCGCCGCCGTCCTGTCCAGCCCGTCGGCGCCGATCGGGTTGCCGATCTGCGTGTACATCAGGGCCGTGTCGAGCGCCTGCGCGCGGGTGCGGTCCAGCGACTGCCACATCGCCTTGACCGTGCCCTGCACCGCCGCCGGCGGTTGCGCCGCGATCGCCTCGGCCAGCTGCAGCGCACGGGCGTGCAACTCGTCCCGGTCGACGATTTCGGTGACCAGCCCCGCGGACCGCGCCGTCTCCGCGGTCATGCGCTCGTACAGGCCGAGCAGCGCCATCCGCAGGGTCTCGGAGAAGTGCATGCGGTAGGACAACGCGATCGGCTCCAGCGCCGCCACCATGCCGTAGGTGACGTGCGGGTCGAAGAACGTCGCCTCCGGGCTGCAGATCACGATGTCGCACTCGGTGATCCAGTAGAACGCGCCGCCCGCGCACATCCCGTGCACGGCGGCGACCACCGGCTTCCACACCCCGTTGCGCTTCGGGCTCAGCTGGTGCCCGGGATCCTCGGTCTCCGCCCACGGCTCGGCCGTGTCCAGCCAGGGGCTGTCGGAGGAGCCGGTGCGCTCGGTGACGTCCAGCCCGGTGGAGAACGCGCGGTCCCCGGCGGCGCGCAGCACCACGGCGCGGATCCCCGGATCCTCGCGCACCTCCGTCCACAAGCGAGCGAAGTCGGCGCGCATGGCTTCGTTGAACGCGTTCAGCACCTCGGGGCGGTTGAGCGTGACGACCGCGACTCCGGTGTCGGTCCGCTCCAGCAGGATGGTCTGGTAGGGGTGCCCGGTCATGGAACCCTCGTCTTTCAACACGGCTTGATACGGTAGCTTAACTTCTATATCTTTAACAGTATAAGAATCCCCGCTCGTCGTCGAGGACAGGAGCCCAACGTCATGCCCATCGCGCAGGATCTCTTTTCGCTGCAAGGAAAGTCGGTGCTCCTCACCGGGGCGACGGCGGGGCTGGGACGCCGGTTCGCCGAGACCCTGAGCGAGGCGGGCGCGAAGGTCGCGATCGTCGGCCGACGGGCCGCGCTGCTGGCGGAGATCGCCGAGAAGAACCCCGGCTGCGTCCCGGTCCAGGCCGACCTCGCCCAGCCGTCGATCGTGCCGGACGTCGTCGCGCGGGCCACCGATGCGGTCGGCGCCATCGACGTGCTCGTCAACAACGCCGCCTACATCGCAGGCGGCGTGCGCGCCGAGGACGAGACGCCGGACGACATCGACACCACCCTCAACGTCAACCTCGTCTCGCCGATCCGCCTGGCGCAGGCGGTGTTCCCGGCGATGAAGGAACGCGGCCGCGGTTCCATCATCAACGTCACCTCGATCGTCGCCAGGGCCGGCATCGCCCGCTTCCCGCAGGCCACCTACGCCGCCTCCAAGGGCGGGCTCGAGGCCATCACCCGCGAGTGGGCGGCACAGTGGGCGCGCCACGGCATCCGGGTCAATGCGATCGCGCCCGGGTTCTTCGAAAGCGAGATGACCAGCCAGGTCATCCACCACGAGAAGGTCCAGAACTGGATCCTGGACAACACGCTGATCCCCCGGCACGGCACCGCCGCCGACTTCGACGGCGCCCTGCTGTACCTCGCCAGCGATGCCAGCGGCTACGTCACCGGGCAGACCCTCGTCGTCGACGGCGGCTGGACCGCGCACTGAGATCACCGGCTCAGCCGCGGTCCGCGGGGACCGCGGCGAGCTCGGCCCGCAGCACGCGGCGCAACAACTTGCCGGTCTCGCTGTAGGGCAGCGCGTCCCTTTCGACCACAATGGACGGTGCGCGCGAGGAACGCAGGCGCTCCTTCACCCAGGCCCGCAACTCGTCGGGCTCCGCCTTGCGCCCCTTGTGGAAGACCACCGCGGCCGCGACCGTCTCACCCCATTCGACATCCGGCACGCCGACCACCGCGACCTCGGCCACGGCAGGGTGCCGGAACAGGACGTCCTCGATCTCGCCCGGCGACATGTTCTCCCCGCCCCGCACGATCACGTCGTCGGCCCGGCCCTCGATGAACAGGTAGCCGTCGGCGTCCAAGCGGCCGTTGTCGTTGGTGCGGAACCAGCCCTGCGCGTCCCGCGCGTCGGCGCCCTCGTACTCCCCCGCCACCTGGTCGCCGCGGACGAAGACCTCGCCGACCTCGCCGGCGGGGAGCACCGCGCCGTCGGCGTCCCGGATCTCGATCTCCACGCCCGGCACCGCGCGGCCCACCGAACCCAGCCGCGCGCGGACCGCCGCATCCGCGCTCGCCGCCGCGGCCCGGTGGTCGTCCGGGCCGAGCAACGCGATCGTGGAGCTCGTCTCGGTCAACCCGTACGCGTTGACGAACCCGACCTCGGGCAACAGCCGCATGGCGCGCTCCACCACGGGGGTCGGCATCCGCCCGCCGCCGTAGGACAGGTGCCGCAGGTGCGGCAGCGTGGTCCCGGTCTCGGCCAGCACATCGAGGATCCGGCCGAGCATCGTCGGCACGATCATCGCGTGGGTGATGCGCTCGGCCTCGGCCAGTTCGACCCACCTGCGCGCGTCGAACTGCGGCAGGTACACCAGCCGCCGCCCGAGGTACACGTTGGACAGCACCGCCGCCATGCCGGCGATGTGGTACTGCGGCACGCTCACCAGCGCCGCCTCGTCCTCGCCCGCGGACAGGAAGTCCACAGTGGACAGGATGTAGGACACCAGGTTGTGATGGCGCAGCAGCACCAGCTTCGGCGTCCCGGTGGTGCCGCTGGTGAACAACGCGATCGCCACGTCCGAGCCACCGTCGCCGGGCTCGGCCGCCGTCGGGGCCAGCAGCTCCGCCTCGGTCGCGAAATCCAGCCCGGCGACGCCCTCGACGCGCGGCCGCGTCTGTTCGTCGGCGACCACGACGGCCGGCGCGGCGCGGCCCAGGACGTCGCGCAGCCGGTCGTCGGCCAGGCGGTAGTTCACCGCGGTGAACGGGACCCGCGCCTGCGCGGCGCCGAACACCATGGCCGGGATGGCGTCGGTGTTGAGCCCGGCGAGCACCAGCCGGCGGGCGTCCCGCCCGGTCAGGTGGGCGGCCACGGCGCGCGCCTGGTCCCGCAACTCGGCGTAGGTGGCCTTCCCGACGGCACGCCGGTCGCCGGCCGCGTCGGCCACCATGTCCAGCAGCATCGCGATGTTCATCGGGCCACCGCCTCACGGGTCATCATCGGTGTCACTCCTGAATGGGAATCGAGTTCGCGCAGCACTTCGGCTGTGTGCTCGCCGAGGGCGGGCACCGACTCGCCGGTGCGCCCGGCGCTCCAGAAGCCCCCGACAACGTCGAGGCGCCCGTAGCCGCTGGTGTCCAGCGTGCGACTGAAGCCCAACGCGCGGTGGTGCGGATCGTCGAAGAAGGCGTTCATCCGGTCGAACGCGACGCGGGTCGCCGGCACGCCGGCTTCCGCGAGCCGGGCCAGCAACTCGTCGGTGCCGAGTCCGCGGAAGGTTTCGGCCGGGGACGCCGTGCCGGTGAGGCGGTAGAGCCGCGCCAGCTCCTCGTCGGTGCGTGCGGCGATCGCGACCCAACCGTCGCGGACCTGGAGGATCCGGTGCGCGGGTGACACGCCCGTCTGGTCCGCGTCGACGCGGTCCACCCGCAGCCGCTCGCCGGACACCGGCAGGGCCACCTCGCCGGCCATGGTCATGCCGACCGCCAGCAGGGAGGTCGCCGCCTCCCCCGCCAGCCCGGTCCGCTCCCGCCGGAACAGCTGCAGCAGCGCCCCGACACACGCCGCGAGCCCGGCCTGCACGTCCAGGATCGAGTTGCGCAGCCACATCGGCGGCCGGCCCGCGCCGGCGTTGGCGCGCTCCCAGCCGGTCAGCGCCTGCGCCGTCGGGTCGTAGCCCGGGTAGGCCGCGAGCGGGCCGTGCTGCCCGTTGGCGCTGACGTGGCTGAACACCACCCGCGGGTTGACCGCGCGCAGCCCGTCGGCGTCGATGCCCAGCCGCTTGGCGGCGCGCAGCCGCATGTTGTGCAGGACGATGTCGGCGCGCTCGACCAGGCGGCGCAGCGGTTCCCGCGCCGAGTCGTCCTTGAGGTCCAGCGCGATCGAGCGCTTGCCCCGGTTCGACCCGGCGAACTGCGTCAGCCCGCGGCCGCGGTCACCGGAGAGCGGCTCGACCTTGATCACGTCGGCGCCGAGCTCGGCCAGGCACTGCGCGCCGTACGGGCCGGCGACCACGCCGCCGAAGTCCAGGGCGCGGATGCCCGCCAGCGGCAGCGCGCCGGAAGACTCTCCCCGCGGAGCGGGCCGGGGCTCGCCGAACGCGGCGAGAACCTCCTCGAACGCGCTCTCCGCGAGCGGGCCGCGCACCACGCTGTCCGGGGTGGTGCGGATCGGCGGTCCGACCTGCAGGCAACGCCCGATGACCGGATCGTCGACCTCGACGACGTAGCCGTTGACCCGCGCCTGTTCGTCGGTGAAGCAGTCGCCGAGGTCGCGGATACGCATGCACGGCACGTCCGCCTCACCGAACTCGCGGATCCAGTGCGCCGAGTCGTGCTGCCGGAAGACCTGCTGCCACTCGTCCCGGTTGGCCGGGGTCACGCCGGTCTCGCACAAGTCGACCTTGTCCAGCACGGCGAGCGTCTCGATCACCGGCGGGGACTCCAGCCAGCCGCCCATGGCCCCGGCCAGCTGGATCCATTCGCCGTCCGCGCACTCGAAGATGCTCAGCGCCGCGTCCGGCCAGATCTTGGGCAGCGTGTGCCCGTTCAGCCCGGCGGGCAGGCGCTCGGACCGCTGCCAGTACAACGCGGCCGGGGCGAGCGCGCCCTGGAAGACGCTGGTGTGCATGGCCCGGACCACCCCGGTCCGCTCGCGCTGCACGAGCCGCGCCAGCACGCCGGCGGCGAGCAGATAGGCCGCGCACCAGCTGGGGAACGGCATCCGCACGAAGATGGGGCCCTCGCGGTTGCCCTGCTGCTCGTCCATGAACCCCTCGGCGGCCTGGACGAGCGAGTCCGGCGCGTCCCAGTTCTCCCGCGGATGCCCCGCCGGATAGGCCGGGACCGAGCCGAGCACCAGGTGCGGGTGGCGGGCGGCCAGGCTCGCCTCGTCGAGGCCGAGCTCCCGCGCCCGTGCGATCGGCAGCGAGTGGACCAGCACGTCGGCGCGAGCCAGCAGCTCGTCCAGCTGCCCCCACTGCCCGGCGAGGTCCAGCACCACCCCGCGCTTGCTTCGGTTCCAGGTGGCGAACCCGGCCGGCCACAGCCGCCGCGCCGGGTCACCACCGGGGCGCTCCACCTTCACCACGTCCGCACCGGCCTCGGCCAGCAGGCGCGTGGCGAAGGGACCGGGAATCCCCTCGGCGAGGTCGACGACCCGCAGGCCGGCGAGAACCGCCTCGGACATGATCACCTCCCGTCCGTCGTGGCGAACAGCGCGGCGCTGCTCAGCTCGGAGATGGGGCCGCCGGACACCAGGCACAGGCGCGCGCCCGGCACGGGGTTGCTCGACTCGCCCCGCAGCAGCCGGACCGCCTCCACGGCGTTGCCCATGCCGTGCAGGAAGCCTTCGGCGAGGTCGCCGCCCCCGGTGCAGATCGGCAGTTTGCCGTCCGGCGCGATCAGGTTCTCGAACGTGAGGAACTCCCCCGCGTTCTCCGCGGTGCAGAACCCGAGGTCGATCAGGGCCGAGACGGCGGGACCGGTGAAGTTGACGTACAGCTGCACGGCGTCGACGTCGGCGGGCGTGGCGCCCGACCGCTCCCACACCCGGCGGCCCGCCGAGACCTGCGACGAGGACGTGTACGGCTCGTGGTTCTCGTCCAGCTCGCCCCACTTCGGCCCGTCCGCGCCGATGGCCGACGCCAGCAGGTACACCGGCTTGTCGGTGAGGTCGCGAGCGCGCTCGGCGGAGGTCAGGATGATCGCCGCCGCCGCGTCGTTCTCGCGGGAGGAGTCGAACAGCCGCAACGGTTCCACGATCCAGCGCGACGACTCGTACTTCTCGTCGGTGAGGTCCACCCCGTGCCCGACCGCGTCCGGGTTCTTGCCCGCGTGGTGGTAGCAGGCCTGGGCGATCGCGCGCAGCGCCGACGGCGGGATGCCGTTGTGCTCGATGAGCCGCTGCGTGCGCAACCCGAGCGCCTGTGCGGGCGAATCCACACCGTGCGCGGCGTAGTGCGGCCCGAACACGCCCTGGCTGACCGCGCGCAGCAGCCGCCCGCTGGAGGACTCCGCGGTGGCGCGGTAGACGACGACCGTTTCGGCGTGCCCGGACAGGATCGCCGCCTCGGCCATCGCGATCGCCCCGGCGCTGCCCCCGCCGCCACCGCCCCACACGAGGCTGCTCCAGCGCAGCTCGCGGGTGCCCAGCGGTCCGGCGAGCCGGGTGCCCTCCTGCACGTCGGCGCCGTAGGAGCAGAAGCCGTCGATCTCGCTCGCCGGGATCCCGGCGTCGGCCGCGGCCGCGTCGATGGCCTTGAGCAGCAGCTTGCGTTCGGCGTCCGGGGACGCGCCGCGCTTGTGGTACGGCGTGATCCCGATTCCCGCGACGGCCACGCCGGTGGGTCGCTTGCCCATTCAGGACTCCTTCGTCCAGGTCAGCACCGGCAGTCCGGCGGTGCGCTCCGAGGCGGCCACGAACGTGCCGCGCACCCGGTCGCCGATGCGCGCGCCGCCGCCGGTGAGCAGTCCGATGAGCCGGGCACCGCCCGCCTGCGGCAGCTCCACCAGCACGTTGTCGTAGGGCACGAGGTCGGCGTAGGCCGGGACGAACGGGTAGTGCGTGCGGATGCGGCTGAACACGGTGCCCACCGGCTCCACGGCCTCCCAGCCGAGGTCGTACGACCCGCAGCCGGGGCAGCGCCAGTCCGCGGGCCAGGCCCAGCGCCGGCAGGACGTGCAGCGCTGGATCCGCAGCTCGCCATCGGCCAGGCCCGACCAGTACGGCGCGTCGACCCGCCGGCCGAACTCGACCGCCGCGTTGCGTTCCCCGGTCATGTGCCGGTCACCAGCAGGTCTTCGCCGGTGTCGGTGAACAGGCTCGCCAGCGGCGCCGACTCGACGGTCTCCAGCAGGCGCGCCTGGGTCTGCGAACGGCCCCACGGCAGGCGGCGGATCGGCTGGCTGTGGCGCGACAGCCAGGACAGGTCCGTCTCGTCGCAGAAGCCCATCGCGCCGAACATCTGGTGCCCGGTGCGGAACACCGTCTCGGCCGTCTCCAGCGCGGACATCCGCAGCGCCACCGCGTCGGTGGCGGCGCCCGGCTGCCCGGACAGCACCGACCACAGCGTGTACTTCGCCAGCTCCTCGAATCCCTGCAGCTGCGCCGCGGTGTCGGCCAGCTGGAACTGCAGGGCCTGGAACGTGGCCAGCGGGCGGCCGAACTGCTGCCGGTCGAGCAGGTGGCGCCGGGTCATCCGCAGCGCCTCGTCGACCATGCCGAGCAGGACCCAGCAGGGCAGCGTCAGCGCGAGCGGGGTGAGCCCGCCGTCGCCGGACCACTCCCCCAGCTCCACCGGGCACGCCAGGGCACCCAGCTTCGAGCCCACCCGCGCCCCGGTGGACACCACCGGGGCCCGGCGGCCCCGGCCGTCCAGGGCGAACCAGCTCAGCGCGGGGTCCACGTCGGCCAGGTTGATCCGCGGGGACGGCAGCGGCACCACGGCCACCGCGTCCACTCCGGACTCCGGGTCCCCGGCGAGCCGCTGCGCGACCGGGTACGGCAACGCGAAACGCCCGGCGGCGCGGCAGACGGCCGCCGCCGCTTCACCGTCCACCGCGGACTCCCGGGGCCGCAGCTCCCACACCCCGATCTCGGCGAGCAGGGTCCGCACCGTGCCGGACGGCTCGCCCGCCTCGGCCTGCCGCACCAGCTCGAACCCGCCCGCCTTGCGCAGCGCTGCCTCGACCACCTGCTCCAGTTCGAGCGCCTCGGCGCTCAGTTCGGTCTTCACTTCGCCCCCAGCAGCGTGCGCGAGAGCAGCATCCGCTGCACCTCGATGCTGCCCGAGGCCACGGTCGCGGCCTGGGCATAGCGCCAGTGGTCGTCCACCGCGCGCTCGAACAGCCGGGCCGCGTCGCCCGCGCCCACGGCTCGTTCCTCGATCATGTCCATCAGCACCTCTGCCACTTCCTGATCCACCTGGGTCGCGACGATGCGGTAGGCGGCCGCGTCCGCCGGGTCGACCGTCCCGGTCTCCTGCTTCTCGATCACCCGGTAGGCCAGCAGCCGCGCCTGCCGGGTGTGCACGAGCGCCTTGGCCCACCGCTGCTTCAGCTCGGCGGGCAGCGCGTCCCACCGGTCGGCGAGCATCACCGGCGCGAGGTTGAGCAGCCGGTCGCACCGCGCGTACCGCGCGATTCCGACGCGCTCGAACGCCAGCGCCTCCCGCACGATCGACCAGCCCTGGTCGACCTCGCCGAGCACGTCCTCGCGCGTCACCACGACGTCGTCGAAGTAGACCTCGTTGAGGTGGTGCGGGCCGACCATCGCCTTGATCGGCACGACCCGGATCCCCGGGCGGTCCATCGGCACCAGGAACACCGTGATGCCGTGGTGCTTCTTGTCGCCCCGGCTGGTGCGGGCGAGCAGGAAGCACCAGTCGGCCATCGTCGCGTAGGAGGTCCAGATCTTCTGGCCGCGCACCCGCCAGCCGTCGCCGTCGGCCACGGCCGCGGTGCGCAGTGACGCCAGATCCGAACCGGCCTCCGGCTCGGAGAAGCCCTGGCACCAGATGACCTGGCCGCGGGCGATGCGCTCGAGGTGCTCGGCGCGCTGGGCCTCGGTGCCGAAGCGCATGATCGCCGGGCCCACCCAGTTGACGCCCATGTACTGCGCGCCGCGGGGTTCGAAGTGCGCCCACATCTCCTCGCGCATGATCGCCTGTTCCCACGGGCTGGACGCGGCGCCGCCGTACTCGACCGGCCAGGCCGGCGTCAGCTGGCCCTTGTCCGCGAGCAGCTTGCAGAAGTTCTGCGCCAGCTCCAGATCGCGCGGGTCAGTGGTGAAGGCGCCGAGGTACTCGCGCGGCATCGCCGAGCGCACCAGGTCGCGCAGCTCGCGGCGCAAAGCCGCGCCGCGCTCGGAATCTTGGAAATCCACACGATCCTCCGTATCGGGAATTCACACGACGGCGAAGCCCGCGTCGACCGGCAGGCTCACACCGGTGACGTGCTTCGCGGCGTCGGACGCGAGCCACAGGACGGCCGCGCTGATCTCTTCGGGTTGCAGGCGCCCGGCGTGCATCGCGTCGCCGAAGCGGCTCGGCACGCGTGGCAGGTTGTGCTCGACCCAGGCCTTCATCGCCGGGTTCTCGATCATCGGCGTCGCCACCGCGGTGGGGTGGACGCAGTTGACGCGGATCCCGTGCGGGCCGAGTTCGAGCGCGTAGGCCTTCATCAGGCCCAGCTGGCCGTGCTTGGCCGCGGTGTAGGCGTCGCTGCGGGCGTCGCCCCGGGACATGCCCTTCAGGCCCGAGGTGGAGTTGATGAGGATGACGCTGCCGCCGCGGCCGCCCTCGACGAGCACCGGGGCGGTGGCCTGGATGGTGTTCCAGGCGCCGGTCAGGTTCACCGCGAGGTAGTCGTCCCAGATCTGACCGGGCGAGTGGGTCTCTTCTTCGGGGAAACCCTGCGCGACGCCCGCGTTGGCGATCACGACGTCGATGCGACCGAAGGCGTCCACGCCTTGGCGCACCGCGTCGTCCAGCTGGTCGCGGGACCGCACGTCGGCGACCACGCCGATCCCGCGCCCGCCGGCTTCCTCCACACCCGCGACGGTTTCGGCGAGGTCGTCCGGAGTGGACATCGGGTAGGGCACGGTCGGGATCTGCGCGCAGCAGTCGGTGGCGACGACCGCCGCGCCGGCGCGCGCCAGCGCGAGGGCGTGTGACCGGCCCTGCCCGCGCGCGGCGCCGGTGATGAAGGCGACTTTGCCGGTGAGGTCGGTCATGAGCCCACCCGGGGTGCGTTGTAGATGGACTTGACCGCGTAATACGGGGTGAGGCCCTCGGGGCCGAGCTCCCGGCCCAGCCCGCTGGCCTTGTACCCGCCGAACGGCGCCGCCATGCTGAGGTCGTAGCCGTTGATGCCGATGGTGCCGGTCTCCACGCGCCGGGCCACGTCCATGCCGCGCCCGGGGTCGGCGGTGAACACCGAGCCGCCGAGGCCGTACTCGGAGTCGTTGGCGATCTCGACGGCCTCGTCCTCGCCGCGGTAGGGGATCACGACGACCACCGGGCCGAAGATCTCCTCGCGGGCGATCGTCATCCGGTTGTGCACCCCGCGGAACACCGTCGGCGCGTAGAAGAACCCGCGCGGGAACCCCGACGGCCGTGACCCGCCCAGCACCACCTCGGCGCCTTCGCGACGGCCGGTCTCCACGTATCCGGCGACCCGGTCCAGCTGCCGTGCGCTCACCAGCGGGCCGAAGTCGGTGCCGCGGTCGGCCGGGTCACCCAGCCGCGCGGCACGCATCCCGGCGACCACGGCGTCGACCACCGAGTCGTAGCGGTCTTCGGGCGCAAGCACCCGGGTGCAGGAGTAGCAGACCTGCCCGGAGTTGGGGGCGCACAGCCGCGCCGCCTGGCCGCTGAACGCGTCGAGGTCGGCGTCGTCGAGCAGGATCGCCGCGCTCTTGCCGCCCAGCTCCAGCGTCACCGGCTTGAGTGCCGCCCCGCAGGCCGCGGCGATCTCCCGTCCGGCCGCGGTGGACCCGGTGAAGGCGACCTTCGCGACCAGCGGGTGTTCCACCAGCGCCATGCCGGTGTCGCGGCCGCCGGTGACCACGTTGAGCACGCCCGGCGGGAACCCGGCCTCCAGCACCGCCTCGGCGAGCCAGTGCGCGTCGAGGCTGGTCTCCGGGGCCGGTTTGAGCACCGCGGTGCAGCCCGCGGCCAGTGCCGGGGCGAGCTTCCAGGCGACCAGGATCTGCGGGCCGTTCCACGGCGCGATGATGCCGACCACGCCGACCGGTTCGCGGCGGACGACGGCGTGCGCGGGCTGTCCGGGCCGGTCCTCCTCCTCGGCGATCCCCTCGACGAGGTCGGCGTAGTAGCGGTAGGCCGCGGCGGCGCCGAACGCGTTGCCCCAGCGGGCCATCTTGACCGGCATGCCGTTCTGCCGCGAGATCAGCGCGGCCAGTTCACCGGCCCGCGATTCGATGAGTTCCGCGAGCCGCCGCAGCAGCGCGGCCCGGTCGGCCGGGCCGAGCTTGCGCCACTGCGCCGAAGCCAGCGCCGCCGACGCCGACCGCACCGCGGTGTCCACATCGGACGCCGAGGCGACCGGGACCGACCCGAGGACCTCCTCGGTGGCCGGGTTGACCAGCGTGACCCGTTCCGCGCCGGTCGCCGGGACCGGACGGCCGTCGACCAGCAGGTGCTCGATGACGGTGCTCATGTCTCCCTCCCTCCGCGCTTCAGTCCGAGGACGGGAGCGACTTGGCTTCCTTGATCTCGAGGATCACGCCGTCGGCCCGCAGCGTTCCGTCGCCGGGCTTGGTGCACAGCAGTTCCAGCCCGTACTCGGGGTGGATGTAGCGCTTGCCGAGCTGGGTGCCGCGTTCGGTGTCCACCGGGGTGCCCTGCCCTTCGGCGGGCGCCTCGGCGAGCGGGCGCATCGGCTCGCCGCCGCAGGTGATCGTGACCGCCTTGCGGGGCGGGCGCACCACGATGACCTGCGTGCCGCACACCGCGCTCGCCAGCCGGTCGCCAACCCTGACCAACATCATTCGTCTCCTCGCTCGAGTTGCGCGCGAGCCCAGGCGTAGTCGGGCTTTCCGTTGTCGTACCGCCGGATCTTCTCCACGCGCAGGAACGTCTTGGGTGCCTTGTAGCCGGCCAGCTGCGCCTTCACGGCGGCGGTCAAGGCGGCATCGGACACGGTGTCGTCGCTGCCGTCGGCGACCAGCAGCGCGACCACCTCGCTTCCCCAGCGTTCGCTGGGGCGGCCCAGCACGAGGGCGTCGGCGACGCCGGGGTGGGCCAGCAGGACGGACTCGACCTCCTCGGCGTAGACCTTCTCGCCGCCGGTGTTGATGACGGTGGCGTCCCGGCCGAGGAACGTCACCGCGCCGTCCGCGTCGATCTCCGCGCGGTCGCCGGACACCGCCAGGTAGCGGCCGCCGATGGTGCGGAACGTCATGCGGGTGCGCTCCGGATCGCCGAGGTAGCCCCGCGGCAGGAACCCTCCGTTGGCCAGCAGGCCCTGCCCGGGCCGGGTCCGGTCGCGCAGGACGCCGGTCTTCTCGTCGAGCACGAACGTGTTCGGGCCGGCCGTGAAGGTCGCGTCCCCGCCGGTCTGGTTGGCCTGCGGGCCGGTCTCGGACGAGCCGAGCGCGTTGATGATCGTCGCTCGCGGGAAGCGCTCGCGGAACCCGGCCCACGACCGCTGTGAGAGCACCGCGCCGCTGGAGAACACGAACCGCAGGTGCTCCGGCGGCTCCGGCGTGGCGGCCAGCGCGTCGAGCAACGGCCGCGCGAAGACGTCCCCGACGATCGCCAGCGACGAAATCCGCTCCCGCCGCAGCGTGCCCACCATCTCGGCGGCGTCGAAGTGCACCGGGTTGTCCCCCAGCACCACCGTGCCGCCGCTGGACCAGGCGTTGAACGCGTACCACAGCGCGGTGCCGTGCATCAGCGGCGGCGCGGGCAGGGCCCGCAGCCACTCCCGGCGGGGCGCGCCCTCGACCGCCTGCGCGATCGAGCCGACGGTGATCCCGCACGGGCCGGGGATCGCGTCGCGCTGGCGCCAGATCACGCCCTTGGGCATGCCGGTGGTACCGCCCGTGTAGAGCACGTGCACGTCGTCGCCCGAGGGAACCCGCTCCACCGGGGGCGCCACCGCGGTGGCGATCACCTGCTCGTAGTCCACCGACCCGGCGACCGGCTGCTCGCCCGAGTCGTCGGCCACGCACACCAGCACCGGCGCCGCGGGCCGACCGGCCAGAGCCTCGCGCAGCACGGGCGCGAACTCCTGCTGGTACACCAGCACCGCCGGGGCGGCGTCACGCAGCAGGTAGGCCAGCTCGGCGGCGCGGTACCGGTAGTTGACGTTGAACGGGGCGCACCGGGCGCGGTAGCAGCCCAGAACGGTCTCCAGGAACTCCGGCCGGTTGCGCACGTAGACGCCGACGAGATCGTTGGGCGACTCCCACGGCTGGTGCTCACCCGCGCGACGGCCTTCGGTGCGCGCGGTGAGCCACCAGCCCAGTGCGAGCGTGCGCTCCCGGGTTTGCGCCCAGCTCTGCCGTCGCCCGTTCTGCACGAGGCAGTCGCGCTCGCCCACCACCCCGGCGATGGCGTCCCACAGCGCGAGGTAGCCGAACGTGCCGGTCTGCGCTTCCACGGTGGCGGTCATGCGGATCCCTCCAGGGCGAAGGTGCGGCGGCCGCCCGATTCGGTGATCCGGCCCCTTCGCCCGATGGGTTCGGTGTCTTCGCGGACCAGCTCGCCCAGCGTGTAGGTGTCCTTCTTGGACACGCGCACCCCGGTCCGGCGGCCGCCGGGCAGGCTGGCCACGACGTACCCGCGCGCGGGATTGGCCTCCCGGTCGTACTCGACGGTGAACGTCTCCACCACGGCTTCGCCGGTGTAGTCGTCGACCACCGTGACCGTCTCGGGCTCCCCGGTGGCCGCCGCGGACACGAAACCTTCGGGCCGGGCCCGGCCGGACAGCACGACGACGGAGTGCCGGGTGACGTACTCGCCGTTGGCGTACACCAGGCCGGTGCCGCCGGTCCGGCGCAGCTCGCGGGTCACCGCGACCAGCGCGTGCGAGGAGTAGTTGTTGTGCGCCCCGCCGAAGGACGTCAGCCCGCCCGTCGCCGACAACGGCCGGTCCGTGACCTTAAGGTGCAGCGCGGCGAGCTTGGGCACCACCGGGAAGCAGCTGTACAGGTCCAGCACGTCCACGTCGCCCGCGGCGAGCCCGGCGCCGTCCAGCGCCTGGTCGAGGGCCTTCGCCAGGCCGGCCGAGGCCCCGAAGGCCGGCCGTTCCAGCACGTCCTCGCAGTCGCGGTCGGAGGCGGCCGACCACAGATGGATGCGCTTGGATTCCGGCACGCCCAGCCGGTCCGCCTCCTCGGCGCTGGCGACGAGGATCGCCGCGGCCTGGTCGACCTTCGCGGTGGCGTTCATCAGCAGCGGGTACGGGAAGCAGATCATCCGGTTCTTCGGGCCCACCGTCGCGATCTCGTCCGGCGTGCGCGGCGTGGGGTGCCACGCCGCGTCGTTGCGTGCCGCGACCGCGCTGAACTCCGAGTACATCCGGGCCGACCACTCCTGCGCCTGCGCGAAGGACTGGCCCAGCTCGTACCGCAGCCGGTTCTCGAACAGCGGGTAGATCCGGATCGGCCCGACCAGCCCCAGGTCCCACATCCGCTCGGTGCCGCCGACGTCCCGGCTGAACTTGCCCGGACCGCCCGGCTCGCGCGACCACGGGATGTCGGCCTCCGCCCGCTGGAACAGCTCCAGCGAGGACTGCGCCTCCCCGCCGCACAGCAGAGCGAGGTCGGCTTCCCCGGCGGCCACCTGCTCGGCGAGGCGCGTGAGCATCTCGACCGGCTGGTGCCCGCCGGCACCGGAGGTGACACACCGCGCCCCGGTGGCGCCGAGCCGGTCGGCGACCGCCTTCGCGTCGTCGGCGTAGGACCACGACACGATCTGCACCGCCGCGACCGCGTCGACCCGGGCGAGGTGGTCCGCGCCGATCCCGGCGTCGTCCGCACTCGCACGGGCGGCCCGCTCGATCAGGTCGAGCGGTTCGGCGGCCTGGGCCAGGTCGCGCTCCCGGTTGTTGCGGAGCTGGCCGACGCCGATGATCACCACGTCCCGGGCGCTCATGAGGCCGTCCACTTCGGCGGGCGCTTCTCGATGAAGGCCCGGACGCCTTCCTTGACGTCGTTGGTCTTGCCGACCTTCCGGGTCGCCTCGTTCGAGATCTGCCAGGCCTCGCTGTCCGGCAGCGAGGTGGCGGTGAGCACGACCTGACGGGAGTACTGCACGGCCAGTGGCGCGTTGACGGTGATCCGCTCGGCGAGCTTGCGCGCCACCGCCACCGCTTCGCCCGGTTCGCACAGCTCGTTGACCAGGCCCAGTTCGTACGCCCTGGTCGCGGAGTAGGCCTCGCCGGTAAGCGCCCATTCCATCGCGATGGTGATCGGGATCTTCCGGCCCAGCCGGAACAGCCCGCCACCGCCGGCGACCAGCGCCCGGCGCACCTCGGGCAGCCCGAAGGTGGCCGCCGTGGAGGCCACGACCAGATCGCACGCCAGGATGATCTCGGTGCCGCCGGCGAGCGCGGGCCCGTCGACAGCGGCGATCAACGGCTTGGTCCGCTCCCGGCGGATCAGGCCGGCGAAGCCGCCCTTGCGGGTCCGCATCTCCCGGTCCTTGCCTGCGCCTACCACCTTCAGGTCGGCGCCCGCCGAGAACACCGGTGGCGTGCCGGTGAGGATCGACACCCAGATGTCGTCGTCCGCCTCGATCCGGTCGAGTGCCTCCTCGATCCCCGTGGCCACCTCGCCGTTGACGGCGTTGCGGGCCTCCGGGCGGTCGATGGTGATCAGCGCGACGTGCGTGCGCGGATCGGCCTCGTACAGGACTCCCATGATGTGCGTACCTTTCGAAGAGATCAGGCGTTTTCCCGGCGGCCCGGCTCGAAGACCAGCTCGACGTTCTCCACGCCCCAGGTCAGCCCGAGGTGCTCGGTGATCTCCACGCCGTCGGCCAGCCGGAACTCCGGGATCCGCCGGTGCAGCTCGGTGAAGGCGATCTTCAGCTCGAGCCGGGCAAGGTGGACGCCGATGCAGCGGTGCGCGCCGAGCCCGAACGTGAGGTGCGGCTTGGGCTGCCGGTCGAACTTGACCTCGTCCGGGTCCTCGAAGTACTTCGGGTCGCGGTTGGCCGCGCCGAGCGGGCAGTGCACCCGCTCCCCCTTCGGCAGCTCCAGGTCGCCCACCTTCGCCGATTCGGCGGCGACATTGCGGGTCGGCACAGCGGGTGAGGACCACCGCAGCAGCTCCTCCACCGCCGGCTCCAGCTTCTCCGGCGAGGAGAACATCTCCGCCCACTTGTCCGGGTTGCGGCCGAGGTAGGCCATGCTCTGGCCGAGCACGCTCTGCACCGTGTCCAGCCCGGCCAGCATCATGACCAGGAACAGGTCGAACAGGTCTTCCAACGGGATCGGCGCGCCGTCGATCTCCGCTTCCAGCAGGTGACTGGTGATGTCGTCGGTCCGGTTGGTCCTGCGTTTCTCGATCAGCTCCATGACGTAGCCGTGCACGCCTGCGCTCGCCTCGGCGCGGGCCTTGTCGGTCTCCTCCTGCGGCGCGCCGGGGATGCCGTGCAGGAAGATGTCGACCCACTTGGTGAGCTTCGCCGCGTCCTCGAGCGGCCAGCCCATCAGCGCCATGAACGTGGTGCCCGGGTATGGGAAGGCGAACTCGGGATCGAAGTCGCAGCGGCCCCTCTCGATGAAGTTGTCGATCAGGTCGTTGGCCACCCGCCGGATCCGCGGCTCCAGCTTGGCGACCGCGTCCGGGGAGAAGAACGGTTCGAGGATCTGGCGGTACTGCCGGTGCAGCGAGCCGTCGATCTCCAGCGGGATCATCCGCTTCTGCCCGAACGCCTGCGAACCGTCGGGCATGTTGGGGAAGCTGATGAAGCCGCGGTTGTTGCGCCGCAGCACGCTGCTCATGTCGTCGTAGCTGGAGAGCACCCAGAAGCCGCCGTCGGCGGAGAAGCTCACCGGGCACTTCTCCCGGCGGTCGGCCAGTTCGGCCAGGTGCTCGGCGATGGTGGTCTGCGCGTAGACGTCGTAGTCGCGGCGGTGCTGCTCGCGCAGCTGCTCGATGGTCTTGTCCATTGTGGTCACTGCCCTTCGCCCATGATGCCCTTGGCCGCCTGTTCGGTCATCGTTTCCCGCCAGTTGTCGCCGAACGGGATCGCGACCTGGGCGAGCGTGCCGCCGTCGGTCACCGGGATGCTCACGCCCGACATGTACATCGACTCGTCGGAGGCCAGGAACAACGCGGGATAGGCGTTGTCCAGGATCCGCGGCGGGCGCGGCAGCTTGAGCGGGATCGGCGAGTGCTCCGGGATCCACTCCGGCGCCATCTCCTCGTGCGACTTGCCCAGCACCGGCGCCTCCGGCGGCAGGATGAAGTTCGCCGACATGCCGTGCGTCGGGCAGATCGCGTTGATCCGGATCCCGTACTTGCCGATCTCCCACGCCGCGCAGATGCGGACCAGCGCGTTGATGCCGCCCTTGGCCGCACCGTACTGCGGGAAGCCGGGGTAGCCGACCAGCGAGGCCGCCGAGGAGGTGCAGATGATCGAGCTGCCCGCCGGGCCGTCCGGGTTGTTCTTCATCGCGCGCACGGCGTGCTTGACGGCGAAGAACACGCCCTTGAGCACGACGTCGTGGGTCTCGTCCCACTCCTGTTCGGTGATGTCCTCGAACGGGGTGAGCCCGAAGCCCTTCGCCGGGATGCCCGCGTTCGCGAACATCACGTCGAGCTTCCCGTACTGCTCGACGGTAGCGTTGACCGCGGCTTCCACTTCGGACTCGACGGTGACGTCGGCCTTGACCGCGATCGCGTCCCCGCCGGCCTCCGTCACCAGCGCGACCGTCTCCTTCGCCCGGGACTCCTGGATGTCGGTGACGACGACCTTCGCCCCCTCCTGCGCGAAGAGCTGAGCCGAGACCCGGCCGAGGCCGGAGCCCGCACCGGTGATCATCGCCACCTTGTTCGCCAGACGCATCGTTGCTGTCCTTCCTGGGGTTCTCAGTTGCGGGTCCACTGCGCGCCGAGCAGCCCGTAGGGCCGCCGCGCCGGGTCGGGGTCCAGTGCTGTGTAGAAACTCTTGGTGCGGGTCAGGTCGTCCAGGGCGGCGGTGCCGTACTGGGCGCCGATGCCGCTGGCCTTCCAGCCCTGCATCGGCGAGTCCGACACGCTCGCCATGCCGTACTCGTTGATCCAGACGGTGCCCGACTCGATCCGGGCGCCGATCGCGCGCGCCGCGACGAGGTCGGAGCCCCACACCGAGGCCGCCAGCCCGTAGCGGGTGGAGTTCGCGATCTCCACGGCGTGATCGACCGAATCCGCGGCCAGCACGGTGATCACCGGGCCGAAGGTCTCCTCCTGGGCGATCTCCATGTCGGAGGTGACGTCGCGCAACACCGTGGGCACCACGTAGTAGCCGCCCTCGGGCAGCTCGCCCAGCGTCCGCGCCCGTCCGGCGATCTTCGCG
Organism: Amycolatopsis sp. 3B14; assembly: GCF_050958625.1. Lineage (NCBI taxonomy): Bacteria > Bacillati > Actinomycetota > Actinomycetes > Pseudonocardiales > Pseudonocardiaceae > Amycolatopsis > Amycolatopsis sp. 3B14. The sequence goes on from NZ_JBHZEN010000009.1 coordinate 138,460, forward strand.
CCCTGGTCCTGCGCCCGGGCGATCATGTCGTGCACTCGCTTGGCGGAGGCGGCCGACACGACCGGGCCGACGTCGGTGTCCGGGTCCGTGGCCGGTCCGACGCGCAGCGCGCCGACCAGCGCGGCCAGGCGGTCGCAGGCCTCGTCGTAGCGGCTGCGCGGCACGATCAGCCTGCTGGTCGCGACGCAGATCTGGCCGGCGTGCAGCACGGAGCCGAACACCGCGCCGGGCAGGGCGAGCTCGAAGTCGGCGTCCTCCAGGATCACCGCGGGCGACTTGCCGCCCAGTTCCAGCTGGAGGCGCTTGAGGGAGGCGGCCGCGGTGGCCATGACCTTGCTGCCGGTCTCGGTGCTGCCGGTGAACGAGATCCCGGCGACGTCCGGGTGCGCGACAAGGTGCTGCGACGGCGTCACCCCGCCGTTGACGATGTTCAGCGACCCGGCGGGCAGGCCGGCCTCGGCCATCACCTCGGCGAACAACCGCGCCCCGACCGGCGCCAGGGGCGAGGGCTTCACGACCACCGTGTTGCCTGCCAGCAGTGCCGGGATCGCCTTCTGCCCCACCACGTACATCGGCACGTTGAACGGGGTCAGCGCGGCGATCACGCCGAGCGGTTCGCGGTGCACCTCCCACTGGCCGAGGAACACCGACGCGTCGATCGGTGCGGCCGCGGGGCGTTCGAGGTAGGGCGCCAGCTTGGGCCACTCCCGGAACAGCATCGCGGTGCCGGCGACCTGCAGGGCGGCCGACATGCGGACCGCGCACCCGGTGTCCGCGGCGAGCAGCCCGGTGAACTCCTCGGCGCGCCGGTCGACGATGTCGGCGGCGCGGTGCATCAGCGCGACCCGCTCGGCCAGCGGCGTCTCGCGCCAGGTCCGCCCGGCTTCGACGGCCGCGGCGACCGCGGCGTCGACGTCCCCGGTGGAGCTGTCGGCCAGCTCGCCCAGCCGCAACCCGGTGGACGGATCGAAGAACGGTGTGGTCCGGCCGGCCTGCGCCGGGGTCCACGAGTTGCTCACGAAGTTGAGCACATCCACGGGCGTTTCCCTTCGTCCTCGTCGACTCGGTGCCCGATCCTGACACAACTATGCAATCTTATCAAGGATTAGAAGTATTCGACCGAGCTGCTATAGACGTATAAGATTGCAAGGATTAAGGTGCCCGCAGGACTGTCGATCGGCGGAGGATCCAGTGCAGAGCACACACGACGAGGTGGACCTGAAGCTCCTGGTGAGCCGCAAGGAGACGCTTGCCGAAGGCGTCGTCCGCCTCCACCTGACCGACCCCGGCGGCGCGGCGTTGCCGACGTGGACCCCGGGGTCGCACATCGACCTGCAGTTCGGCGAGGACCTCGTCCGGCAGTACTCGCTGTGCGGCGACCCGGACGACACCGGCACGTGGCAGGTCGCCATCCTGCGCGAGCCGGACAGCCGCGGCGGGTCCGCGTTCGCCCATGAGCACCTCACCGAGGGCACGCAGATCGGGGTTCGCGGGCCGCGCAACCACTTCGAGCTCGCGCCGGCCGCGAACTACCTGTTCATCGGCGGCGGCATCGGCATCACACCACTGGTTCCGATGGTCCGCGAGGCCGAACGCGCCGGCGCGAACTGGCGCCTGCTCTACGGCGGGCGGACGCGCGGGTCGATGGCGTTCCGCGACGAACTGGCGGCGCTCGGCGACCGGGTGAGCATCCGCCCGCAGGACGAGACCGGACTGCTCGACCTCGCCGCGTTCCTCGGCGAGCCACGGCCGGACACGGCGGTCTACTGCTGCGGGCCGGAGCCACTCCTGCAGGCGGTGGAGCAGGCGTGCGAGCGGTGGCCGTCGGGCACCCTGCACGTCGAGCGCTTCGCGCCGAAGGAGATGGGCGAACCGGTGCGCAGGGACTCCTTCGAAGTCGAGCTGGCCCAGTCCGGACAGGTGCTGACCGTGCCCCCGGAGAGGTCCATCCTGGAAGTCCTCGAGGACGCCGGCCTGGACGTGCCGTCCTCGTGCCAGGAAGGCACCTGCGGCACGTGCGAAACCGTCGTGCTCGGCGGCGAACCTGATCACCGCGACTCCTTGCTCACACCCGAGGAGCAGGAGGCGAACGAGACCATGATGATCTGCGTGTCGCGCGCGAAGTGTGCTCGCCTGGTCCTCGATCTCTGACGACTCTGTCTAACGGACAGTGTCCGTTAAGTTGTAGGCTCGCGCAATGGCCCAGGGCAGGCAACCTCAGGACGAATTGCGCGGCCGGATGCGCGGCAGCACCGACGCACGCGCCCAGCGGACCAGGAAACGCCTGGTCAACGCGTTCCAGGAGCTCGCAGCCGAAGGAGGTGCCGATGTCACGGTCAAGGAGATCGTGACGCGGGCGGGCGTGAACAGAACGTCGTTCTACGCCCATTTCCCGGACCTCGACGCGCTGGCCGTGGCTGCCACCTCCGACCTGTTCGACGTGGTCGCGGTGGCCGACGCGGCGAGCCGCCCGGGCGACCCCGCACAAGCCAGTCTGGATTCGCTCCGCGCGGTGATCGAGTATCTCGCCGAGCGGGCCACCGTCTACGAGCGACTGCTGGGCTCCGGCGCCACACCGTTCTTCACCGCCGTCGAGGACGCGTTCACCGAGCGGAACCGCCACACCCTGCGGGGCGTTCGCGATCTTCCGCCCGAAGTGGACGTGGACGTGACGGCGCGCTACGTCGCCGCCGGCGTGATGGGCGTGATCGCGCAATGGCTGCGCGACGGCCGCCCGGTGAGCGCCGAGGCGCTGGCCGTCCGCCTCCGCGACGTGCTTCCCCCCTACCTGATCGCCCGATGAGTTCCCCGTCCCCCGAAGTGGAGCAACGATGCACACTGAGCAGTCCGGCGCGCGCAGGCGCGCGAGCACCGCCGCATTCGCCGGCTCGGTGCTGGAGTACTACGACTTCAGCCTGTACGCCTCGGCGGCCGCGACCGTTTTCCCGAGGGTCTTCTTCCCCGGCGCGTCCCCGTTCCTGGCCACCATGCAGTCCGTGGCGACCTTCGCCGTCGCCTTCCTCGTCCGCCCGATCGGCGGTTCGATCCTCGGCAGCATCGGAGACCGCTTCGGCCGCCGGCGCGTCCTCGTCTTCACCCTGCTGCTCATGGGGTTCGCGACCGTCTGCATCGGACTCGTGCCCGGCCACGGCACGATCGGCTGGCTGGCCCCGGTCCTGCTCGTCGTGCTGCGCATCCTGCAGGGCATCGGCGCCAGCGGCGAGTTCGGCGGTGCCACGCTGGTGGCCGTCGAGTTCGCCCCGGACCGGCGGCGCGGGTTGCTGGGTTCTCTTCCCGCGGCCGGGGCGTCGTTCGGCGGCATGCTCGGGACGCTCGCGCTGCTCGCCGCGTCGTCGGCGACCACCGGCGAGCAGTTCTTCGCCTGGGGCTGGCGGATTCCCTTCCTGCTCAGCGCCGTGCTCGTCGCCTACGGGCTGTGGGTCCGGCTGCGGCTGCCGGAGACGCCCAGCTTCCGCGAAGCCGACCAGGAAGGCCGCACCGCGCGCACCCCGATCCGGCACATCCTGCGCCACCAGGCCCGATCGGTGCTCGCGATCATCGCGATCGTGACCGCGCAGACCGGGTTCGGCTACTTCTACCTCGTGTTCGTGGTCTCCTACGCCGGCACGCACGTCGGGTTCTCCCGCACCGAGACGTTCACCGGACTCCTCGTCGCGCAGATTTCATGCGGCCTGCTGATCCCGGTGTTCGGCTGGCTGTCCGATGTGGTCGGCCGCCGTCCGGTCATCACCTTCGGCATGGTGGCTTCGGGCGTGCTGGCGTTCCCGTTCTTCGTCTTGCTGCAGCCGGACTGGCCGTTCGGGCTGTGGCTGGCGATGTTCCTGGGCAACGGTGTCGCGGCCTCGGCGATCGTCGCTCCGGCCGGCACGCTGGTGACCGAGCTGTTCTCGACCCAGTACCGCTACAGCGGGATGGGCCTGGCGCGCGAATTCGGCAACATGCTCGGCGCGGCCTGCATCCCGCTGCTCGCCGTGCAACTGGCCGGTGTGGACGGGGAGACGACGGCGCTCAGCGTCATGCTCGTCGTGCTCGCCCTGGTCGGCCTGACCGGGGTGGCGATCACGCGCGCCGGCCACGACACCACGTCGCAGCCACGAACCCCGAGTCGGGACAGGTCAGCGCTTCCCTCAGCGGAACGCTGAGCAGGCACAGATCGGCGGGCGCCCCGGCGGTGACGCGCCGGGGCGCGCCGCCGGGGTCGGACAGCGGGGCCAGGTAGCCCTCCAGCGCGCGCTGCGCAGACACCCGTTCGAATTGGCCCAGTTCGCGACGGGCGGCAGCTGCGATGGTGCGCCACGGGTCCACGTCCGCGAAGGGCGCGTCACTGCTGGGCGCCACCCGGAGGCCGGCGTCGAGCAGGCTGGCATAGCGGTAGAGGTCGGCGTGCTCGTCGGCGGGGATGTCCCGCCGGTACTCGGGTTCGCGCTCGGTGACGAACCCCGGCTGGGTCACCACCACGGGATTGATCTCGGCGAGCAGCGGGATCGCCTCCGCACCCACGATCGCGGCGTGCTCGATCCGGTCGCCGGGGATCGTGCCCACCTCGCTCAGCACGCCCAGCGTGACGACCAACGACTCGCGGGTGACGGCGTGGATCGCGACCGCCCGGGCCTCGGCGTGCACCCGCGCGACTTCGTCCCGCAGGGCCTCCCAGTCCGGTGGCTCGTGGTCGGGGCGCAGGATCTTCCACGGCCCCACCTCGAACCCCGGCGGTAGCCGGGCACCGGTGGGAACCCCCAGAAGGCGCACCCGCTGCGGCAACGCCGTCAGCAGGCGCACCGTGTCCTCGGACAGCCGCGGCGTCGCGTCGGTGACCCCGGTGATGCCCACCGCGGCCAACCGCCTGCCGACCACCGCGAGATCCGGCGGCGGCTGCGACCCTCGCAGCTCCTCGTCGGCACGCCAGAGCCGCCCGTCCGGGAACCGTTCGGTCAGCCCCGCCTCGGCCAGCGCAGGGGTGTTGAGCATCCACAACGCCCCGCCACGGTGCTGCACCCGCACCGGCCGGTCCGGCACGAGCCGATCCAGCGCATGCCGGTCGAGAATCCCGGCCACGCTTTCGTGGTAGCCGATCCCCCGGACCGGTCCCTCGGCCGCGCGCAGCACCCGGGCGAGCCCGTCGAGATCACGCACCTCCGGCGGGCCGCAGCGCACCGACGACGCCGCGGCCGCGAGGGACAGCAGGTGGAGGTGGTGATCGTGCAGCCCCGGCAACAGCGCCCCGCCCCGCGCCTCGACGACCTCCTCCCCCGGCTCGGGCCGCAGGTCGCCCAGCTCCGCCACCTGCTCCACCCGGACGCGGACGTCGGTCAGGCGCCCCTCGACCTCGGCCCGCCGGATCAGCACGACGCCGCCCGCTCGTCGCCCGCGCACGCCGCGCGCTGAATCAGCACCGCGCCCCCAGCTCGGCCAGCACCCGTCCGGTGTCCGCACCCAGCTCCGGCGCCCGCCCGGCCGGGGTGCGCGCCACCGGAGCGGCCACCTCTCCCGGCGGTCCCGGCTCCCCCGGCAACTCCAGGGTGGCCGCGATCTGCTCCCGCAACGCCAGGTCCGCCAGCCACGTCCCGCCGGCCATCCGGCAGGCCACCGCGACCAGCGCCGCGTTCACCCCCGTCACCGGATCCGCGATCGCGTCCCCGACCGGCGACGGCACCCCGGTCACCGGATCGAACGCCAGCAACCCCGCCGCCAGTGCCGCGTCGTCTCCGAACCCCGGCACGTTCGCCCACGGCCCCGTCCGCCCGTATGCGGTGATGCTGATCCACACTTTGTCCCGCGCCCGCGCCAGCACCTCGTCGGCGTCGATGCCCAGCTGCCGCAACGCCCGCGGCCGCGACCCCTCGATCACCACATCCGCCGCCTCGACCAACCGCGCCAGCGACGCCCGCCCCTCCGGCGACCCGAAGTTCAGCGCCACCGACTCCTGCCCCGCGTGCAGCAGGTCGTAGAACTCCCGTTCCCCCGAGCGGGCACCGTCCGGACGGGACAGGCTCTCGACCTTGACCACCCGCGCCCCCGCCAGGGTCAGCAGGTGCCCGCACAACGGCCCCGCCCACAACGCCGACAGATCCACCACCAAGGTCGGCGGCAGAAATCCCCGCCGCGTCCCCGGCCCGCCAGTGAGCACGAACGGCCGCACCTCCGGCACCTGCCCACGCGCGATCAACTGCTCGTCAGGCCCCGAAGGCAGCACCGCGAACGGCAACCCCAGCAACCGGGCCCGCTCGGCCAGCTCGCTCGCCGTTCGCCGCGCGACCACCTCCTCCAGCACCGGGTCCGCATCCTCCAGCCACGCCGGGAGCAACTCCTCATCCGATGGCCGGGCCAGGTTCAGCCCCACCCAGGAGTCAGCAGCCCGCAACACCCGGAACGCCCCGCGCGGCGCTCGTGGCGCGTCGCGGCGCAACCCCATGATCGCGGCCCGCTCCGACAACACGCCCACGCCCGGCAGCGCCACCGGGCGTCCCGCCTGCGCGCAGAGCGACTCGAGCGCCAGCAACGCCCCACGCACCGCGCTGGCCGCCTGGCCCGGCGGCAGCACCGGATCGCCGTCCCGGGTCCCGGTCAGCGCCGTGACGCCGGAGGCCGCCCAATCCGCTGCCGAGCCCTGGTTCTCCGCCTCGCAGACCACGGACGCTCCCAGCCCGCCCAGCATCCGCGCCGCATGCCATGCCGCCGCCCCGGTGCCGGGCACGCGCAGGCGCATACCCGCCAGGGGAAGAAGTCCTCGCACCGGGACATCGTCACACACATGTCGCAGCGCCACCGGTGTTCCGTGCGGTCCTCCGTCCGCTTGCGAAGGGATTCACCACGCATGGGAAACGCTCGTTCAGACCCGGGGATGCGACCCATGAGCAGAGTGAGCTGGATCGCAGATACTCATATGTCCAATAGTCGGTCATCCTACTCCCGTTACTGGCCTACCCGCCCCCTGCGTCGAGATCCCACCTCAGTGATGGGCAACCGTGTCGCTGGCCGGCCTCGTTGAGCACGTCGTCAACTCCCTGCACAAGCTCATCCCGCCAATTCATGGCCTCATCCTCGCTCATCGCGACGGGGTAAGCCTCTGCTGCTCGTCGGCCGGGCTTTGATCCCGGTGCCGCCGGAACGGTGCGGCGAGGGTGGGCAGGATGTGCCGGCGGTTGCGGACGAGCGCGGCCAGGGCGAGGACGGCGTAGATGCCGCACAGGGGCCGCGTGTAGACGCCGCGCGGGTGTCGAGTTGGATGAGGCTGCCGTGGAGCACAGGAGCTCCTGATGACGAGGGCACGCGGGCGAAACGGCCGCGAGCCGGAATGTCCTCCGGTGGCGCTCACCAGCCGCCGCGCAGCGCGAGCAGACGGGTCTGCAGCTCGAGCGTGAAGCGCTGCACGGGGTCGTCGAGGTCGACCCCGCACAGCGCTTCGATGCGCTGGAGCCGGTAGCGGAAGGTGTTGCGGTGCACCTGGAGCTCGGCGGCGGCGCGGGTGGCGTCGCCGCCGGCGTCGAACCAGCACCGCAGTGTGTCCAGGTATTCAGCGCCGCGCGGCGACCGGTCGCGGCGCAACACGTCGAGTGCGCCGGTGAGCAGGCCGGGATGCTCACCGGCCAGGTCCGCCAGCTCGGTCATCAGCACGTGCGGGCGCAGGTCGGCCAGATCGGCGGTGACCGGCGCGGGCCGCGCGGCCAGCACGGCTACGGCGTGCCCGAGAGCCCCGCGTTCGGTACGGACCTCTTCACTGCTGCCGCACGGCCGGCTGACGCAGGCCACCAAGGGCACCCCGGCGCTCGTGGAAGCACGCCGCCGCAGGCGCTCGGCGAAGCCGGCCGGGCCCGGGCCGGGCGCCGCGGGGAACAACACGAACACGAGGTGGCCCAGTACCACGGTCGCCGTGCCGGGGTTCAACATGCGCGCGCAGCGTGCCAGCGCTCCTTCGAGGTCCGGGGTGACCGCGAGTGCGCCTGCATGGGCGCCGAGGCTCGTGAGGTGCCACCCCTGGGTGGCAGGCATACCGAGCCGCTCGGACAGCGCTTCCAGCGACCCCGTGCCGGTGAGCAGCCCGCGCAACAGCTCGGCGCGAATAGCGTCTTCGTCATCGCGCCCGGTGGGCTCGTCGATGAACCAGGCCGCGGCGGCCACCGACAACTCGCTCAGCACCCGCGGCGCGGCCCCGGGCGTGTCCGGACCGGGCGCGAACAGCACGTACCCCCCGACCACCCCGCCGACGCGGATCGGAGCGGCCCACCGCGGTCCCGCCCCGGGTACGTCGAGGCGTGCCACGCCGCGCACCCGCGCGAGCTGGGTCCGCAACGCCGCCGGGACGCGCCGGGCGAGGATCGTCTCGCCGGTAAGGTCGTCGACCGCGTCCCGGCACCCGAAGGCGAGCACGCGCAGGGCGGCGTCGGTGACCACGACCGCGCCGTCCAAGGCGAGAGCCGCGCTCTCGGCGAGTTCGTAGAGCCCGCCTGCGGTGGGCGTGGCACCGCGCGCGCCGAACCGGGTGCCGTGCAGCAGGGACCGCACGAGTGTGCCGATCTCCGCCCAGCTGACCCGGTCGTCCGCCGCGAGCACCGGCACCCCGGCCCGTGCGGCGGCCGCCGTGACGTCGCACTCCGGAGGCAGGCAGCCTTCGCGCACGACCACCGCGGCGGCGCCCGCACGACCGGCCTCGGCCACTGCCGCGGCGAACTCGGGCCCGGTTCGACGGGGCAGCAGCACCAGCTGATCCCGGCCCGGTGCCGGGGTGGCGTCCCACCTCGTGACCCCCTTCAGCGGCCGGTCCAGCCCCGAAGCCGGCGCCAGCACGCTGAACCAGCCACGCCGCGCGCCGACGAGGAGCGGCAACCGGATCACCGCTTCCACGGGGGTAACCGGTGCTGCCGGCCGATCCTCAACCGTCGTCATCGGACCGCTCCTTCCGTCCACGCCGGGTCGCGTTGGCGTAAGGCTAAGGACCGAGCGGAAGGCCGTCAGTGTGCTCATCGCCCTGCCCGGACCGCTCGGCAGGGCGATGAGCACCCCTCAGGCCAAGGCTCGCAACCTGGGCAGGAGGTCCTTGCGGGCCAGCTCGAGGAACCGGGCCTGGTCGCCACCGGGAGCGTGGAGCACCAGATCGGTGAAACCGGCGTCGACGTACGGCCGGATCCGCGCCACGACGTCGTCCGGGTCGGCGGAGACGATCCACCGGGACGCGACCTGGGTCATCGGCAGCTCGTCGGCGACGCGCTCCATGTCGACGGGATCGGAGATGCCGTGTTTCTGCTCGGCGGTCAGGGACAGCGGCGCCCAGAACCTGGTGTTCGCGACCGCGGCACTGGCGTCGGTGTCGTAGGAAACCTTGATCTCGATGGAACGCACCACGTCCGCGGGCTTGCGGCCGGCCTGCTCGGCACCGGCGTCGACAGCGGGCTGCAACTTCTCCGTGTAGAGCTCCATGCCCTTGCCGCTGGTGCAGATGAAGCCGTCCGCCACCCGGCCGGCGAACTTCGCCACCACCGGACCGCCCGCCGCGACGTAGAGCGGAACCGGTCGCGGCGGCCGGTCGTAGACGGTCGCGTTCTCCGTCCGGTAGTACTCGCCGTCGAAACTCACCCGGTCCTCGGTCCACAATCGACGGATGAGGTCGATCGCCTCGCGCAGGCGCGCGAACCGTTCGCGGAACCCGGGCCACTCCTCGCGGCCGACCGAGACCTCGTTGAGCGCTTCGCCGGTACCGAGACCGAGCACGATCCGCCCGGGGTAGAGCGCGCCCAGGGTCCCGAAGGCCTGGGCCACCACGGCCGGGTTGTACCGGAACGTCGCGGTGAGCACGCTGGTCCCGAGCCGGACCCGTTCGGTGCGCTCCCCCACCGCGGCCAGCCAGGCCATCGAAAACGGTGCGTGCCCACCGCGGTGCCGCCAGGGCTGGTAGTGGTCGCTGACCATCACGGAGTCGAACCCCCGCGCTTCGGCCAGCACGGCCAGCTCGACCAGTTCACGCGGCCCGAACTGCTCGGCCGACGCCTTGTAACCGACGGTGATTCCCGCGGTGTGTGTGTCCATTCCGGAGAGTCAACCGGCCGGACGCGGCCAGGTCATGGTGCACGGTGGCCGAACCTCGGCCCGCCGTTCTGTGCGCGCCGTCAGTCCGGGTCGTCCCAGTCGACGTCGACGGCGCGCGTGGCCAGGTGCACGGCCAGGCGGTCGTCGGGATCGCCGAGGTCGGCGGCCAGCAGCCCGGCGATCCGCTCCATGCGCTGCATGACCGTGTTGCGGTGGACCCCGAGGGCCGCTCCGGCCGCCTTCGCCGACGACTGGCAGTCCAGGTAGCACCGCAGGGTGCGGACCAGTTCCCCGGTCGGGTCGGCCTCGGCGAGCGGAGCGAGCAGGTCGGCCGCGGCACCGCGCAGGGGCGCCGAGCCGTACCACCCGGCGATCAGCCTCCGCGTGCTGCCGGCGTCGATGTGCTCGACAGCCGCGGGACGGTGCGCGGTGTGGGCGAGCAGGGCCGCCCGGCGAGCCTGGTCGGCGGAGCGGCCGATGCCGGCCGTGCCCTCGTGCGCACGGCCCACCCCCGCGCACAGGCGCAGCCCCGGGTGCTCCGCCTCGACGGCGGTGAGCGTCCTCGTGAGCCGTTCCACCAGCGGACCGGGGTCCGCCGCGTCGGCCTCCGCCTCGGTGGTCGACCAGAACACCCAGCCTTCGGCGCGTTCGACGAGCGTCGCGCCGAGGCCGTGCCGGGTGAGGTGTTCTTCCAGTTCCACGCCCAGTGCGGACATCCGGACCGCGGCGGGCGCGGCCGAGACCTGGACCTGCACCGCGGTGTGCCAGCCGGCGAGCCGCCAGCCCAGTGCGCCTGCCCGCTCGACCGTGCGCCGTCCCGGCTCCTCCGGCTGTTCGAGGATTTCGTTGAGCAGCAATGACCGCCGCCGGTGTTCCCGTTCGATCCGGATGGCCTCCCCCGCCACGTGGACCGCGAAGGACAGGGATGCGATCGCGATCGCGCGGCGGACCGGTTCGAGCAGCACCCCGGCGGCCGAGCGGGGCCGCCGCACGGCGATCCAGTAGACCGCCGGCCCCGCCGCGTCGACCTGGACCGGTTGCAGCATCACGTCACCACGGGCGGTCTCGACGATCACGGCCACCGGACGCGGATCGCCCAGCTCCGCGGTTCCGGCACCGGCGGCGAGCAGCGCGTGCACCGCCGGATCGCCTGCCACGAAACGGGATTCGGCGTCGAGGAGGGCGACCGGTTCCGCGAGCATCGCCGCGAGCTGCGAAGTGAGTGCGTTCGCGGTGGCGGGCGGGCGCTGGAAGCGGCGCGCGGCATCGCCCAGCACGCGCAGGCCCGCGATCTCGGGGGCACGGACGTAGGGGTCGAACGCGGTGATCACCCGGGCGGGGACGATGTCCTCGACACCGATGAGCGGCAGCGCCAGCCGGTCGGCGAGGCGGCGGGTGGCGAAGGGGATCGGCCGGGGCGGGCGCGCGGCGATGATCCCGGACAGCCCCGCGCTGCCGGCCAGCCGGATCGCGAGATCCGCCGCGAGGTCGTCGAGGGTGAGCTGCTCACGGCCGAACACCACGACACTGCGCGGCGCGAGCTCGGAGATCTCGCCGACGGTGGAGCCGGCGACGACCCGGCCGACGGGCCGCCGCAGCCCGTCTTCCCCGCCGAGCACCTCGTGGTCCGGGAGCAGGTCGAGGTCCAGCAGCTGGCCGAGGGTGACCGTCGCGGACGTGGTCACGGTGACACCGGTTCCAGGAGCGGCCCGACGGCGGTCACCCGCAGGCGCGCGGCGGGAACCGGGACGTAGGTCATCAACGCCTCCGTCACCGGTGTTTCCCGCAGTGCACGGGGATCGGCGCCCGCCCGGACCGCAGCGTCCCGGGCGAGCCGCCGGGCACGAGCCACCGAGTCCGCCCGCCCACCGCTGCCCTGCCAGAAGATGCGGTCGATCGAACCCGCCGCCTCGGCGGTCGCGGCACCCACCGCCGCCGCGAGATCTCCGTCGGGCGGCCGGACCACGGGGACGTCCGGTGGATCGGGCAGGACGTCCGCCCGCTCGCCGACGATCACGACCGGCATTTCGTCGAACCCGTGCCGCGCCCGGGCGAGCGCCGCGAGCAGCCGGGACGGGAAGGCGTCATCGCGGTGCACCGTGGTCGTCGACGGGGTGCGCAAGCCCGTCCGGACACCGCCGATTTCGCGGCGCAGCCCCGATTCCGGGAGCAACCCGGCGTGTGTCGCGCCGACGATCGCGCGGTCGGCGCTCACCTCCACCACCGTGGCCGAGGTCAGGCCCGCCAGCCGGGCCGCGCCGTGGATCAGCGCCGCCCGCGCCGCCCCGGTGGCAGCCGTGGCCCGGCGGAGCGCGTCGAGCGCGGGCAGTACTGTCCCGTCGCCGCGGACGACGTACAGCTCCACACCCGGGTTCCGCGCCCGCACCGCCGTGCCCAGTTCGCCGATCCGGGCGCGCGCGGTCGCGACCAGTGCGGCGTCGAGCACGGCGGTGTGCTCCCGCTCCAGGAGGCCGAGCGCCTCCGTCGCACCCCCCTGGATCACCGGCGCGTCCGGCCCGAGTTCGTCGGCGATCACGGCCGCGGCGCGCTGTTCGTGCTCGGGGTTCTCCAGCCCGTGGATTCCGGCCACCGCGACGGCACCGACGTTCCCGGCGCACCTGCGGGCGAACCCGGCCACGGCCGCGAGGTCCAGGGGTGCGGAGGCCCGGCCGTCGTACTCGTGCCCGCCGCGCACCATCGCCACCGGTCCCGCGAGCGCCGCGGAGAGGCGGACGGGCCACCCCGCGAGCGGCGGGAGCGCGGTCGCGGCCGGAGCACCGATGCGCAGGACGCCGACGCGGGACCCGGCGATCACGTCGGCGACCGTCGGCTCGGGCAGGATCGCCACGACCCGGTCGATCGCCGCGGTGTCGAGCCCCCCGGCGATCAGCGCGTCGTGCAGCCGCCCCGGCGAGTCGCCGGGACGTCCGCGGTGGGACGACACGATCCGGTTCCGCTCGTCCACCGCCACCGCGCGGGCGGTGACGGCGTCTACGCCCACCCGCAGCCGAGGTCGCGCCGGCGTCGTCATCGCGTGCCCACCGCGGGGATCGCACCGTCGAACCGAACCGGGTCGACGGCGTAGCCGAAGGCGCGGGGACCCACCACCGCGAGTCCCTCGGGCGTGTGCCACCGGTCGTCGACCGGGCTGGTGATCACGTGCACGTCCTGACCGACGGCGAGGTCGACGGTCTGCGTCAGGGCGCCGGTCTCCGCGTCGGCCAGGCCGATCAGGTCGGGCACTGTGGCGAGCACCGTGCCCTCCCGGCTGAGGACCAGGTTCTCGTTCTGGAAGTCGATCCGGACGAAGCCCTCGGGTGTCCGCACGGAAACGACGCCACGGGGCCACCCGTCGGCGGAATGCTGCACGATCTCGGCGACCGTTCCGGTGCACACCAGACGTCCGCCGCAGGCACGCAGGTACGGCTCGTACCCGTCCGGGTGTGCCGGGGAAACATCGGCGAGACCCGCACCGATCCGGGCGCACTCGCTGATCGAGCCGGCCACGCCGAGCCGGGCGCAGTCGCCTGCGGTCACCCGGTACGCGCTGATCAGCGCGACGAGGCCCAGCGCGGGCATGACCGCGCGCACGAGTTCGCTGAGCACGGTGTCGGCGCCGCTGCTGAACTCCGCCACGACCCCGGCGCCCCCGACGACGGTGATGGGCGGCACGGGCAGCCCGGCCAGCCGCAGCAGCGTCATGTCGATCGAGGGCAGGGTGCGGCGCATGAGGTCGACGTCCAGGCACGGCAGCCCGAGTTCGGCCGCGACGGCCAGGGGAACGGCGACGTTGACGCTGCCGAGCTGGACCGGCAGGACGGCCGCGCACTTCCGGCCGGCGCGGGTTTCCACCGCCGACCGGAGGATCTCCGCTTCGGCGGCGCTGTGCGCCTTCTCGATGAGGGCGTGCGGGGTTCCCCCGGACACCACCGGCAGCACGAGGGCGTCCGGCGCGAGTTCGTCCGCCCGCACGAGCGGCACCGGCCCGTGCCGCCGGATGGTCGCGGTCAGCAGTTGCTGCCCCAGGTACGGATCGCCGCCGCCACCGCTGCCGAAGTGCACGGCCCCGTGCACGACGTCGTCGATCGCGGTTTCGGCCACCTGGTCCATACGGGAGACCCTAACCGCCATCGCGCCTGCTCACGAGGCTGTGACACCCCGGAAGGTCGCGTACAGCCCGGCGAACGTGCGGGCGGCGGTGACCAGGTCGCGGACCGGGACGTACTCGTCGGCGGTGTGCGCGACGCTCATCGAACCGGGCCCGTACACCACGGACGGGATACCGAGCTGGTTGCGCAGGAAGCGCGCGTCCGTACCGAGTTTCAGTCCCCGGACCGGTGCGTCCCCGGCCGCCCGCCGGACTTCGGCGACGAAGGGGTGCCCGACGTCCACCTCGGACCCCTCGGCGAAGGCGAGGACCTCGACCTGATAGTCGAATTCGCCGGTGGCGTCGATCAACCCGGTCAGGGTCGCCAGCGCCTGCTCGCGGGTCTGGCCGGGCAGCACCCGCCGGTCGACGCGCAGCCGGCACTGCGCGGCCACGATGTTGGCCGCGGTGCCGCCCTCGATCGTCCCCACGTTGCAGGTGGGCGAACCCAGGAACGGGTGCGCGTCGGTGCCGAAGTCGGCGAGGTGGAGCGCGGTGGCGATCCGCGCCGCGTCGGCGACCGCCGAGTGCCAGGCCGCCGGATCGCTGCCGTGCGCCGCCCGGCCGCGCACGACGATCTCCGCCATCAACGAACCCCGCTCGGCCACCCCGACTCGCAGCTCGCTGGGTTCGGGGACAACGGCGGCGTCGGCGTGCACGAGCCCGGCGGCGACCAGCGCCCCGGTGCCGGCGCGGCCACCGGTCTCCTCGTCGGCCACGAAGTGGAAGGCGATGGTGGCCGGCGGGACGACGCCCGCGTCCCGGCAGGCGCGCATCCCTTCCAGCGCCGCGGCGATCCCGCCCTTCATGTCGCAGGCGCCGCGACCGTAGAGCAGGCCGTCGCGCACCTGCCCGCGGAACGGCGGCACGGACCAGTCCGCTTCGGACACGGGAACGACGTCCACGTGTCCGTTGACCAGCAGCGTGGGGCCGTCACCGGAGCCGATGCGGGCGAGCACGGACGGGCGGCCCGGCTCCGGCTCGAAGATCTCGACCTCCGCACCCAGCTCGCGCAGCACGGCCGACAGCGGTTCGACCACCGGCCGTTCGCCGCCGGGCGGATTCCGCGTGTCGCACCGGATCAGCTCCGCGGCCAGGTCGGTCACCCGGTCGGCGCGCACGGCGGCCGCGGCGTTCATGCGGCCCTTCCTTCCAGGTGTGCCCCTGATTGTCCGGAATGATCGCGGTGCGCGGGCACGGCAGGGTTGACGGCGGAACAGGGACGCGCCGCACGAACGCGGTGGGCGGCGTGGCCGCCCTGCTGGCCGCGATGTTGCGGGAGGCCGCGATCCGGCTGGTCCACGTGCCCGGCTCGGTCGTGAACCGGCCGCGACGCGCCACCAAGGGTGGTGCGGCCAAGTCCGACCCGCTCGCTCCCGCCGCTGGTCTCGCACCGGTCCCGCAACAGTGCGACCCCGCCGGCACAGCCTTCTACCGGCGCAAACGCGCCGAGGGCAAACGACACCACCAAGCCCTCATCGCACCCGCCCGACGACGGATCAACGTCCCGCACGCGATCCTGCGCACCCGCCAGCCCTACCAGGCCGACTTTGCCGCCAACACGATCACAGCCGCTCGACACCAACATCAGGCCGCCTCCCCGGCGCGCGCGGTGATCGCGGCGAGCGCTTCGCTGTCGAGAAACCCGAGCGGGGCCAGCCCTTCGGCGAACCGCAGCAACGCCGGCCGGAACGCCACGACGTCGGCGAACAGGTCGGCGGCCTCCCGGTGCCGCCCGGCGCGGGCGAGCAGCACCGCGCGCCAGAAGTCGGCTTCGCGGTTGTCCGGCCCGATGACCTCCGCCGCCGAGGCCAGGGCTCGCAGGCGTTCCTCCAGCTCGTCCGGTTCGACCCCCTCGAACGGCCCGAGCGTCAGCCCGCGCGTGAACATCACGCCGCCGACGGCACCGAACGCCCGCGACCGGGGCAGCAGCCGCGACAACTCGGCCAGCGGGTCGGGATGGTCGTCGACGCGCAGGTCGACGACCACTTCGTCCCACGGCGCCGGACCGCGGCGGCCCGACACCACCTGCAGCGCGGCCGACTGCGAACCGCGCACGTCTCCCCCGGCCGCCTCCGCGGCCCGGAGCCCGGCGAGGATGCGGTCGGCGAGGTCCCCGTCAGCGGACTCGAAGGCGGCCAGCGCGGCCTGACACACCCCGGGCTCGGCCAGCATGTTCCCCAGCACCGCGACTTGGTGTCCCCGGGCGAACGCGGCGTGCGGCGCGCAGGACCCGCCGGTGTGCAGGCCCACCGAGCCCCGCGCGTCGACCACGCCCACCTGGCGGTAGGCGACGTCCGGGTCCTCGGCCACCAGGAGGTCCACAGTGGTCGCCGCGGGAACACCGGCCCGCAGCAACTCCAGGCCGCGCGGGCCGTAGCCGACGTTGACGAACGCCTGGGTGGCCACCGCGCCGACGCCCGCCTCGGCCCAGGGCAGCAACGCGCCGACACCGAAGAAGTGGGTCTGGGCGCCGACGCCGAGCTGACCGGTGGCCGGATCGCGCGCCACGATCGAGTACGTCACGGCTGTCCTTCCCCGGCGCTCGCGATGTGCTGCCGGAGGAGGTCCGCCACCCGCTCGGTCTCCTCCAGCATCGGCAGGTGGCCGGTCCCGGCCAGTTCCGCCGCGGTGCCGCCGGTGGCCTCGGCCAGTTCGCGCGACATGGCGGGCGGGCACGTCGGGTCCTCGTCGCCCGCCACCGCCAGCACGGGAATCCCGGCGGCGGCGACCTTGCCGGCCAGGTGCCGGATGTCCGCGCCGAAGGCCCCGTGCAGGATGTCGGCGACCACCGTTTCCGGCCGGGTCCCGACCGCCTCCGCCATCACCTCCCGGATCCGGGCGGAGTCCCGGTGCGCCCGGCCCACGATGGCGGGCACCAGGTCGGCGAAGTACCCGGCGGTGCCCTTGGCCTCGAGTTCGGTCACCATCGCGCCGATCGCCTCGGCCGGCACTCCGGTGCCCAGCGTCGAGCCGAACGTCGTGACGCTGGCGACCCGGCGCGGGTGCAGCGCCGCCAACGCCACGGAGATCGTGCCGCCGAGTGAACCGCCGCCGAGGTGCACCCGGTCCAGCCCGAGGGTGTCGAGCACGGCCAGGACGTCCGGGACGTAGCCCTCCTCGACGGTGAACGGCCCGGCCTGCCCGGAGTCGCCGTGCCCGCGCAGGTCCAGCGCCACGACCGGCCGGTCGAGCAGCGCGGCCACGTCTGCCCAGACCACGGCGGCGGAGTTGATGGGGTGGATGAGCAGGAGCGGGTTCCCGGGCCGGTCACCGGTGGTGCGCACCACCGACAACCGGCCCGCCGGCCCCGCGACGCTGACGCGGTCCAGGCCCATCCTCACTCCGTCCCGTGCTTGGGCATCTGCGGGTCCTGGACGCTGACGTGCATGTGCCAGATCCGCCAGTCCGGGTTGCCCGTGCCGTCGTCGCGGCGGAAGAACTCGGTGGTGCGGAACGGGGTGGGCACCGCGTCGGCCTGCCCCGGTGCCACGACGTCGGCGACTCCTTCGGCGGTGAGCAGCGCGACGTCGCCGAAGATCTGGACGTCGGGGCCCACGGTGTCCTTGATCGCGGTGATGTCCAGCCCGATCTTCGCGGCGTTGACCCACAGGCGGTGCTTGTCCAGGACGCCGTGGTAGGTGTGGCCGTTGAGGTTGAATTGGTGGTACCCGTCGCCCTCCGGGAAGTAGGCCAGCATCCGGTCGGCGACGAGGCCGACGTTGGCCTCGTACCAGCCCTGGTGCACCGCGAGGATCCGTTCGAGGTCACTGCTCATGGTCGTGCCCTTTCAGTGGGTGAATTCGCCGGTCAGTTCACCGACGGCGGCGAGGGTTTCTTCCGCTCCGTCCGCGACGACGGTCGCGATGGCGACGTTGTCCGCGCCGGCGTCGAGGTACTCCCCGATGCGCGCCCGCGCGGTGTCCTGGCCGCCGACGATTCCGAAGACGTCGATCCACGCCTCCGGCATCTCCGCGGCGACCACCTCGGGACCGCCCCGCGCGAGCATGTCCGCGAGGTGTTCGTTGACGCCGACCGCGCCGAAGAGCGGGCCGGGACCCGTTGCGGCGAGGTAGAAAGCGAGGACGGCTTTGAGCGCCTCGCGCGTGGCGGCCACCTGGCCCGGGTCGCGCGTGACGTTGGTGGCGGCCAGGACGCTGATCGTGATGCGCTCGTCGCGTCCGGCGGCCTCGGCCGCGGCGTCGAGCTTGCGCCGCGCGGCCCGCACGTACTCGACCGGCGCGAGAGCGCTGACGAGCAAGCCGTCGGCCAGGCGCCCGGTCAGTTCGAGTCCCTTGTCGCCGAGCACTCCGGTGAACAGCGGCACGGGTTCGGGGACCGGGTGGGTGAGCGTGACACCGCGGAAGGTGGCGAACCGCCCCTCGGCGTCGACTGTCTCCCCGCTGAGCAACGCCCGGACCCCGGTGAGCGTTTCGCGCAGGGCGCTCATCGGTGACTGCTGGGTCAGGCCCATCTGCGTGGTCCAGGCGGGGACGCCGTGCCCGATCCCGGGGATCAGCCTGCCCGGGTAGGCGCGGGCGAGGGTGCCGATCTCCATGGCGAGCAGCGCCGGATGGCGGACCACCGAGGACACGACGCCGATGCCGACGGGGATGTGCGACGTGGCGCCGAGAGCGAGCGCGGCGCCGGCCACACCGCCGAGGAAGAAGTAGTCCTCCGGGAGCCACAACTCCCCGAAGCCGGCTGATTCCGCGGCCGCGGCGTGCTTGCCGATCTGTTCCGGCGGGGTGGTGCTGCCCAGCAGCACTCCCAGCCTGCTGCGAACGGGGTGGGTCATCGACGGCTCCTGTCGTGCGGACCGGATCACAACGTTGTGGCAGAACTTACGAACCAGGCCGGTGTCCGCGCTTCGTGCGCGGTGATGAACCGGGGAGCGCGGGATTGTGCGCGGTGCACGACGCGCACGGTTTCGCGTTAGTACAACGTGTGCTTGTAGTGGTCGTCGATGACGGCGTGCAGGCCGCCGCCCACCAACTCGCCGAGGTTGTCGTTCATCTTCCTGGCGTTCTCGGCGATGGTCATGGTGTAGTAGTCCCCGCCCAGGAGCACGGCTTCTGCCAGTCCCCGCTGGTCGCCTTCCCACAGTTTCGACCGGATGATCGCCTTGCCGCACTGCCCGAACACCTCGCGGATCCGGACGATTGTGGCGAGCACGGCGGGTTTGCCGTCCGCGCCGAGCATGCCGAGCAGCTCCGGGTCGTCGGTGACGAACGCGTCACCGTTGACACGCAACACTTCCCGCAGCCCGGGCACGAAGAAGACCAGACCGACGGCCGGGTTCCGGCTGAGGTTTTCGAAGGTGTCGGCGAGCTTGTTCCCGGGGCGGTCCGGGATTGCCAGCGTCCACGGGTCCAGGACACGCACGGAGCCGGGCGGGTCCCCCTTCGGGCTGGTGTCGAGCTGGCCGTCGGCGCCGACCGTGGACAGGCAGAAGAAGGGGCTGTGGGCGATGAACCGCGCGGCGAACTCGCCCAGTCGCGGTTCCTTCTTGTCGGCGATGAACGGTTCCGGGAACCCGATGACCTCCCGGACGCGTTCCATGGTGATCGGCTGGTAGTCGTCGGCGGCGGTTCGAGGGACTGCGGTCATGCCGGCACTCCTGGTCTAGAGGTCGAGGGTGAGCTTCGGGGTGTGCGCGCGGGACACGCAGATGAACATCCGGTCCCCGGCGGCGCGGCCGGCCTCGCCGAGGATCTCGTCGCGGTGGTCGGGCACTCCGTCGAGCACCCGGGTCTCGCAGGACCCGCAGACACCGGAACGGCAGGACGACGCCGTGGCGACGCCGGCCTCCTCGAGTGCGGTGAGGATGCTCCGGCCCGCGGGCACCGTGACCGTCTTGCCGGACGCCGCGCACACCACGTCGACCGGCGCGTCCGCCGCGATCGACGCACGCGCCCGCGGCTTGAAGCGTTCGATGTGGACGGTGCCGTCCGGCCAGTGGGCCGCCGCCTCCCGCACACCGGCGATCAGCGGTTCGGGGCCGCACGCGTAGGCCTCCAGCCCGGGACGGACCTCCGCAAGGGCCTCGGCCAGTGGCATGCGGCCGACCTTGTCCGCGGGGTAGCAGTGCACGCGCCCGCCGTGGTCGCGCAACTCGTCTCGGAAGGGCATGGACGCTTCGGTGTGCCCGCCGTAGAGCAGTGTCCAGTCCGCACCCCAGGCGTCAGCCTGGCGGACCATCGGCAGGATCGGCGTGATCCCGATCCCGCCCGCGACGAACAGGTAGGACCCGGCGCGGCGGAAACCGAAGTTGTTGCGCGGGCCCTTGATGCGCAGCCGCTGACCGGGGCGCAGGAACGCGTGCACGTACTCCGAGCCGCCACGGCTCCTGCGCTCCCGCCGGATGCCGATCCGGTAACACGACCGGTCGGCGAGCGGGCCGCACAGCGAGTACTGCCGTTCGATCCCGGTCGGCAGCACCAGATCCACGTGCGCGCCCGGTTCCCACGGCGGCAGCGGATCCCCGGCGCGTGACCGCAGTTCCAGCGACACCACGCCGTCCGCTTCCCACCGCAGCTGCCGGACGATCACCTCTTGCTCGGCCACGCCCATCCGACCCACTCCTCGTTAACAATGTTACTGACCTGGCCCGGGAGTGTAGTGATAACGTTGTTAACGTGTCAACGAAGCCAAAGGACAGCGACCGGGGCACCCTCGCCGCCCTGCGTGGCGGAAAACTGGTGCGGGCGGCGCTCGACCAGGTCAACGACGGGGGGCTGGAGTCGCTGACGATGCGACGGCTGGCCGAGCGGCTCGGCACCCACCTGCCGACGATCTACCGGCTCTACGCCGACAAGGACGCGCTACTGGACGACATGGCCGAAGCGATCCTGGCGCGCGCTCTGGCGTCGCGGGACCCGGCCGACACGGACTGGGATGCCCGAACCCGGCGGCTGGCCACCGGACTGCGCGCGGCGTTGCTCGCGCAACGCGACGGCGCACGCATCGTCGGCGGGAACTACGCGGCGAAGCGGAACAACCTGTCCTTCGTGGACACTCTCGTCGGCTGCATGCGGGACTCGGGCCTTCCCGGGGAGCCGGCATTGTGGGCGGCTAGCACGGTCTTCTGCTTCGTGCTGGGCGAAGCCCTCGAGCAACAGGGTGCGAGCGGCGACGAGGTCGGCGTCCTGCTGGACGCCGTTTCGGCGGGCGGGTACCACCACCTGGCCGCCAGCCCGGTCCAGCACCTGTTCGACTTCGACGCGCGGTTCGCCTTCGGGCTGGAGCTGCTCCTGGGTGGCGTGCGGCGCTACACCGCCTGAGCCGCGACGGCCGGTTCCGTCCCCAGCCGCTCGGCCGCGAGCGCCCTGGCCGCCGCCAACGGGGTGGTTCCGTCGCGCTCCGCGCGCGCGAACAACTCTGCCACGGTGTCTCCGATCCCGCGGACCCGCGCGTCGAGGGTGTCGGCGTCCACGCCGTCCCCCTCGCGCAAGATCGCGTACAGCGCGCCGCCCGCATTGGCGACGAAGTCCGGCGCCCACAGGATTCCCCGCTCGGCCAGCCGGAGGTCCGCGTCGTCGGTGGCGAGCTGGTTGTTGGCGGGCCCGACGACCGCGCGGCACCGGAGCCCGGCGATCACCTCGGCGGTGAGCAGTCCGCCGACACCGGCCGGCACGAACACGTCCGTGGGAGCGGTGAGCACCTCGCGAGGCCCGGCCCAGATGGCCCCCACCTCGGCCGCGACCGCCTGCTTCGCCGGGTCGACGTCGGTGGCGGTGACCCGCGCACCTCGGGCGGCGAGCATCCGGGCCAGGCGCGAGCCGACCTGTCCCAGCCCCGAAACCGCGAAGCGCAGCCCGGCGAGGCCAGTGCCGGCGGCCACCCGCTCGACGGTGGCTTCGAGTGCTGCGAACACCCCTCGCGCGGTCGCCTCCGCGGGTTCTCCGGCCAGGCCGAGCACGTGCGGGGTCCGTTCGCGGACCACGGCCATGTCGGCGGTGCTGGTCCCGACGTCCTCGGCCGTGCGGTAGCGACCGCCCAGTGAGTCGACCAGGTCACCGAGGTCGAGCAGAGCGGCGCGACGTCGCCCCGCGTCCAGGCGGTGCCCCGGCGGCACCGCGATGACGCTCTTGCCACCGCCGGTGGGGAGGCCGGCCACGGCGCATTTGACGGTCATCGCCGCGGCCAGGCGGAGCACGTCGCGAATCCCGTCCTCCCAGGACGGGTACTCCCAGAGACGGCAGCCGCCCAGCGCGGGCCCGAGCCGGGTGGAGTGCACGGCGACCGCGATCGGCAGACCCGAGCGCGGGCCGCGGGCGACGCGTAGGTGTTCGTGTTCGAAGGACATCACGTTCTCCTCGTTCAGGGGATCAGGCGCTGATCCGGGGTGTGCGGTCCCGGTTCCCCGCGTCCCGCAGTTCGGCAAGGCGACGGCGGTAGGTGTCGACGTTGGCGAGCTTGATTCCTCGTAGCCGCGCACCAGGTCGGGCAGTTCGGCGATTTCGAGCGCCACGTCTTCGGGTCCCGCGAGCGCGTGGGTGATCGCCTCGCGGTACTCGGTGACGAGCTCGCGTTCAACCCGCCGAACCCGGGCGTAGCCGAAGAGGTCGAGGCGGGGTTCCGCGCAGCCGCCGGCCGGCCCGCAGCAGGCGCAGCACGGGACGCGACCACGGGCCGAGCGCGATCTTGCGCTTGAGGCCGAGCGCGCGCAGCACGGGCGGGTGGAGCTGGTAGGCGTAGCGGGCGCCGTCCCCGAACTCGGCCGCGATCCCCTCGGTCAGCGCCGGGTCCAGTGACAGGCGGGCGACCTCGTATTAGTCCTTGTAGGCCATGAGTTTGTGGAGGTTGTGCGCGACCGCCCGGTTGAGCGGGCCGTCACCGGCCCGGGTGCGCACCTGCTCGACAAACTCGGCGTGGTGCGGGCGTAGTCCTCGTTCTGGTAGGCGATCAGCTCGGTGACCCGGATGTCGAGGATGCGCGCCAGTTCGTCGTCGCCGGGGCGGACGAGTGCTCGCACGCGGCGCGCGGCTTCCGGCGCCGCGGGCACGGCGGGGGCCGGTTCGGTGGCGAGCGCGTCCGGGTCGGCCACGAGCTGAGCCCTCGTAACCGGAGACGAAGGCGGCGTGGTCCGCGCCCGACCGACGGTCGTGGCGGACGCGGTCGAGCACCGCGCGGACCAGGGCCTGTACACCGGTCAGGTAGACCGGTCCCGCCTCACGCACGTACCGCTCGTCCAGGGTGAAGGTGGTCATGCCGCGCCTTTCCACGTCGCGCCGGTGGGACGTGGATCACTTCAGCGGCCGCGGAGCAGTCCGCGCAACAACGGGCAGCTATCTCTGGGACAGGACGCAAAAATCCGGCGCACAACGACGGGGCCGGCCGCATCTATTGCGCACGATGCGCGTCATGGCGGATGAACTCCAGGACGCGACCGACCGCGAGATCCTGGCCCTGCTGCGCGAGGACGCGCGCCGGACACTGGCCGACATCGCCTCCCGCGTCGCGCTGTCGACGGCCGCGGTGAAGCGCCGCGTCGACCGCCTGCAGGAATCGGGGGTGATCACCGGTTTCACGGTGCAGGTCGATCACACCAAGCTCGGGTGGAGCATCGAAGCGTTCACCCAGCTGCGGTTCTTCAGCACCACGAACGTCGAGGAAATCCGCCAAACCACCACGCGGATGCCGGAGGCACAAGCGGTGTTCACCATCGCCGGCGACCCGGGCGCCCTGGTGTGGCTGCGCGTGCGCGACATGCAAGCACCTCCAACATACGATCGACGAGCTGCGCCGCAGCCGCCGCATCACCAGCACGAAAATCCTGATCGTGCTCGACTCGTGGACGCGCGGGCAGCAACGGCCCACCGAAACCCCGACCTCACCGGACCTGTGTCGACAAGATCTGGGTCCTCCCGAGGGAGGATCACCTTCGGGTCCGGCGTGGCTCGCGGCACCACGGTCCACCGTGGTCGTTCCGGCACAATGGTGGTGCCGCGCCAACGGGCATCATCTTCAGAGCGACCGCTCTTGCACTGGCGCTTGACGAACCACACAAATCTCTCCACTCCGCGAAGCTGTCCACGCCAACCGTCGGTCTCGCACTACTCGAAACAGAGCGAAATCCTGGTGTAACAGCACCACCAGTCTTATCGGGTGCTCACCCGGAACCTTCCCCCTCGACACCACCCCACTGCATTGCGATGGAAATTGGATGATCACAACTACTCGAGAAGACCAATCGACCTCGTCTACCAGCACCCGTAGACCGACAACCCACGATTTCCTTTCACAACTGGCACCTGCCGTTGACAAAGTCGCGCGGGTCGAGGTCCGCATTGTCGCGCGAGGTGAAACCACCGGTGGTGGGGTCGTACCACCGTGCACCCATGTTGGTGTTACCGGTGACCGGGTCGGCGTATTGGTGCTGATATCCGAGTGCTGTCCGGGTGCCGTCGGTGGCGGTGAACTCGCCGAACGGGCTGTATGCGCGCGACCCGGTGACCGTGCCTGTGGCTCGGTCCGATGTCGTGGCCAACGAAGCGCGGCAGGTCAGGGGCGCGATCGGGCAGGTCTTGCACTACCGCAGCGAGCTGGCTCACCGTCACGAGGGGATCAGGACTGCCATAGTCACCCCCGTCGTGGGTCTTCCTGGTGTGAGAATCGAGCACGCGTGTTTCGGAAGGTACGGTGAGTCGGTGAGCGATGACCATGCGGCCGCGATCGTCGGGCGTCTCCTCGAGGCCCGCGAGGGATTCATCGCGGAGCTGATCGGCGAAATGCGGGCGCGGATCCCCGAGCTTGACCACGACGCCGCGATCGTCCGGTTGCTGGAGGCCAGCGTCTCCGAGAACGTCGTCGGCGGAGTGAACTCGCTCATTCACGATGAGGACGCGGGATCGATCGACGCGCCGGATTCCGCTTTGGCGTACGCCCGAGCACTGGCGCGCAACGGGGTGCCGTTGTCCGCGCTCATCCGCGCCTACCGGGTCGGTCACTCACGCTTCATCGACTTGGTCTTCCGGTTCGGGGCGCGGATCCCCGACGAGGTTCGAGCCGACGTACTGGCGCTGTTGGTCCGGCGAAGCACGTTCTGGCTCGACGAGGTGACCTCGCAGGTGGCCCGCGCCTATGAGGTGGAGCGTGAGGCGTGGCTGTCGGGTAGTCAGGGGCTCCGCCGCCGGGTGGTCACCGATCTGCTGGAGCACCGGCCCATCACCGCCGACCAGGCGGAACGAGTTCTCGGCTACGGCTTCGACGGTATTCACCGATGCGTGTTGATCCAGACTGCCGCTCCACGTGCCGCTGACACAGTCGTGGAGGTCCTTCGCCTGGCGTTGCGGGCACGAGCGCATCTCGCCGTCGAGCTCGGTGACGGCGTCACCGCGTTGTGGTTGACCGTGTCCGACACGGCCGAGTCGCGCATCACCGCCGACGTCGAGCCGGCGGCCTTGGTCGCCATCGGCGCGGCCGCACACGGCGTGGACGGCTTCCGCCGCTCCTACCGCCAGGCCGAGCGGGTGCGCGTCGTGCTCACCTCAGGCGATGGCAAACCGCCCGCCGGGATCGACGGTCGGTCCGGCTGGGCCCGCTTCAGTGAGATGACCCCCGTCGCGCTGATGGTGCACGACGTCGAGGAGCTGAGGGCGTTCGTGCGCAGGCAGCTGGGCGATCTGGCCCGCCCGGATGCCCGTATCGAGGTCCTCCGTCAGACACTCTGGACCTACCTATGCGCACGCAGCAGCGTGTCGGCGGCGGCCGCGACGTTGACGATGCACCGCAATTCGGTTCAATACCGCGTCGAGCGGGCGGTGGAGCTGCTACCCGGGCAGACGCTGCCCGAGCCGACCTACGATCTGCAGGTCGCTTTGCACGCCGCGGGGTGGCTTGGAGCCGCTGTTCTCGATTGACGAGCCTCCTTCGTGCAATTCGCACAAAGCTGCCGGTCAAGTTCGGAGCCGGTGCCATAGTGCGCGCCACAGTCCTCCTCGTACGGTCCTGTCACCTGCCGCCCAGGTGGGTCGCCCCGACAACGAGGACGGGTCTCATGCACTTCGCTTTACTCCCCGAGGAGCGTCGCCGTACCGCGCCCGACGGCCTCATCCTCGCCGACGATGGACATCCGGCCGTCACCAACAGCGACTTCGCAGCCATGGTCAGCAGCGCAGCCAGCCGGTTGCACGATGCCGGGCTCCGCGCTGGGGGCGTCGTCGCGGTGAAGCTCACGAACCGAGTCGAACTGGTGGTGGCGATGTTCGCCGCGTGGCGACTCGGCGCGGCGCTCACTCCGGTCAATCCTGTGCTCACGGCCGCCGAGACCGCCTACCAGCTGGCCGACTCCGGCGCGGCGGTGCTGGTCACCGATCACCTCGACGATGTGCCGGCGGACGGGCCGGTGGTCGTGCCGGTCGACGAGCTCACCGCAGGCATCCCGGACGACTCGGTAGCTCCGGCGCGCGCCGAGTCCGGTGACATCGCCTTGATCATCTACACCAGCGGCACCACCGGTCGTCCGAAGGGAGTGTTGCTCACGCACGCCAACCTCGACGCCATGACGGCCTCGGCGATCGAGGCAACCGGCATCGATGCCGACGACCACTGCCTGTTGATCTTGCCGCTGTTCCACGTCAACGGCATCGTGGTCAGCATCCTGACGCCACTGCGCGCCGGTGGACGCACCACGATCGTCGGCAAGTTCAGCGCACGCAGCTTCTTCGCGTCGGTGGAGCGGGCACGGCCGACGTATTTCTCCGGGGTGCCGGCGATCTTCGCGATGCTGGTGAACCTGCCCGCCGACCAGGTGCCCGACACGTCCTCATTGCGTTTCGTCATCTGCGGGGCCGCGCCGATGCCGGCGCCGCTCATCAAGGCGGTCGAGCAACGCTACAGCGTCAGCCTCGTCGAGGGATACGGGCTGTCGGAAGCCACCTGCGCGTCGACCCTCAACCCCGTGCACGGTCCGCGCAAGCCCGGCACCGTCGGCCTGCCGATGCCCGGCCAGCGGGTGGCGATCATGGCCGAAGACGGGTCGCTGCTCGGGAAGAACGAAACCGGTGAGGTCGTGGTGTCGGGCCCCACGGTGATGAAGGGCTACCTCAACCGGCCGGAGGCGACCGCGGAGACACTGCGCGGGGGTTGGCTGCACACCGGAGACGTCGGCCGGTTCGACGAAGACGGCTACCTCGTGCTGGTCGACCGGATCAAGGACATGATCATCCGGGGCGGGGAAAACATCTACCCCAAGGAGATCGAGACCGTCCTGCACGATCACCCGGACGTGCTGGAAGCCGCCGTGATCGGGGTTCCCGATCCAGTGCTGGGTGAGGTTCCGGTCGCGGTCGTGTCCCTGCGCCGTGACGGCACCGCCTCAGTCGAGGAACTGGCCGCATTCCTGCGGACAAGGCTCGCCGCCTACAAAGTCCCCGCCCGCATCGATGTCGTGGCCGAGATGCCGAAGAATTCGGTCGGGAAGATCGACAAGCCGGTTCTGCGCGCTCGCGCGACACCTGTCACTGCCTGATCCTGGCGGCACATTCCCCCTGCCGCGGTGATCCCCGCCCTGCGCGTCCCGGCGACGACGCACCCGCGGCGCTCGTCCACACCGCACAACAACGAGGTTGTTCCCATGGCATTGCTGAAACCCACCTTGCCCGACGTCCCCGACATCACAGAGTGGCAGCAACGCTCCCGCAGCGAGCGCCTGCAGGTCCTGACTCGCCACTGGGTCGACCACGGCTTCGGCAGCCCGGTGCTGGTGTACAGCTTCTACCTGCTCAAGCTCGTCATCTATGTAGGCGGCGCGCTGACGTTCGTGGCCGCCACCCCCGGCATCGGTGGCGTCGGAGACATCGCATCGTGGTGGGATCAGGGCATCGTCTACCAGAAGCTCATCGTGTGGACGTTGCTGTACGAGGTGATCGGTCTTGGCTGCGGCTCCGGCCCGCTGACCTCGCGGTTCTTCCCGCCAATCGGCTCGATCCTCTACTGGCTGCGGCCGGGCACGATCCGGCTTCCACCGTGGCCGACGCGTGTTCCGCTGACGAAGGGCAGCCGGCGCACGATCGTCGACGTCGCGTTGTACTTGGTCGTGCTGCTCGGAGCCATGTACGCCCTCCTTCAGCCCGGGGGCATGGCGGTGGCCGGTGCGGAGGGCGCCGGGCTGCTCGATCCGCTGACCGTCGTTCCGCTCATCGTCGCGCTGGCCGTGCTGGGGTTGCGCGACAAGACGATCTTCCTCGCGGCGCGGGGTGAGCAGTACTGGCTGTCCCTGTTCATCTTCTTCTTCGCCTATGGCGATCAGCTCATCGGCTTCAAGCTGGTGATGCTCGCGCTGTGGTGGGGTGCGGCCACGTCCAAACTCAACCACCACTTCCCGTACGTGGTGGCCGTGATGATGAGCAATGCGCCCCTCATTCGGTTCCGCGCGATCAAGCGCCTGATGTACCGCGATTACCCGAAGGACCTGCGGCCGTCCTGGGTGCCGACGATGCTGGCGCACCTCGGTACGGCTACCGAGTACGGCGTGCCGCTGTTCCTGGTCTTCTTTGGCGATGGCGGCATCCTGACGTGGGTGGCGCTGATCTACATGGTCCTCTTCCACCTCCACATCCTCTCGACCATCCCGATGGGCGTGCCGCTGGAGTGGAACGTCTTCTTCATCTTCTCGCTGTTCTACCTGTTCGGCGCCCACGGCACCCACACCGTGTGGCAGCTGCAGAACCCGTGGCTGCTGGCGGTGCTGCTCCCGAGCCTGGTGGTGCTGCCGCTGCTGGGCAACGTGCGGCCCGACCTGGTGTCGTTCTTGCCGGCGATGCGGTACTACGCCGGCAACTGGGCAACGAGCTCGTGGATGTTCCGGCCTGCAGCTCTGGCCCGTATGGCCGAGGTTCTCACCACCAGCTGCGCCCTCCCAACCGAGCAGCTGGCTCGTCTTTACGACGCGCGTACGGCCGCCCTCATGGCGGGCAAGGTGCAGAGCTGGCGGGCGATGCACTCGCACGGCCGTGCCCACAACGGGCTCGTCGACCGGGTGGCCGGCGATGACCCGGACGTGATCGTCATCGACGGCGAGCTGATCGCCGGTTTTGCGATCGGCTGGAACTTCGGCGAAGCTCACCTCCACGACGACCAGCTCTTGCGCGCCATCCAGGAGCGCTGCGGGTTCCTCCCCGGTGACGTGCGGATCGTGACGCTCGAGGGGCAGCCCATCCAGCGTCAGGAC
The DNA here is from genome assembly GCF_050958625.1 of Amycolatopsis sp. 3B14. NCBI lineage: Bacteria > Bacillati > Actinomycetota > Actinomycetes > Pseudonocardiales > Pseudonocardiaceae > Amycolatopsis > Amycolatopsis sp. 3B14. The sequence goes on from NZ_JBHZEN010000009.1 coordinate 167,823, forward strand.
CAGCACTACGAGATCCACGATGCCGCGCTCGGGCTGCTGGAGACGGGCACTGTCACCGTCGCGGAGATGCGCGCACGCCAGCCGTGGCCTACCGACGGACGTAACTACCCCGTGCACGACGTGCACCGCACCGAAGCCGGAAACACCGCCTTCGCCGCGGCGGCGAGCCCGAAGCGCCCGGGGACCTCGGCCGGTGCCACTCCCGCGGCTACCTCCTGACGAGCACGCGAGGTCGGGGATCCAGTCATGTCGAAGGAGAAGATCGGATGACGACCGCCACGATTGTCGGCAGCGGACCCAACGGGATGGTCGCCGCGGCCATCCTGGCACGCGCCGGGCTCGAGGTCACCGTCCTGGAGGCGGCCGAGACGATCGGCGGAGGTACCAGAACGGTGGAGGCTCTCGTCCCGGGTCTGTTGCACGACCACTGTGCGGCGGTCCATCCCATGGCGGCAGGCTCGCCGATCCTCAGCGATCTGGGCCTCGATCGGTACGGGCTGCGCTGGATGCTGCCCGAGATCGACTGCGTCCACCCTCTCGACGACGGATCCGCCGGCGTCCTCCACCGCTCGGTCGAGCAGACTGCGGCAGGACTCCACGGCGACGGCGGTCGTTGGCGGGCGCTGTTCGAGCGGAGTGCGGCCGGCTACGACCAGCTCAGCGACGACATCATGGGACCGCTGCTGCGCGTGCCTCGTCACCCGGTGCGCCTGGCCCACTTCGGTGTTCCGACGCTCGCGCCGGCTGTTGTCCTCGCGCGGGCGTTTCACACCGAACAGGCACGAGCTCTGTGGATGGGCACCGCCGCACATGCGTTCCGGCCCCTGGACCTGCCCCTGTCCTCGGCCATCGGCCTGGGTATCCTCACCGCCGGCCACCGGTACGGATGGGCCGTCGCCCAGGGCGGATCACGGTCGATCACGGACGCGCTGGCTGCTCTCCTCCTCGACTTGGGAGCCAAGATCGAGACCGGCGTGCGGATCCGGTCGGCGGCCCAGCTGCCGCCCAGCGACATCGTCGTCTGGGACCTCGCCCCGACGGCCCTGGCCGACATCCTGGGAGACCAGTTACCCCCGCGCGTCGCCCGCGCCTACCGGCGCTTCCGTTCTGGTCCAGCAGCTTTCAAAGTCGACTACGCCGTTGAAGACGGCGTTCCGTGGACCGCACCCGAGGCGCGCAAAGCCGGCACAGTCCACGTGGCAGGCAGCGCGAGCGAGGTTGCGAAGGTCGAGCGAGACGTCCACACCGGACGCATGCCGGAACGCCCGTTCGTCCTGGTCGGACAACAGTACCTCGCCGACCCCTCCCGTTCCGCCGGGAACATCCATCCGGTCTATGCCTACGCCCACGTTCCTCGCGGCTGGACCGGTGATGCCACCGAAGCGATCACGGCCCAGATCGAGCGGTTCGCCCCCGGGTTCCGCGACCGCATCGTGGCCAGCAACAGCACGTCCCCCGCGCAATTCGCGGCGGACAACTCCAACTTCACCGACGGAAACATCCTCACCGGAGCCAAGGACTGGAGACAACTCGTCTTCGGACCCCGCGCGACGCTGCGGCCCTACGACACCGGCCTGCCAGGCCACTTCCTCTGCTCCGCCGCGACCCCGCCCGGCCCAGGCGCGCACGGCATGTGTGGTGCGCACGCCGCCCAACGCGCTCTTCGCCACCTTCGACAGATCTGACGACTCCAATCCGTCGGCCGCGACCGGCTCACTGCGACATTGACTTTGCAGAACCGATGAACAGTTCACCCGAAGAAGCTCGTGTTTTTCACGCCGGGCATCAGGCGGGAAGAGAGAGGCAATGCCGCCACTCGACGATGTACTTGAACAAGCTCGTTCCGGCAACCCAGCCGCCTTTGCTGCCATATACAAGCAGCAACGCCTCGTCAATATTTCGTTACCTTCGAATCCGCCTAGCGAACACTGCGACAGCCGAGGACTTCACCAGTGAAACTTTTCTGAGGGCATGGCGAAAACTGCCGGATTTCCGCCCGGAATTAGGTTCTTTCACGGGCTGGCTGTACACCATTGCGAATAACCTCGTTCGCGACCACCGCAAGTCTTCCGGCTATCGCCGTGAATTACTCGACGGCGAGCACCACGACAGGCCTGATCCAGCCCAGGAGGTCGATCTGCTCGCGTTGTCCCGGATCGAAGCCGGCACTCTTCGTCGATACCTCGGCGAGCTCAGTGACCTTCAGCGAGAGTGCCTGCTTCTACGGTTCTTCGCAGGACTCTCGGTCGCAGAGGTGGCTACGATGATGAACAAGAAATACCAACAGTATTCGCGCCCTGCAGCATAGAGCCACGCGTTCGCTTGCACGGCTAATGGCTCACGAACTCGCCGCATGTGACATGCCGTTGAATATTGCATGAAGTGCGATATTCAACCTCTTAATGGACTACTCGAACGACTGCGTACGCCTGAAATTCCTGCCCATGTGCGCCGATAGTGCGAGCCAAGAATTGGAATAATATGCACGATTTTATGGTGATCGTAAAGTTCATGGCACCACTTCTCGTCTTGATGTTATGCCCGATCTGGCTGCCACTGCTCGGCACCCTCATCGGCGTCATATTAGATCGTTTTCGGTCCGATGAGCGTTGATCGTTATTTTGGAAGTCTTATTGCCCGAGCTGACCGCCACTTCGGCCACGGCGACGGCCAACCGCGAGAGCTGCTCAGCATCCGTCGCCACCGTGAAGACTGGTGCGCCGCCGTCGCGTTCGCGCGGTCGCTACCCGAGGTCGACGGACCTGGATGAGCTCGAACGACAGCTTGTTGACGTCCTCCGGCGACAGCGCCTGGAAGAGCCGCTTGAAGTCGTTGAACAGGGTGGCCAGGTCCAGCGCGGGAGCAGCCTGCTGGACCGGGATCGTGTCGCTTCCCAGGTGCAGCGGGCCGACCAGCAGCGAGCTCCAGGTCGGCACGTCGGATGGTGCGACAGCCAGTTGCGGCGCGAGCAACCCCGACAACAGCTGTTGCTCGGGCCGGGAGTTCGCCAGCGACGGACCGGCCGGTGGCGAAGACGAGCCGTCCTGGATGGGCCGGCCGCCGGGATACTGCGGCGCCTTCTCGCCGGGCGCCAGGCTGTAGCAGCGTGGGCCACGGTGATCGTCGTAGGACGGGGTGTCGACGCCGGGCACGTACTTGCCGCGGCTGTTGGCGATCTCGATGGTGAGGTGCAGCATGTGGTCGTTGGCGGGACCGCCAGCTGACGCATCAGGCACGAGTACTCCGGCGCGCAGCGCTCAAGCAGCTCCAACGTCGGACGCGAGTCGCCGACGACCCGAGGATGACGACCGTGACGATCGCGCTGCGCACCGCGCGCCGACCGCGAACACCAGCACCTTGCCGAAGGACCAGAGGACGTCACCGGGCGGCAGAAACAGGTTGAAGTAGTGGTCGTAGGTGCCTGCCGATTACCCGTTGAGCAGTACCGTGATCGCCCGGGACGCGAGGTAGGAGGTGAGCAGCCCAAGTGCGTAGAGCGGGATGATCGCGACGAATCCCGCGATCTCCGAGATGCGCATGGCCCCCAGCTGAGCGGTGAACCCGGAGCCGACCGTCACCGACAGCGCGATACCCGCGACCGCCGATGACGGCGAGCGCTCCCGTCCCGAAACTGACCTCCGACAACAGGCGGAGGATCTCCCGGGGATAGCGCCGCAGCGTGCGCGGTGCCCACATGAGGGCCCGCAGGGGTTTGCCGGCCAGCGCGAGAAAGTCCTCCCGCAACGCCGTGGCACGTGTCGTCGTTGACATCGCTCGTCTCAGCTTCCCTTCGCGGGAACGACTTGCAGGTAGATGGTGGTGATCACGAAGTTGGCGAAGTACAGCAGCAGGAAGGTGATGACCACGGCGACCACTCCGGCGGTGAACCCGAAGATCAGCGCCTTCAGCTCGCTCACCCACAGGTCGGGCAACTGGGCCAGTGCGTTGAAGCTGGCCAGGTACGCGCCGGGAGTACCGTCCTGCAGGAAGCCGTTGAACACGTATCCCCCGGCGACACCCACGATGCTCACCAAGCCGTTGAGCAACGCCGCGACCGAGGTCATCGCCAGCACCCGGGCACGACGAGCCGTTGCACGGGCGACACGCTGAGCACCTTCATCGCATCGATCTCCTCGCGAATGGTCCGCGAGCCGAGATCCGCGCACACCGCGGAACCACCGGCGCCGGCGATGATCAAGGCGGTGACGATCGGCGCCGCCTGCTGCACCGTGGCCAGCACACCCGCCGCACCGGTGAAGGACTGCGCCCCGAGCTGGCGGGTCAGGGAACCCAGTTGCAGCGCGATGACCGCGCCGAACGGGATCGCGACCAGGGCGCTGGGCAGGATCGACACGCTCGCCACGAACCAGAATTGCCCCACGAACTCACGTGTCTGGAACGGTCGCTTCGGCAGCAGCCTCGCCACATCGAGCCCGAGCTCGAACATCCGGCCAGTCTGGACGAACGCCGGTGACCCCGGAAACGACCAAGCCCTGCCAGGGGTCATCCCAGATCACCGTGAACCGGTTGGTACAGCGCGGCGTCGGTGAGGGCGTGCCTCCCCGGCGCCACGCCGTGGTGGCGCTGCTCCTCCGGTGACAGCGACTCGATGATCCCCTCCTGCGCCGCCGGCGGGAGGGTGGTGCAGGATCTTCATGACGCGGTCCTTGCGGCGGATCGCGCCCTGTCTGGTCGGCACGCCCGGGGTCGGCTGCATCTGCGCCGGGATGCCAGTGACATCCTCGACCCCGCCCGCGTGGTGGCCGGCCTCGAACATGGCGCGCTCGGCGGTCATCTGGGCGGTGTCCTTCTCCTCGGACATGCCGATCGGGCCGTCCATGCGGCCGTTGAGGAACTGCTTGACGACCGGCTCCTCTCTGATCAGCAGCACCTCGCGGGCCCGATGTGATGTCTCTGGACATGCGTGACGGTTCTGCATCAGGACATCGGTAACGGTTGATGTCTCAGGACTTCGGTGACGGAACGGGCGTCTTGGGGCGCAGGCCTCGAGGTCGGCCGTTGCCGACGTCCTTCACACCCGGCGCGGAGCGGTTTGGTTCGGCGATGATGACGCCGTCGAGGCCGACGAGCGTGTGCTGGTCGCCGTCGGTGATAACGAGGACAATCGTGAACGCGTGATCGACGTCGCCGGGGCTGCGCAACCGGGCGGTCGAGCCAGCCCTGGCGGACACAGGTCAAACTTCTCCCCCAATGCGGCACAAGCAAGCCGCCGACCTGCGGTAACAGCGAATCCCATGCGCAACATTCTCCGTTCTACACATCCGAGAAACGGGTACACGAGTGCGCGTTCAAACCGCAAAAGAAGGCGGTCAGGAAACCCGGTCGGGCCGCGCCGGTGAGGCGGACCCGGATTCCACGGCCGGTTCGGTCGTCACGGTCTCCAGCGCCTTGCCCGTGGTGTTCCTGGCGACCAGCGTGGTGACGGCGAGGAGCAGGAACAGGGCCCCGAGGAAGGCCCATACCGCGGAAAAACCGGCAGCCCGGTACAGCGCAAGAACGATGAAGGGGCCGATCGCGCCGCCAACGTGTCCCACGCCGTTGCACAGCGCCATAGCCGTGGTGCGGCCCGCCGTCGGAAAGTGTTCCGCCGTCAGGAGGTACATCAAGGGAGCGAAGATGCCGATCTGGAACGCGACCAGGAAGTAGGCGGCGAAGATGACCGGACTGGACGGCGCGATGGCCACCAGCCCAAGACTCACCGCGACGAGGCCGGAGACGACCGCAGCCGGCACCTTCCGCGGTACCCGGTCGGCGACCCACATCGCGAACAGGCCACCAAGGACGATGCCGAGACTCGAGCCGAGCGTCATCTGCAGGCTCTTGGCAAGACTGAACCCGTGCTCGGTGAGCAGCGTGGTACCGAGGCCCACGACCGCGTACACCGGCAGGTAGTTCAGCAGCCAGATTACGAAAAAGAGCAGCATCCACGGGAGGACACGACGGCTGAAGAGAACGCGGATGTCGCGTGCGGGCTCCGGCGATTGCGTGCCGGTCGGCGACGACGACACCGGAGTATCCAGCCCCTCCCGCACTTCCGCGGCTCGCAGGATCTTCTCCGCCTCTGCGGAACGCCCGTGCAGGACGAGCCATCGCGGCGACTCCGGCAGCGACCGGTAGAGGAGGATGAAAATCACGGCGCCTGCCACCGGGACAATGAGAATGGCCCGCCACCCCCACGAGAATGTGGGAATCAGCCACACCGACATGATCGGGACCAGCGCATACCCGACGAGTGCGGGCAGCGTCGTCCTTGCCATGTAACGCCCCCGGCTCGCCGCCGGCGCGAGCTCGCTCATGTAGGTGCTGATGACCCCGAGCGTCGCTCCGATACCGAGCCCGGAGACGAAACGCGCGATGGTGAAGACCTCGATCGAGGGAGCCAGCGCGTTGACCAGTGAACCGACGCCGTAGAGAACGGTCGCCATCAGAAGGCCCGCGCGACGGCCGTACCGGTCGGCCACCACGCTGTTGATCAGACCGCCGACGATGTAGCCCCAGAGCCCGACGCTGACGACCGTGGTCGCACTGGCCGTCGTCGCGTGCAGGGCTTTCAGGGCGGCAGGCAGAGCGCTGCCGATATTGCCGATGTCGAAGTAGGCGAAGAAGAAGCTAACGCCGGCGATGAAGAGCACGCGCGGCGAGTACGGCCAGCGCTGCAATCGGTCGATGCGTACGGCAACGTCGTCGATACGCATAGGTCCTCCGTCCTTGGGGGAATCGGCCGGGTTGACCACCTGGGCCACAAGCAAGGGGCGCCGCGCATTCCAGAGCCACAGCTAGCCTCATCGCCTGCCTGGTATCCGTATTTACGGATAGGCGTCCGTAATGCCGGTCGCAACCTTATGGCCACGGATACGGGGCGTCAAGGTCCGAGATCGGCGTGCAGGCCGTGCCGGCACGGCCTGCGAAGCTGGGTCGAACGCCGCGAACGCCCGACTCGACCAGCCGCTGTAGCCTTCTCGGTGCCCACCCGTACCGACCGCGGGCTGACGAGTCGTTGGCACCACGTCCGCCAGCAGATGACCGGATCGGAACTGTCCGGTTGAGGTGGCCCTCAAGGTCGTGGCAGGCGGCTCAGCGGCGGGGCCGCGGTGCGTTCTGGCGGCGTTACCTGTGATCAGGCTCGAGCCAGGGCGCAGGCGCGGCGGAGCACAGGGACCACGTCAGGCCGATTGTCCGGGACAGCCAGGCAGCACAAGTTCCGTCTTCTCGCCAGACCGTCGACGCGGGTCTGCCGCGGCGAGGACTACGGCCGCAATGACCGACCTGGCGCGCGCCGCCAGCAACGTCGTGGCCGAGCATCGCCTAGGGTCGCACAGACTCACCCGGATCGACCTGCCCATCACTGAGCAGTTCCTGAATTCGACGTCCGATTTCGGGCAGCGAGTCCTGGAGGTCGGCGGGACCGAGCGCGCACACGGCGCCGATCAGCTCACCGTCGGAGCGTCGCAGCGCGGTCGCCACCGAGTAGATGCCGGGCACAGTGCGACCGGGATTGTAGGCGAGGCCGGTCGCCCTTACCTCAGGCAGCTCGGCGAGGAAGCGGTCCACCTCGGGCTGCTCGGCGGACGACGCCGACAACAACAGCGAATCCATCTCCCGCACCGGCAGGTTCGCCAGGATGATCTTTCCCGACGCGGACCCGTACAGCGACCGGCGACTGTGGTTGCGGGCAGCGAACTCCAGCGCGGGCTCATCACCGATGTGGTCGACGAACACGAGCGACATTCCCACCTGGATGCCGATCAGTACGCTGCAGCCGACTTCCTTGTGAATGCGCGGCAGAAGCTCGCGATCGATGTCCTGAGCCGCCACGCGGTTCCCGTTCAGAGTCAGGATGAACGGCGCCGAGCCGAGGCCGAACCTGTGATCGCGCTCGACCAGGTACCCGGTGGCCACGAGTCCATTCACCAGCTCGTGCACGGAACTCTTCGGGGCACCCAGCCGTTCGGCGAGATCCGCCAGCGACAGTCCGTGACGCACCGGAGCGACCATCTCGAGGATGGCCATCACCCGATCGACAGTGCGGTGATGACGAGGTGGCACGCGCTGAGTGTAGCCGGAACGCGTTGACGCACGAGCGCGACAACCTTCTCTACCCAGATATACGAGCTTCCTCCGTATATACGGACGGGCTAGGTGTGCTGTTTGGTGAGGTTGGTTCCGCGGCTGGCGGGGGTGTTGCCGCCGATGCCG
>NZ_JBHZEN010000010.1:0-31561 GCF_050958625.1 Amycolatopsis sp. 3B14
GGCGTGATCAAGGCGCAGGCCCACGCGCAGCTGAAGGAGCTGGCCGAGCTGACCGGCATCCCCGTGGTCACCACGCTGATGGCCCGCGGCGCGTTCCCCGACTCGCACCAGCAGCACCTGGGCATGCCCGGCATGCACGGCTCGGTCGCCGCGGTCGCCGCGATGCAGCGCGCCGACCTGCTGGTCGCGCTCGGCGCCCGGTTCGACGACCGGGTGACCGGTCAGCTGTCGTCGTTCGCGCCGGAGGCCAAGGTCGTCCACGCCGACATCGACCCGGCCGAGATCTCCAAGAACCGCAAGGCCGACGTGCCGATCGTCGGGGACTGCGCGGAGATCATCACCGAGCTGATCGACGCGGTGAAGGCCGAGACCGACCGCATCGGCGAGCCGGACCTGGCGCCGTGGTGGACGCAGATCGACGCGTGGCGCCAGACCTTCCCGGCGGGCTACGAGTGGCCCGCCGACGGCACCCTGTCGCCGCAGTACGTCATCGAGCGCATCGGCCAGATCGTCGGCCCGGACGCCGTCTACGCGGCGGGCGTCGGCCAGCACCAGATGTGGGCCGCGCAGTTCATCAAGTACGAGAACCCGCGCACCTGGCTCAACTCCGGCGGCCTCGGCACCATGGGCTACGCGGTGCCCGCCGCGATGGGCGCCAAGTTCGGCGTGCCGGACAAGCAGGTGTGGGCCATCGACGGCGACGGCTGTTTCCAGATGACCAACCAGGAGCTGGCCACCTGCGCCATCGAGGGCGCGCCGATCAAGGTCGCCGTCATCAACAACGGCAACCTCGGCATGGTCCGCCAGTGGCAGAACCTGTTCTACGCCGAGCGGTACTCCAACACCGACCTCGGCACCCACAAGCACCGGATCCCGGACTTCACGCTGCTGGCCGAGGCGCTGGGCTGCGCGGGCCTGCGGTGCGAGACCAAGGACGAGGTCGACGACGTCATCCGCCGCGCGATGGAGATCAACGACCGCCCGGTCGTGATCGACTTCGTGGTCGGCAAGGACGCCCAGGTCTGGCCCATGGTTGCGGCCGGGACCGGCAACGACGAGATCATGGCCGCGCGCGGCATCCGCCCGCTGTTCGAGGACTGAAACCGGAGGACAGCAGCGCAGAGCGCCATTCGTTTCAATGCTGTACGCAATTGCGTCCGCGCTAGCGCGTGAAACGGCTGGCAATCTCACGTAAATCGGATCGAGACCATCGACTGGAACTCCTATCGTTGACCATGCGACGGTCGCACATTCACGGACAGCGCGGTCCCGATCAACCTCGGACAACAAGCGAAGGGGAACGTCAATGCCCGACTTGCAACTGCGCCCGCGACGGTTCGAGGCCGTCCGGGCCGGGCGCGTCGTGGTCAAGGTCGGGTCCGCGGCCCTGGGAACCTCCCTCGACTCCGTCATCGACACCATCACGTTCCTCAGCAAAGAAGTAGGCGAACAGGCACGTCAACCGCGGGAGATCGTCCTGGTGGTATCCGGAGCGGTCGCGGTCGGACGTATGTTGCTGCGCGCCCCGGATAGCGGCTACGCCTCATCGAGCGCGGACCGCATCACTGCCCGGGAATCGGCGGCGGTCGGACAGGCCTGGTTGACTGCGCGCTTTCGCGACGCATTCGATTCGTTCGGGGTGCACGTTGCGCAACTACTGGTAGATGAAACGGCGACAAGCACATCGGCAGACAGCGTGTCGACAACAATTCGGCGACTGCTGGACAGGGGATGTATCCCCGTCATCAACGAGAACGACAGTGGCGCCGAGGGGTTGATCGGTAACAACGACATGCTCGCCGCGCGACTGGCCCGGCAGCTGGGAGCCGATCTACTCGTCTTCCTCACCGACGTTCCCGGCGTGCTCGGGCACGACGGGCGGCGCGTGCTGCTGCGGATCACCGCGGCAGCACACCTGCGGAAGGTACCCATCCAACCGGCACCCCCGGGAGCCCCGGGAACCGGCGGGATGGCCGCCAAGCTCTCTGCGGCCGCCCACGCCGCCGACCACGGGATACCAGTGCTCATCGGAGCGCTGGCGGACCTCAATGCCATGCTCGCCGGCCACCCGGTCGGCACCTGGATCGCCTGGCCACCCGCCGCCACGCTCCCGCCCAGGTCGTGCGAGGCCCGTTGTCCTGCAACTCACCCGTGACAGGCCCGACTCGGAAAGGACCAATTCATGACCAGCGAAGTACTGGCCCAGAACGACACCACCATCACCGTACTGCCCAACGACAACGGAGTGGCGATGGTCGAATTCAGCGGCGGAAAGAAGGCGAACCCCTTCAGCGGCACGAGGACCCGCGAACTCACCCGCATCCTGGCCGAACTGGACGAGCGGGATGACATCCGCGCGGTGATCCTCTACGGCGGCGACGACCGATGGTTCGCCGCCGGCGGCGACTTCGCCAAACTGCAAGCGCTGGACGGCGGCGACGCCGTCAGCGACCTGATGGAGACCTTCGGTCAGCTGTTCCTCACCGCGCTGGGCATGCGCATGCCGGTCATCGCCGCGATCGACGGATGGGCTATCGGCCTGGGCCTGGAGATCGCACTGACCGCCGACTATCGAATCGCCTCCACCTCGGCCCGTCTCAAGATGCCCGAGCTCCAGCTCGGTGCTGCCGTCACCTTCGGCGGGTACATGCTCACTCACGTAGTCGGCCGCAGCGCCATGCAGGCCATGATCTTCTCCGGCGATGTGTGGGACGCCCACCGCGCCGTGCAGACCGGACTGGTGCACGAGGTGGTGCCCGCCGAGCGGCTGCGTGAGCACGCCGAACAGTTGGCGGCGCGGATGGCCTCCTGGGACCCGGTGCCGGTCCGCCAGACCAAGCCGTCGCTCAACGCCAGCTACCTCGAGGGCATGCGCGAGATCATCGAGATCTCCAAGCGGGCCCACCGTGCCTCCCTCGGAGCCGGTACCTGGCAGCGCAACATGCAGGCGTTCCTGCAGCGCAAGTGACGGCCGGCGACACGAGGCGGATGGGAGGACCGGGGTGGAGGAGATACGCGCCGAACTCGTCGCCACCGTGCTCAAGGTGACCGTGACCGAAGGGACCACCCTCGCCGCGGGCGACACCTTACTCGTGCTCGAATCGATGAAAATGGAGATCCCGGTCCTTACCGAGTCCGGTGGTCTCCTCGGCAAACTCGCGGTGCACGAAGGCGATGTCGTCCAGGACGGTGACCTGCTCGCGGTCGTGCAGTAGACCCCCGCAGCCGACGGGCGGGCGTGGGGGACGGAGACCGGATACGTCATCGTGGCCTCCTAGGTCTAGGCCCAGCTTTCGCTCTCCCGGCCCAGCTTTCGCTCTCCCGCGCCCGCCCGGCGGCAACACCACGGAGACCTCGAGAGGCTTCGGATCACCGCGATGATCAGGGTCGGCTTCGGACCTCAAGCGCGTCTCGATATGCCGAGCGCGCTCCCCCGAGCGAGCGGCCCGGGGGACGCTGGGAAGCACCAACTACGCCGCGATGTGTGCGCTAATCCCCGGCAGCGCCTGAAAGCGTCCTGGGACCACGAAGCACATCGCCCAGCTCTCCCGGGCCGCCTGCTACGGCCGAACGGCGCTCTGGATCCAGCTGAGCATGGTTGTCACATCCCACACGGGCAGACCCGTCGTCCGGCGAATCGCGTCCGCGTACGGCGGTAGATTGGTGCACTCCAGGACGAGCGCTTTGATACCTGACGTAGTCGCAAGAGCGTCATGCACTGCCGCGAGTACTTCCGCTTCGGCTCGTTCAGTGTCCAAAGCGCCTCGGCCTGCGACCATGACCTGATAGAAATGCTCGGTGTGTTCCAGGCCGATCAGCGTTAGCCGTCGGCGCGCCGCCTCATCCACACCCACTGCGGCGAAATGACGCGGCGACAGCGTGGCGGCGTTCGCGGTGACCACGCCGACACGGCCGTCGGGGCCGAGTAGTTGAAGCACAAGGGGGATCTGCAGCAGGGACGAGGTCGCCACAAGGCCGTTCACGCCGGCGGCGATCTCCTGCTGATGGATCGCAACAAACCCGCACGAGGTGCCGATCGCGCGCACTCCACGCGAGACAAGCTCCTTGCCGGATGAGAGGAACTGATCGAGTAGGCCGTCCGCGTCGTGTTCAACCACCTGCTCGGCATAGGCGCCATCTGCAGTGGTGTACGCAACGGGGAAAGGGAAGGTGCGAGCATTGCCCACATCGCCCACGGCCCGCGGCGCGTCCGAGTCCATCAGAATCACGCCGACGTCGACACCGTAGAAGGCCTGACCTCGCTTCACCACGGTCGGTTCACTGCTGCGTTCCATTTACCATCCCTTCCGATGAGCGCCCGGATCCGTGGCGAGGGCGATCGGCCCGCAGCCAAGGAGCGGACTCCCTGGTCGGAGGGCGAGCACGGTGGCTGGGGAAACGGTAGAACGTGTCCCCTTTGCCCGTCCAATGCAGATCCCGGACCTGTGTGATGCGTTTCTGTCATCAAACTTGTGCACCGTGGGCTCCTCGCCTCGAGTGCTGTCTACCGCGATGAGGAGGAACATCAAGGCCGAAGGCGGCGGCCGCGCCGAGCAGGGACAACCCGGCGCTGGCATAGGCTGCGGCCTGCAAGCCGGTGTGGCCGCCGGCCTGAGCCGCAGGGTCAGTTCCGTCCGCGGCGATGATCGGGGTCAACGCAGCCACCACCGCAGCACTGCCGACTTGACGTGCGGCACAGATGACACTCGCTACCAGGCCGTACTCTGCGCCATCTGCATCGGCTGCGGCGGTTGTGAAGGCGGCGGTCCAGGTGATTCCGCCACCCAAGCCGAACAAAGTCAGTGGCAGCGCGAGGTGTACGTATGGGTGGGGGGCAGCGAGGACGATTCCCACCCACGCGATCGCCGCCCCCATCGCCAGTTGACCGAGGACGGCCAGCAAGCGCGGGCCGCCCCTGCCGACGAGCCGCGACCCGCACTGCATGCCCACGACCATCGCGGCGGTGAGCGGCAGGAGCCCTAGCCCGGTCTCGAGCGCGGTGTACCCAGCGACATTCTGCAGGTAGAGCGTCAACACGTAGAAGGCTGAGCTCAGCAGGCCGAGCAGGACGAACGTCACGGCTGCAGTACTGCCGAGCGTGAGCGAGAGCCGACGGCGAGGCAGAACAGGATCTTTCGCACGCAGCTCCACGACGACGAACGCCGCGCCGGCGCACAGGGCGCTGGCGGCGGGCAGCCACAGCGCGCTCGGCTCCCAGCCCACCTTCGGGCCCAGGACCAGGACAACAACCAGGCAGGAAAGCCCGATCAGGGCGGCCAAGCTTCCCGCTAAATCGAGTGAGCGCCGCGGGCGACGTCGATGGCCTGGCCTGATCAGACGAGCGGTGCCGATCGCGGCGGCCGCGGCCGCCGGAACGTTCACCAGGAGCACGGCCCGCCAGCCGAGTGCGGTGGTCAGCGCTCCGCCGAGCAGGGACCCGACTGACATCCCGACAGCGCCGGCGGAACCCCAGATAGCGAGGGCGCGGCGTTGGGCTGGCCCGGCGGGAAACGTGCCGATGACCAGGGCCAACCCTGATGGAAACAGGGCGGCTGCGGCGATGCCTTGAGCGCCTCGTGCCGCGATGAGCATCCAGCCGGTCGAGGCTACCGCCCCGAGGATGGAGGTGGCTCCGAACAGAGCTGCTCCCAGCGTGAACACGCGCCGAGCACCCAGAACGTCGGTTGCGCGCCCGGCAAGCAAGACACATCCCGCGAACGTGGCTGCGTATGCCACGACGACGAGCTGCAGTGCCTGCCCGGCGAGGTGGAGATCGTGGCCGACAGCGGGTAAAGCGACAAAGATCAAATTGTAGTCAGCGCTGATGATGAACTGGCTGAGGCCGATGAGCACCGCCAGCAGCGGGCCGGGTGTTCGTGTGTCGGGCCGCTGCCGCGACGGTGAGGTAGGGGCGTGCGTGGTGTTCCGCTCAGGCGAGTGCACCGATGTCCATTTCCCTCAATAGCAGACTCTGACATGGAAAAGAGACCAGCATCTGCTGTAAGTTGTGGCAGCTAAACGAAATCGCCCGCGGCCCGGCGGATCTCAGCGAGCAGCTTCCATAGCTGCGCCCATTGACTATCACCCATTTCCGCAAGTCCGAAGTTGACGGCAACGACGGAGGCCGTAGCTTCCTGCTGGCGTTGGCGGCCGTAGTTGGTCAACTGCACTAGCGTGGTGCGCCGATCGGTGGGATGTGGAACCCGGGCGACCATTCGATCCCGCTCGAGCCGGTCAACGATGTTGGTCACGCTCGTGGGATGCACCTGCAGTCGTTGCCCCATGAGACCCATCGGCAAGCAGGTGCGCCGCGAGAAGGCTAAAAGCACCAGTGCTTCATAACGCGCGAACGTCAAGCCGTACGGCCGAAGGGCTGCATCGACTGAGGTCTGGATGATTTGCTGCACTCGCATCACCGCGGTCGCCACGGCCATCGTTTCCGACGGCCCGATACGCTCTTCCCACAGTTCTGCGGCCCTGGCGATGGGATCGTAGGGTAGTGCAGCGTTGCGCCGGACCGTCGCGGGGTGCACTATCTGGCTCATGCGGCGCTCTCCCACGGCGGAGGCGTTCGAGCGCCATCTTGCGTGACTCTGCCGAGTTCGTGTGCAACCATTCAAACTATCCTTTGCCTGCCAGCCGGTTCAGTCGCAATAATCAATGTCCAACGACGGTTAATTGCAGTCAAGGTCTCGGCGCGAATCGGATAGAAGTCGCGCGTAAAACGGCTTGATTGCCGACAGTTGGACCTCTATCTTTGCAAAGTGGCGCGCCTTGTTGTCTTTTGGGGAATCACTTCTCCGGTTTTTCGTGCAAGTATGAATCACGGATTTCGCTGAGAGGAATTTGATGGCTTCGGATCAGACGGAGGCAACCCCGCAGCTCAGGCAACCTCCGGCGCGGCCTGTCCTGGGTCGGCTAGAGGCGTTGTTTGATCCTGGCACCATGCGAGAACTGGCCCCCGCGGACGACTCTGGAGTGGTCGTCGCCAGTGGCGCGATCTCAGGCAGAACGGTCATGGCCTACGGCACCGACAACACCGTCTTGGGCGGCGCGTTGGGCCTGGAGGGCTGCCGACGGATTGCCGAGGCAATTGACACCGCAGTGTGCCAAGAGTGGCCATTGGTCGGCGTCTTCCATTCCGGCGGGGCGCGCCTGGCAGACGGGGCGGACTCGATGCACGGTTTCGGGCTGGTCTTTGCCGCTATGGTGCGGGCCTCTGGCAGGGTTCCGCAGATCAGCGTTGCCGTCGGTCCTGTTGCCGGTGGGGCGGCCTATGGCCCCGCGCTTACCGACGTCGTGATCATGAGCCGGGAGGCGCGGGTCTTCGTCACCGGGCCCAGTGTGGTCCGTTCCGTGACCGGGGAGAACATCGACATGGACCGGCTCGGCGGTCCGGAGACCCACGCGCGCCGCTCCGGGGTCGCCCATGTCGTCGCGCAGGATGAGGCCGAGGCACTGGGCAAGGCGCGTCGCCTGGTGACGCTGCTCGCCTCGCCCGGCCGTCCTGATCCGTCGCTGGTGGGGGAGCCGCAGGACTTCCGCGCTTTCTTGCCCGAGGCGAGCAACCGTGCCTATCCCGTGCGGCCGCTGCTCCAGGCGATCCTCGACCGCGATGACGGCCGCGGCGGATGGCCGCCCGGTGCCTACAGGTGGGAGGAGTTCCAGGCACAATGGGCGCCGAACATCGTCGTCGGATTGGGCCGACTCGCCGGCGGCACCGTGGGTCTGGTCGCGAACAACCCTTTGCGCAAGGGTGGCTGTCTCGACTCGTTGTCAGCCGAGAAGGCCTCGCGGTTCGTGCGCATGTGTGATGCGTTCGGCATCCCGCTGGTGGTCGTCGTCGACGTGCCCGGCTACCTGCCGGGTGTCACCCAGGAGTGGGGCGGCGTGGTTCGCCGCGGCGCCAAGCTCCTTCACGCGTTCGCCGAAGCCACAGTGCCGCGAGTCACCTTGATCACCCGCAAGGCCTACGGTGGTGCGTACGTCGCCATGAACTCACGCGGCTTAGGGGCCACGGCCGTCTACGCCTGGCCCGACGCCGAGGTCGCGGTGATGAGCGATCAAGCTGCCGTAGATGTCCTCTACCGCAAGGTTCTGGCCCAAACTCCCGAAGCGGATCGGCCGCAGGTTCGTGCCCGGCTGATTCAGGAACACCATGACAAGGCCGGCGGGCTGGCCCGCGCGCTGGACACCGGGCTGGTCGACGAGGTGGTCGACCCCAAGTACACCCGTCACGTTCTGACCGCCGCGCTCGCCGAGCACGATGTGGTTCAGCGCGGCGGGCACGGCAACATCCCGCTCTAGCCCGCAGGTGGCCGGTCACCCGAGCAGGGGAGTATCCGCCGAACTCGCGTCGCACCTGACCGCTCGCCGCGCCGGTTGATCACGTAAGTTACCGGTCAAGGAGACGATGAGGCCTCCACGCCCGTACCAAGTGGCGCGCACGAGCCGCAGCCTGCGCCCGAGCATCACGGGCTCGCGGAGGCAGCGTCCCGTCTTTGAAGCGAGCCGACGAAGTGGGTGGGGCGAATGGATTTTCGACAACTGTCGAACTTCGTCGTGTTGGCTGAGGAGCTGCACTTCCGGCGGGCGGCCGAGCGGCTGCTGCTCACTCAGCCTGCTCTGAGCCGTCAAATCGCCGCCTTGGAGCACGAACTAGATGCGGTGTTGTTCAACCGCGGTGGGCGAGAGGTGCGGCTGACCGCCCAGGGGCACCTGTTCCTGATCGAGGCTCGCCGGATGTTGCAGCAGTTCGAGCGCGCGAAACGGATCGTCAAGCAGGAGGCGTCCCAGCCCCGCGGCACCATCCGTGTCGGGTTCATCGAGTCCTTCGGTTCCCGGGGCCTGTCACTGCTGTTGAAGACGAGCCGGCGCCGGTTCCCCGGCCTGGCGCACGACCTGCTCGACGCCAACTCGCAAACCCAGATGGACGCCTTGCGCCGCGGCGCGCTGGACGTTGCATTTCTCCGCGGCCCGGTGGTAATCCCCGGCGTCGAGTGCCGGACCTTGTGGGAGGAGGACTTCCTGCTGGCCTGCCCCGGTGACAGCCCGCTCCCGCCGGGTACCAACGGGCAGCCACCGTCCCCCGCCGCTTTGGCCCCGCTGCTCGAGGCCCACCCCTTCGTGCAGTTCAGCCCGAAGATCGAACCCGTTCTCTATACGCAGACCAGCGCGCGGGCGCTGGAAGCCAACCTTCCCCTGGACCCGGCGACACTGGTCAACAAGACCTCGGCCCTGATCAGCCTGGTGTCCTCGGGCTTCGCCGTCTCGCTGGTCCCGGCCGCGCTGACCGCCGGCGAGCACGACGGGGTGCGGTTCCTTGCAGCCCCCGGTGCCACTCGGTCGGCGGTGTGCGTGGCGTGGCGAGCTGACGAGGCGGACGACGGCGTGGCCTCGTTCGTGGCCACCATCCTGGAGGAACGCAACGAGCTGGCCCCGGAGTATGCCTTTGGCGAGGTCCAGCCCGTCGAGCCGGATTAGCTTGCCGGCGCCTGCTGTTGGCGCAGCGCGGCTCGGTTGATCTTCCCCGACGAGGAGCGGGGTAGTTCGCTGACGAAGTGCACGTGCCGGGGATATCCGAACGCGGAATGTTCCCGGCGCGCCCAGTCCTTCAGCTCGTCGGCGAGGTCGGGGGTCCCGGGCAAGGTGTCATCGAGGACGACGAAGGCGGCCACCGCGGTGCCGCGGGTCGCGTCGGGCACGCCGATCACGGCGGCGTCGGCGACCGCGCGGTGGCGTCGCAGGGCTTCCTCCACCTCGTAGGGCGAGATGCGGTAGCCGGCCGATTTGATCAGGTCGTCCTTGCGGCTGACGTACCAGAAGTAGCCGTCGGCATCGACGTAGGCGAGGTCTTTGGTGTGATACCAGGCGCCGCCGAAGTCGCGCGCGGTCTCCTCGGGGCGGCGCCAGTAGCCCAGCGGATAGTTCGGGTTGGTCCGGGCCCTCAGGCACACTTCCCCGATCTCGCCGTGCCCCAATTCCCGCTCGTCGTCATCGAGGATGCGCACGTGCCAGCCGGGCACGGCAGGTCCCATCGACCCGGGCTTGATCGGCAGGTAGGGCGAGTTGCCGATCATCGGGAAGGACTCGGTGGCGCCGTAGAACTCCAGGGGCGGCACGCCGAACTCGGCTTGGAAGTATTCGAAGGGCTCCACGCCGAGCCGTTCGTTGGAGGTGGCCACCACCCGGAACTGTTGGGGGTACTTGCGGCCTAGCCCGGGTTGCTGCATGAGCAGGCGGATGACGGTGACGTTGATGAAGGCGTTGGTCACCTGGTGCCGGGCCAGCACGTCGAGCATTCGCTCGGGGTCGAAGCGCCCGTGTTGCTCGTAGCTGAGATTGACCGCTCCCAGCCGCCACGGCGCCATGATCTTGCGGTAGGACCAGGCCCAGTCGCCCACCGAGAAGGTGAGCTCGCCCGGCTGCAGATCCTGCACGTAGGTGGCCTCATCGGCGGCGAGCATCGCGCGGTGCGGGATGACCACGCCCTTCGCCGGTCCGGTGGTGCCGGAGGTGTAGGCGATGAACGCCGGGTCGTCGGCGGCCGTGTCCACCGTGATGAAGTGGCTGCTGTAGCTGCTGGGATCGAACCGGTCCAGCAGGAGGACTTCGTCGACCAGCGAGCTGTCCAGCCGCTCGCTGTCCTCCGACTCGGTGATCAGCACCTTCGGTTCGGCATCGCGCAACCGATGCTCGATCTCGTGGGCGCTCCACATCCTGGACATCGTGATCAGGATCGCGCCGGTGCGCAGGACGGCCAGCATGGCCGCGGCGGCCTCCGGCCGGGGCGGCAACACGGCGGCGACCCGGTCGCCGGCGGTGACGCCCGCGGCGGTCAGCGCATTGGCGAGCCGGGCGGAGAGGTCCTGCAGCTCGCCCCACCGAACCTGACGCTCGCGGCCGGTCGCGTCTTCCCAGATCATGGCCAGCTGATCACGGGGATGCGCGTCGCAGACCTCGCTGGCGATGTTGTAGCGGTCGGGCACACGCCATCTGGGCAGCTGGAGGAGCCGCTGGAAAGGGGAACGCATGGCAGCCTTTCGGTCGGAATCGGCAGGAGGGGTCGCGGGGGTCAGGCGGGCTTGCGGTGCAGGAACAGGTCGGCGCCCTGCTGGGAGGATCCGGAGTCGAACCCAGCGCGGTGGGCGTCGGCGGCCTGGCGGAAGACCCGCGCCATGTCCGCTGCCATGTTCTGGTACAGCCAGCGCTTGGTGATCCGGAAGCTGGCGGCAGGGTTGGCGGCCAGCTTCCGGCAGGCCTGGACGGCCGCGGGCACCACCTGGCCCGGCGCGGCGAGGGTGTCGATAAGGCCGGTGGCGAGCAGTTCCTCGCCCTCCATCAGCCGGCCGGACAACGCCAGTTCGCGGGCCTTGCTGGCGCCTAGGCTGCGTTCGATGAACCAGGTCCCGACCACGCTGGCCAGGCCCCAGCGGACCTCGGTCTGTCCCATCCGCACGCCGGCGTGGGCGACGCGGTGATCACACAGCAGCGCGAGTTGGAAGCCGCTGCCGGCGGCGACTCCGTTGACGGCGGCGACCACGGGCTTGTCCAGCTGCAGTAGCCGGGCGTACACGTCGTGGATCTCGTCGACCCAAGGCGTGTCCGCTTCCCAAGTGGCCACCTCGTGGAAGTCCTGACCGGCGCAGAAGGCCTCCCCGGCGCCGGTGATGACCGCCCCGCTGCAGATGTCGGTCTTGAGTTCGCGCTCGAGGATGTGGATGAGGTCGGCGCGCATGGCGCGAGTCCAGGCGTTGAGCCGACCGGGGGTGTCGATGGTTGCGACCAGGACGTCGTCGACGCGGTGGACCGTGATTCGTCCCATCGGGGCGTTTCCTCCTAGTGGTTGAGGACGGAGTGCAGGAACGCTTTGGTGCGCTCGCACACGGGGTCGGTGAAGATCGCCTCCGGCGGGCCGTGCTCGATGATCCGACCGCCGTCGAACATCGCTACCCGGTCGGAGACGTCGCGGGCGAACCGCATCTCGTGGGTGACGATGAGGAACGTGATGTCCGTTTCCTGGGCGACCTTGCTCACGACCTCGAGGACTTCGCCGATCAGCTCCGGATCCAGCGCGGAGGTGATCTCGTCGAGCAGCAGGATCTCCGGCCGGAGGGTCAACGCCCGGGCGATCGCGATGCGCTGTTGCTGGCCACCGGACAACTGGGCGGGGTAGGCGGTGGCCTTGTCGCCCAGGCCGACCATTTCCAGGTGTTCGACGGCGCGCTGTTCGGCCTCGGCGGCGGGCAGTTTGAGCACGGTGCGCGGCGCCAGGGTCAGGTTTTGCAGGACCGTCATGTGCGGGAACAGGTTGAACTGCTGAAACACCATTCCGCAGCGGCGGCCGAGGCGGGCCAAGTCGCGGGCGGAGCGGGGCTTGCCGAGTTGGTCCTGGATGATGCTCTCGCCGCCCACGCGGATGTCGCCGCTGCTGGGCTTGTCCAGCATCATCGCCAGGCGCAGCACGGTGGTCTTGCCCGAGCCACTCGGGCCGATGAGCGTGACCTTCTCGCCCCTGGCCACGGTCAGGTCGAGGTCGACGAGCACACGCGTGTGGCCGAAGGACTTGGACACAGATTCGAATTCGATCGCGGGCGCCGCGGATGCGGCCTCCCCGCTAGGCAGTGGCGTGGACGGCACGGTTGACCTCGAATCGGCGAAGGAGATACACGAACGGGAGGTTGAGCAGCAGGTACAAAACGGCCGCGACCGTGTAGGGCTCGAGGTAGCGGAAGCTCTCGTACCCGATTACCTGCGCCCGGGCCAGCAGGATCGGCACGCCGATCGCGAACAGCAGCGCAGACTGCTTGTACAAGATCATCAGGTAGTTGACCAGTGCCGGGATGCTCCGGCGGATGGCGAGAGGGATCAGCACCCGCAGCCACATCACCGGCATGGGCAGACCGAGCGCGCGGCAGGCGTCGCGGATGCCCGGTGGAATGGCCTCCAGCCCTGCCCGGTAGACCTCCGAGCAGTACGCCGCGTACACGACGCCCAGGACGAGCGCGCCGACGAAGAACGCAGGCAAGGTCATTCCGAGGCCGGGCAGGGCGTAGAACCCGAAGTACAGCAGGACCAAGATCGGGATGCCACGCGCCAGCTCGATCAACGGCCGCATGATCCATCGGCCTGGCCGCCCGGTCACCTGGGTGATCACGCTGATGATCAGACCCCCGACCAGGGCGATCGCCGCGCACACCAGGGTGACCAGCACAGTCTCGGCTACGCCGATGAGCAGCTCCGGCAGGATCTGCCGCACGAAGGACCAGTCCCAGTTCATCGGACCACCACCGCGGCCGGCGTCTCGACGTGGCGAGGGGGTGGTGTGCGGGGTGCGCGGCTGCGGGCCTTTCGGTTCGCCCGGTTCATCGGCAGCAGGTACTCGATGCCCCTGAACAGCGCGGCCACGCACACCGAGAGCACGAGGTAGAGCACCGCGAGCACGATGAACACCAGCACCGTCTGATTGGTGGCCGTGCGAGCGGTGTTCGCCGCGTAGAAGACGTCCTGCACACCGACGAAGGACACGATGGAGGTCCACTTGACCAGGTCCACCGCCAGGCTCGCGAACGAGGGCACGATCTGCGACAGCGCCTGGGGCAGGACGATCCGCGTGAGGGTGTGCCGGCCGGACAGTCCGAGCGCGCGGCAGGCATCCCGCTGGCTTGCGGCCACCGCCTGAATGCCGCCGCGAACGATCTCGGCGCCGTAGGCCCCTCCGATTGCCGACAGCACGAACACGGAAGCGGTGAACGGGCTCAGCTGCGGAGCCCCGGGGATCGCCGACAAGGCGTAGTAGACCCAGAACAGGTAGATGACGGCGGAGGCGCCGCGCATCAACTCCACCAGCACCAGCGCAAGGCGCTGCACCAGGCGGCTGGGCAGAGTGCGCAGGACCCCGACCACCACTGAGACCGCGGCTGCTCCGAGAATGCTCAGCACCGCCACCGCGATCGTGGTGATCAAGCCCTGGAGGATCGACGGCAGGTACGGGGTAATCTGATTCATCGCCGTGCTCTCCTCACGAGCAGGCCGACGCGACGTCCGTGGCGCGGGTCGTCTTCGCCAGCAGGTCACCGTTGCTGTAGCCCCACTTCGTATACAGCTGGGCCAGCCGGCCATCCGCCCGCCACTGCTCGATCACCGTGTTGAACGCGTCGCGTGTAGCCGCATCCTCTTTCCGGAACGCGATGCCGATGCCCGACACCGGCGAGGACTCGTCAACCACGACGTCGACGCCCTTGCCCGCCGGATCCTGCACGCTGAACTGGCCGACACCGAAGGCGTCCGCGCGGCCACCGGTGACGGCGGCGATGCCCGCCTGAATATCAGGCACGGTCAGCATCTGCCCCTGGGACACGCCCTGCTGCTTCGCGAAGGCCTCCTGGGACGATCCGGCCAGCAGCGCCACGGTCGTGTCCGGGCTTTTCGCCAGGGCGGCATAGCCACTCAGTTGCTTCGGGTTTCCTCGCTGTACGAACAACGCCTCGTGCTGCACGGTGATCGGACTGGTGAACGCGACCGCGTTGCACCGCGCTGCCGTGATGTTCAGACCGCCGGGCAGGAAGTCGTACTTTCGTGCCTGTAGTGCGGGGATCATCGCGTCGAACGTGGTCATAGTCGCGTTGATGTCGCCGACGTTGAGATCACTCAGCAAGCCACGCGTCAGATCGACTAGGTATCCCGCTGGTTTACCATCGGGTGTCAAATACTCCAACGGTGGCGCCTGAGCAAGAGCGACCTTGGCAGCTCCTGTCTTTCGCATTTCATCGAGCAGACCCGTTCCATTACTGCCGGACGAAGATGATGTCCCGCAGGCTGCGGTTACGCTCGCCAGGGCCAACGCGAAAACGATGGATAGAAAACGATGGATGGGACGATGCACTGCGACCTCCCGGAAGAACTGGAGCCGCCTCCCCTGCGACGTACCGTGTTTCACGAAAGGTAACCACACGTCAACCTCCGCGTCCAATGCAGGTTTTCGCGATTTGGTGATGCGCCTCCTGCATCGGACAACGAAGGGACACTATTTGGTCTCAAACGGGAGAAGGTGAATGCAAGCGTGTGAATGCAAGTTGCATTCGCTGGTTCCGTAATGTGACGTGTCGGTCCGGTACGGTCATGGCTTGACGGCGACGCCGGCGAGATAGCGACACCGTTCCGGCTGGTCGCCCCACCACTGGGGTTCGTGACCATCCGGCTGCCACTGGACCGCCCAGGTCAATCCGGGGTCGAGGAGTCTCCAGTCCGCGAAGAAGCGGGCGACCTCATCGCGGTTTCGCAAGTAGGCGGGATGCGAGGTCTTCGAGAAGTTGCGGGCCACCTGGTGCAACTCGTAATCGTTGAGTTCATCGCACGCGTGGGTAAGCGCGAGGAGACTGCCCGAGGGAACGACGTCTCGGTAGTACGCGAGCGGCTCCTCTGGATGGGTCTTGGGAGACATGAAGTGGAGGATGGCGGTGATGAGCAGGCAGACCGGCTCGTCCGGGTTGATCACCCCGGTGGTGAGGACCTGGTCCCACAGGCTGCGGTAGTCGAAGTAATCCGCGAACACCGCGCGGTGCCGGCGCGGGTCAGCCGCGCCGCCGCCGAGAAGGATTTCCGCGTGTGCGTGCGCTAGTGGTTCATTATCGACATACACGACGCGCGCATTGAGATGTGGATACTCTCGGTCGGCCACCTCGTGCACCTGACCTTCGCTCGGCAGGCCGGAACCAATGTCCACAAACTGGGTCACTCCGGCCCCGAGTGCGCGCCGAACTACTCGACCGATGAACGCACGATTCGAACGCACGCCGTTTCGCATATCCGGCAGTAGAGCTTCCTGTTGTCTGGCGAACTCCCGATCCACTGAGAAGTTGTGTGTTCCGCCAAGTAGGTAGTCATACACTCTGGCCGAGCTCGCCTTGTCGATGCTTTCGATTCCGGTTGCTGCGCGCAACTGCGCGTCGAGATCGTCCTTGCGGGGCACGTCGGGATCCTTTCCTCGGAGCACGGCGGATTTCGGGCGTAGTATCACCTGGCACGGGTTTCTTGCCAAGTGGCGATGCGGTGGCGATTGCCGAGACGTGGAGGTTGGGTGCGGCGGTGAGTTGTTGATAGGGCGATCTCCATGATCACGTGGCTGACAACCGCGACCGCGGCGAGCAGGATCATCAGAACCAGCAGTCGCGAAATCGTTCATGGACGAAGTCGTGCCCGGAGCGTTGTCCAACATCAGGTGCCACCCGGCGTGGTCCTCGTGAGACGAAACCGGGGCCGTGGTCGACGCGGTGGTGTCGCCCTCGCGGGGCGTGTGAGGACTCGCGGGTGTCCGAACTCGCGGGGTCCTCCAAGGGGCAGCCGGTCGGATGCGCGTCCAGCGCGGGGCTAGAGGAGTTGGTACTGGGCGCAGTGGCGCGCTCCAGCGCTCAAAGGCGCGCCCCAGGGGCCACCCGTGGGCGCGGCGATACGCGCGGTTTAGGGTAGCCGAAGTTCCTACACGGCTCGGTGCTTGTTAGGGCCTTTGTGTCCGAGGTGACCTTCTATATTCCGCTGACCGTCGGGTCGTCTTGGGAATAGTGGCGAAGCCGCGCCGAATCCGTGTGTGGTGCGTTGACGATGTCAGCTGAGGCTGGCGGCGGGAGTTCCGGTCGTGAGCCAGCCGAGGGTCGCGAAGGGCTGGTCGCTGAGGTAGGCGTGGATGTCGGCGGCCGGGTACTCGATCACGCTGGCTGGGAGGTTGTCGAGGGGGAACCAGCCGATGGCGGAGCAATTGTCGGGCTCGCAGTTGACGGGTGTTCCGGCCCAGTTGGCGGCGAGGAAGGACAGGCCGAGGCGGGGCTCGGCGCCCGATCCGTTGACGTGCAGGGTGTGGACGTGCTGGAGGTCGGACGGGTCAATGAAGACGCCGACTTCTTCGTGGGCTTCCCGCACCGCGGCGTGCAGGACGGATTCGCCGGCGTCGAGTTTGCCGGAGGGTAGGTGCCAGCGGCCGTTGAAGGTGGGGTTGGTGTCGCGGCGACGGGTGAGCAGGAGGTTGCCGTCGTCGACGAGGAGGATGTGCACGTCGATGAGGTGTCGGTCGGCCACGCGCAGAGGTTACGCGGTGGCTCGGTCCGGCTGTGGGAGGCGGGCCGGTGGGGTCAAGGCTGCCCTCTTGCCGTGCTGATCGTTGGCGGTGACGTCCTCCTCGACGTGTTCGACAGCTTCGTCAATGCAGCGCCGCCTGGTTCTCGGCGGGCTGTCAACTCGGTGGGCTGCGACGTGGCTGCTGGAGGGCGATATTGGCAGCGCGGCCAGTCCCGAGGGCTCGCGCCCATCACGATGTCAGATGCCGACGCGTGCCCAGCCGCGTGGGCCGACGACAGGTCGGCGGCCGTCGCGGAATCGCCAGCTCCTGCGCCCGTGTTCCGACATGGCTCTGTGCTACCGCTTGTTCTTCACCGCAGCGGCGAAACCGGATACCGGCGGTAGTGGGTTAATTCTTCGGCGCAAGCGTTTAAGCCGGTCGGCCTGTTTCTTTCCAACCGTACCGGCGGTGTTCTTGGGGGATTTAGTCCGTTCGGCGGGTTCTCGAGATCGTTGTTGCGCTTAGTGTGATGGTCGTTTCGCTTGGTAGTTGCCGGTGTCGGCCTACTGTGTTGAGGGGACTCTCCATGCATCCGTCGCGTTCGCGGGGTTTGTTGTCGCGCGCTCTTGTCGTGCTGCTGGTTCTGGCGGTCGCGGTGGTGGGTCTGCCGGCGGGTAGCGGCGGCGGTGGAGGCGGTTTCGGTCGGGTGTGGCAGTGGCTGGGGGAGTTGCTGGCTCCGAGCTCGGCATCTGCTGCTGTGCACGTGGATCAGACGGGGCCGGCGAAGACCGTTGAACCTCCGCGTCGGGTGCGGGAGCTGGGGGAACAGCGCTCGGCCACGACGCGGGTTTTCGCGTTGTCGGACGGGACTTTCGAGGCTGAGGTGTCGCCGGAGCCGGAGTCCTTCAAGGACAGCAGTGGTGTGTGGCGAGACATCGACACCACGGTGCGGGAGCAGGGCCGGGACGGCTACCGGTTCCTCAATGACAGCAACGGTTTCCGGTCCGATTTCGGGGACAAGAGTGACCGGTTGGTTCGGGTCGAGGCCGGTGGCAAGCACGTCGCGCTCGGGCTCGACGCTGCCGCGCGGTCGTTGTCGCCGCGGGTGGAGGGGGACACGGTCACCTACGCGGGCGCGTTCGAGGGTGCGGATGTGGCCTATGAGGTGACTGGTGATTCGCTCAAGGAGCGGATCGTGCTGGCCGGTCCGCCGGCGGATCCGGTGTGGCGGTTCACCGTGCAGGCTGGCGGGGTGCAGGCCCGGGCGTTGCCGGACGGGTCGATCGGGTTCTTCGCCGAGGGCCCGGCGGGGGATGGGCCGCCGTTGTTCGTGATGCCGAAGCCGTTCATGAACGACAGCCGGGTGGACCAGAAGTCGCCGCACGGGACCGCGTTCAGCGATCAGGTGACCCAGACGGTGGAGCACCGCGGCGCGACGACCACGATCACCGTGAAGGCGGACGCAGGCTGGCTGTCGGCGCCGGAGCGGCAGTACCCGGTGGTGATCGACCCGACGATCAAGGTGGAACCGACCCCGACCACCGGGCAGGACACCCAGATCTGGTCGGACACGCCGACCCGGAACGACGGATCGGATTACCGGCTCTCGGTCGGCACGGACGCCTGGGGTGTCGCGCGGAGCCTGGTGCGGTTCGACACCTCGGTGGTTCCCGCCGGCACCAGTCTGACGAGCGCGAAGCTGCGGTTGTATTTCGACAGCGAGATCCCGTCGACGCAGGTGGACAACACCATCGAGGTGCGGCGAGTGACGCAGTCGTGGAGCGAGGACACCGCGACCTGGAACTCGATCAACGCCGCGTTCGCCGAGGCGGGGTTGTCGACCCAGGTCAAGCAGGTGAACAAGGCCAACATCTGGCACGAGTTCGATGTGCGCAACATTGCGCAGTCGTGGGTGTCGGGATCGGCGCAGAACTACGGGTTCATGCTGAAAGCCACCAACGAGGCGTTGAACCGCAGCGGCCCGGTGTACCAGGCCGCCGAGTTCGCCTACAACGGCGAGGTCGAGAACCGGCCGAAGCTGATTCTGAGCTACGGCCGGCCGAGCGTGAACCTGCAGTACCCGACGAAGATCTACTCCACGGGCGCAGAGTTGCGCTGGTCGCCGTACACCGATCCGGACCCGAACAACCCGAACGACGACGTGGTCGAGTACCAGGTGCACCGCACCGTGTACCAAACGTTCACCCCGTCGCGCTGGACCTTGATCGCGCCGCTGTCGCCTGCGACGACCACGTTCACCGACACCACCGCGGAGCCGACGCCGGCGGATTCGCCGGACCCGTTCGGGGCGGCGTACTACTACATGATCGTCGCCAAAACCCGGGACGGGCAGCTGATTCCGGGTCCGACACAGCTCGCGCGGCTGCCGAAGGCAGGGTTGGTGACGCAGGTCTTCCACGGCGGCGCCCTGGATTCCACGATTTCCTCGGCGCAGCCGACGACCAACCTCAACGTCTACACCGGACAGCCGTGGCTGGCCGTGGGCAACAACTCCGCCACCTACGGCAACACCCGCGCCGTGGTCAAGTTCCCCGACCTGTCGGCCATTCCGGCCAACGCCCACGTCATCGACGCGGATTTCATGCTGTGGGGCTTCTACACCAACGGCAGCGGCGCCACGTTCGACGCACACCCGCTGACCAAGTCGTTCGCCGAAACGGAAACCACGTGGAACCGGGCCTCGGCCGCCACCGCCTGGACCGCGCCGGGCGGCGACTACGGCGCGCTGGCCGACCAGGTGGTTGGCATCTCCAATGACCCCAAGTGGCACATCTGGGAGGACCCGGGTGTGGTGCAGGGCTGGGTGAGCAACCCGGCCTCCAACAACGGCTTCCTGGTCAAGGTGCGCGACGAGGCCGGCGCCGCCAAGCAGCGTGCCTTGTTCCTGTCCGACGAGGCTGCCGAGCCGCAGCTGCGCCCGAACCTGGTGGTCACCTACACCGAGCCGACCGCCGAGGCCACCTACTACGCGCCCGACACCCCGTCCCTGCGGATGATCCCGGGCGACGAGTACACCGTCCCGGTCACGCTCACCAACACCACCACGGCCACCTGGTCGGCGGCGAACCAGAAGCTGTCCTACCGGTGGACGCTGCCGGACGGCACCGACGTCACCACCGGCGGCAACCGGCTGGAGACAGCCCTGCCCGCCGATGTCCCGCCGAACGGGACCGTCACGGTGCAGGCCAGGGTGAAGACCCCGATCCAGAGCGAGGCGGGCAACAAGCGCGAGCAGTTCGTGCTGAGCTGGGACCTGCGCAACACCACGACCGGCACCTGGCTGTCGGCCACCGGCGGTATTCCGGCGCTGCCGCAGAACGTCACCGTCGAGGACCCCACCAGCGACCAGCTCGGCCTGGAGAAGTTCTACGCCTACGCCGGCAAGTCCACCGGCGCGGGTTCCAACGTGCTGGTCAACCAGTTCGCCGGCAACACGGTGTTCTCCTACGACGCCTTCTCCAACCCGGGCCGCGGGCTGTCCACGTTCGTTCGGATGACCTACAACAGCCAGGACACCTCGGCCACCGCGATGGGGTATGGCTGGTCGCTCAGCGCGTCGGGCCTGGTCCGGCTTGGAGCGTCACTGGAGCTGCACCCGAAGGGCCAGGATTACCCGTCCAGGATCACGTTGCCGGACGGCGACGGCACCTCGCACGTGTTCAACTTGAACAAGAACAACTCGACCGACCCGGCCGCGTGGACCTACGACCAGCCCGCCGGTGTGCACCTGTTCCTGCAGCGGCAGGCGGGGGAGGACACCACCCGCCGCTGGGTCGCCACGCGCCCGGACCGGACCCGGTTCTTCTTCGACGAGGAAGGCTGGATGACCGCCGTCGCCGACCGCAACGGCAACGAGCAGCAGCTGACCTACACCGAACGCAAGTCCAACAACCAGCCCCGCAAGTTCCTCGCCTACGTCACCGACCCGGCGGGCCGGCAGACCCTCACGCTGGACTACTGGGAGCGGGGCGAGACCAGCAACCCGAAGATCATCGACATGGTGCAGTCCATCCGGGACGTCTCCGGGCGGACGCTCACCTTCGGCTACGACGACAAGGGCTTGCTGACCGAGCTCGTCGACGGGGCCGGCACGGCCGAGGCGAAAACCTTCCGCTTCGGCTACGACGCGACACAGGGCAACAAGAACGTCAAGCTCGTCGCGATCACCGACCCGCGTGGCGGCACCACCAACCTCAGCTACTACACCGCGCCGGTCGACCCCAAGGACAAATGGAAACTGCAAACCCTCACCGACCGCCTCGGCCATCCCACCGGCTTCGCCTACGCCGACCCGGACGGCAGCACCGGCTCGGAGATGGAATCGACCATCACCGACGCCGAGAACCACGTGAGCACCTACCGGATGGACGGCTACGGCCGGCCGGTGCGCACCACCAACGCCAAGAACGAAACCACCCTCATGGGCTGGGACGCCGGCAACAACGTGGTCTCACTGACCGAGGCCAACAACGCCGTCTCCACCTGGACCTACGACCCCAAGACCGGATACCCCACCTCGATCAGGGACGCGGAAGCGGTCGCACACAACACCCCGGCGACGGTGCTGGACTACCAGACCGGGCTCGGCGGCTACACCGCCGACCTGATCGGCAAGACCAGCCCCGAAGGACGGCGCTGGAGCTTCGGCTACGACGCCCGCGGCAACCTGACCACAGTCACCGACCCCAAGGGCACCGCCACCACCGGTGTGCCTGACGACTACCAGTCCGTCTACAGCTACGACCCTCTCGGGCAGCTGCTGACCTCGACCGACGCCAACGGCAACACCACCACCTACGCCGACTACGACCCCACCGGCTATCCCCGCCGCATCACCGACCCGCTGAACAACAGCACCACCACGGTGTACGACGCGTGCGGCAACGTCACCTCGGTCACCGACGCCCGGGGCAAGACCACCACCGCCGGCTACGACGTGTTCGGCCGGCCGCTCGAGACCCGGGAACCCAAGGACCAGGCCGCGGGCGAGTTCATCACCACCCCGGCCCCGGTCTACGACCGCAACGACAACATCACCCAGGCCACCGCGCCCAACGGTGCGGTGACCACCGCGGTCTACGACCCGGCCGACCAGGTCACCTCGGTCACCGAGCCCAAGGACACCCCGACCGGTCCCTCGCGCACCTCGAGCTTCGCCTACGACAAGATCGGCAACCTGCTCACCGAGACCCAGCCGCTGGGCACCCTGAACACCGCCGACCCCAACGACTACGTCACCCGCTACGGCTACGACGCCATCTCCCAGCTGACCAGCGTCACCAACGCCGCCGGGGACGTCATCGGCTACAGCTACGACAACGTCGGCAACCTCACCACCGTCGTGGATCCGCGCAAGAGCGCCACCCCGGACACCGCCGACTACACCACCAAGCTGGGCTACGACCTCAACCACCGCCAAACCACCGCGACCGACGCACTCGGCTACGTCACCAGAACCGGCTACGACCGCGACGGCAACGTCACCTCCACCACCGACGCCGAAAACACCGTCACCACCTACGTCTACGACGAACGGTCCAAACCGGTCGAGGTGCGAGTCCCGCACAAGGCCGGCATCGATCGGATCACCAGGATCGAGTACGACGAGGTCGGCAACCAGACCCGCGTCGTCAGCCCCCGCGGCACCGAAACGACCACCGACCCGGACGACTTCGCCACCGCGGTCGTCTACGACAAACTCAACCGGCCCATCGAACGCCGCAGCCCGTTCGACCGCGACGACCCCCGCTACAACACCCCCGACGTCACCACCTACGCCTACGACCAGGTCGGCAACCTCACCGAAACCTCGGCACCCCCGTCCGCCGGGCAGACGGTGCGCAACACCACCCGCTACACCTACTACGACAACGGCTGGGTGCGCACCGCCACCGACCCGTGGGACATCGCCACCAGCTACGACTACAACCCGCTCGGCCAGCAGACCAACCGCACCCTCACCAGCGCGGGCGGATCCGCGAACCGGGTGATGACCTGGGACTACTACCCCGACGGCAAACTCAAGTCCCGCACCGACGACGGCGTGCCCGTCGGCCGCGACGTCGTCCTCGTCGACAACTCCGACACCCAGAACACCGCCACCACCGGCGCCTGGGCCACGAGCGCGACCGGCACCGGCTATCAGGGCTACGACTACCGCACCGCCCCGGCCGGCACCGGCGCCGGCACGTTCACCTGGAAGCTCACCATCCCTCAGGACGGCACCTACGAGGTGTTCGCCCGCTACCCCAGCTCCGCCGCCACCAACGCGCCCTACACCGTCCGGCACGCCGACGGCGAGACCCCCAAACCGGTCGACCAGACCCAGCACGCGGGGGAGTGGGTCAGCCTCGGCAGCTACCGCTTCACCGCCGGCAACGCCCACAGCGTCGTGCTGGCCGACGCCGCCACCGGCACCGTCACCGCCGACGCCATCAAGCTGGTCCGCAACAACAGCGGCGAGGCCGACACCGAAGCCAAGACCTTCGGCTACACCTACGACGCCAACGGCAACCTCGCCGGGCTCACCGACACCAGCTCCGCCGCCAAGGTCGACACCTACGCCCTGACCTACAACGGCCTCAACCAGCTCGCGAAGGTCGAGGAGAAACTCGGCGGCGCGATCAAGAACACCACCGCCTTCACCTACGACCCCAACGGCAACCCCGCCACCCGCGACCACGACACCCAGGACAGCGTCTTCGGCTACGACCCGCGCGACCTGCTCGCCACGGTCACCAACACCGAAACCGGACAGACCGCCAAGACCACCAGCTACACCTACACCCCCCGCGCGCAGGTGCTGCGGGAAACCAAGGCCAACGGCAACACCGTCGACTACGGCTACCACCTCGACGGCCAGCTCGCCTCCCAGATCGAGAAGAAGCCCAACGGCACCCTGGTCGCCCAGCACCTCCTCGACTACAGCCCCAACGGCGACCGCACCCGCGACGCCTCCAAGATCCAGAACGCCGACAACGCCGCGGCCTACCTCGACGAGATCCGCGAATACCTCTACGACCCGCAGGACCGCATCGCCAGCGTCACCAAGAAGAACGCCGGCACCGGCGCCGTCCTGGAAACCGAGAACTACCTCCACGACGCCAACTCCAACGTCACCTCCCAAACCGTGGAGGGTGCCACCACCACCTTCACCTACGACCGCAACCGCCTCACCTCCGCCGTTTCCAACGGCGTCACCGCGGCCTACAACTACGACCCCTTCGGGCGTCTCAACACCGTCACCGCTGCCGGGCAGATCATCGAGTCCTACACCTACGACGGATTCGACCGCACCGCCCAGCACAAGAAACTCGCCCCCGGCACCACCAACCTGACCACCACCAGCTACGCCTACGACCCGCTCGACCGCACCGTCACCAAAACCGACAACGCCGGCACGCCGCAGGCCAAGACCACCAACTTCGCCTACCTCGGACTGACCGACCAGGTCGTCACCGAGGAAATCGGCGGCCAGATCCAACGGTCCTACGCCTACGACGCCTTCGGCCAACGGTTGTCGCAGCTCAAACACGACACCGACGGCGCCGGCCCCCAGATCGCCGAGGACTCCGTCTACGGCTACAACCCGCACAGCGACGTCGAAACCCTGACCTCCCCCGGCGGGGACACCCGCGCCACCTACGGCTACACCGCCTACGGCAGCAACGACGAGCAGGCCTTCACCGGAATCGACAAACCAGACACCCAGAACCCGGGCAAGGAGCCCTACAACTTCTACCGCTACAACGGCAAACGCTGGGACAACGCCTCCGGGTCCTACGACATGGGCTTCCGCGACTACAGCCCGGGCTTGAACCGGTTCCTCACCCGCGACTCCTACAACGGCGCCCTGGCCGACCTCAACCTCGGCACCGACCCCTGGACCGCCAACCGCTACAGCTTCACCGGCGGCAACCCCATCACCCGCATCGAACTCGACGGCCACCGCCCCGAAGACGAACCCGGCTACTGTCTCGGCTACCAAGGCGACTGCGGCATCGACCCCACCGCCGGCAACACGGTCCGCGGCGAATACAGCCCCGAGCAACTCGCCGGAATGGGAGTCCTGCAAGCGCAGCAGCCACATGTCGGCAGTTACCAACTCCCCAATGCCAAAGCTGATTACGGGGCGCTGACCGCGAAGGCCGCCGACACATTGGCTTCACAGGCCGCGGCTCAAGGCCCACCCCGCAACCCGCTCGAGGAACTGTGGCGAGGAGCCTTCGCCGCCGAGGGGGCATGTGTCGAGCTCGGGAGAGACTCCTGCAGCGCCGAGATGGAACTGGCACTGATGGCCGATCGCGCGGCGATCGAGGAAGCCTTCAAACAGCACAGCCAAGGCATGTCCCTCACGGACGCACTCAACGCCGGAATCATGGCCGTCGCACAGATGGGGATCGTCGTCGGCAGCAACCGCACGGGAGTGGTCCGCGGTGGTGTCCTCAAGGGGCCAGGTCCGCGTGGAGGAGAATCTTCGGCTGCGGCATACGGCCGGATGATGCACCAAAAATGGAACCCGGGCCCAGGGTGGGAAAAGGAATACAGACTCCCCAGTGGGCGACGCATCGACGCTATCAACTGGCAAACGCGAGAGATTCTCGAGCTAAAGCCCAATAACCGTCGAGCTATCAGGCTTGGAGAGAGGCAAGTGCAAGCCTACGTCGACGAACTAAATCAGCTACAGCCCAACTTGCCACCGTTCACGGGTCGGGTGGTAACCTACTAGCTATGGTGACAAAGAACCCATTACGATTGGCGATCGATCAGTTGATTCCTGAGACTGGATTAGTAAAGAAATCTGGGTCCTGGTATCTTCGTCAAGAGGAGACGATCGGCGTAATAAACTTGCAGAAGTCTCAATATGGCGACCAGTACTATGTGAATATTGCCTTTTGGCTGTTGCCTCTCGGTGATGTCGATTTTCCTGCTGAACATAAATGTCATATCCGTACTCGACTTACCCGTTTGCTGGCCGAGCGAGAGCAAGAGCTAGTTCAGGTCCTCGACCTGACGGTCGAACGGCCAGACCGGGAGGAAGTCCTGAAGCAAGCAATCGAGGAAAACATTGTCCCTGTATTCAAATCGTGCGCTACGCTTGCTGGCTTCCGGCAGCCCCAGGGAAGATATTTTCTAGAATGTTCGCTTGTCGTAGGAGAGGCGCAGCAGTTGCTAGATGCGGTAGTTTGACGACTGCCAGTTCTGGTGAGCGTTTCAAGGAGCAGCCTGCAGGTCATCGTGAACGCCGCTGGAACCAGAACTGCGCGCCACGACACCTTGGCAACTCTGCGCGGGGATGCGATCGAGTCTCATCGCCTACACCTCGTTTGCGGCGTTTCGCAATAGCCAAGGTCGCGGCAGTCTCGGGCTCAAGCACGACAATCCCAGGACTGGGGCTGTGGATTATGGCATCGACTATAAGATCGTTTTCAACCTGTCCAGGTGAGAGATGAAGGTTGTCTGCGCACGAATTGTCAACCCCGTAACCCGATCGTCAAATGACACGAGCCCGTGGATACGCGTGGGCGAGGAATACCATGTGATCGGTTTGCGTTGCCCACCGGGGCGACCAATATCGGTCCAGATCATCGACGATGAAGGGGCGCCCAGTTTATGGGATTCGACGATGTTCACGACCGTTGACTCTCGAGTTCCGGCGAACTGGGTTGCCAGGATTGACGAACTTGGCGTTGTCGAAATTTGTCCCGCACGATGGCAGGTGCCTATGTTTTGGGACTCCTTCTACGACCGTAACCCTGAGGCTGTCCGGGTGTTCGAAGAGGAGTTGGCGGAAATAGTGAGGTGAGTGAGGACTTGTGGAAGTTTGCCAATCGAGGCCTCTGCTATTCAGGGGCTAGGAGTAAGTGGCCACGAGGGCTCGGACATGGTGGCGTGCCGCAACTACGGCTACACCGGCGAAATCATCGGCGCCAACCCAGACCTCGAGCCCGAGGAAGCACGCAAGGCCGGATGGGATTCGGCCAAGATCGCCCAGTTCGGACCTGCAGCGCTAAAGGCAGGCCAGAACGGTCCGCAGCCGAGTGTCGCTCAGCGGGCCCGCGACCTCCTCGACATGATCGGGCTCGTCCCAGGCCTCGGCGAACCCGCACACGCCATCAACTGCGGCTTCTATGGAGCCGAAGGACAAGGCGGAGACGCGGCACTCTCGTGTGCAGCCGCGTTCCCGGTTCTCGGGTGGCTCGCCAACATCTTCAAAGGGATCCGCCACGCCGACGACGCGGCCAAGGCTGGACAGGACGTCGCCGAGGCGGCTGACGCGGGCAAGATCCCCTGGATGTCGTGAAGCGAGCACCCCAGGCTACCGTCAACGGCCGTGAATACGCAGTTGTGGGTCAGCGCCTCTATTCTCGTCACGCGTTGGCCGGATGCAACCCAGCAGTCTCGGAGCCCCGGCAGGGACGACGGGCGCAGGAAGGCGTATCTCACCGCAGTTGATCGAGGATCCCATCAACACCGGGACAGTCACTTACCAGAATGTCGACGGAGTTCGAAGCGCGCTCTATACTTCTGGTTCAGTACAGGTAGTGACGGAAGACGATGGGAGAATAGTTGTGAAAATTAACCCGTTCAGTGGCTGATATGGCTCTCTATCCAGGAGTGGCTCGGGAGCTCCTCGAGCGATGCGACGAATATAGGAAGCGAATCCTCGCGCTGTGGGAATTCAAAACGAGCGTTTGGGGGGCAGCTCAGACGATCGTGGCGGCCGAGGAGAGAGCGCTCCATGAATTCCTAAAAAAGCCGAGGGGCGGGCTCGAAATCGTTGAATATACGACTGGAAATGCACAGGTATTCGATAAGACTATTCCAATAGTGGCGGAGCGCGAGAATCAACTCGAGGCCTATTTGAACGAACCATGACACGCGACCACTGTTCCAGCGTGTTCAGTTTTCACTGGCACTTGATTCGAGGGATTCCAAAATGAAGCTGGTGGCGTCGCTTGGGTGCGACAGACTTTCGCTTACGTCGGGCTGGCTGATCGGGTCTTCACCGAGCAACCTAGGACCGAGGTCAACAGCGTGGCCTTCCAGTTCGTCAGGCCGAACGCGCCGACAGACGCGGCGGTTCCGCTGGGGCCAGCCCCATGCTGCCCCGCCTGCGCCCCCTATTGTCTAGGAACTCGAATAGGATGTGGAGAGATATTCTCGAGATCGCCCGAGAGCTATCAAGGCAAGCTGAAGGGGTAGACTCCGCTGAGGCTTGGCGTTCACAGGACTGGGATCGCGCAGTCGAATCGTTCCGGAACCTGGTGAAGACGGAAGACTCTGTCCTTCGTCTAGGCGATGTTTTGCGTTGTGATGTCGGCCTGAGTCTGCCGGTAGTTGTCATCAAGGCAACCTATGACAGGCTGTTCGAGCTCGGAGTTGCTGACGTGCGCACCCGGCTTTGCTATGCCCGGTACCTCCTTCTCCACGGCCCTGAATGGGATCGGGAGGCCGGCGACATCCTTCGACAAGTCGAGGAGCCGGCGAGACTAGTCGGCATCTGGGACCCGGCATTTCTTGGGCATCACCCGGTCTTCTACCAAAGCCCGCAGATGTGAAAATGGGGAGCCGATACAATCGAATGTGGTGAGTTCATGTCGTTGTGAGCGCGATAAGCCGAAGGGGCTCGCGTCGAGCGGTCCTGGAGCCGCACTTTATCGCTCAGACGGCAAACGCTGGGACAGTGCCTCTGGGGCGCCGAGGTTCCCGACGTGACCTTCCAGCTCTTCAGGCCGACGCGGGGGTGGCGCTGGGATCCGCACTGCTCCGCCTGCACCCCAGGAACCCCGCCCCGTGGCGACCTGCAGCGTCGCATGGGTGCGGCCATGGGCTGGCCGACGAGTGCCCATGTGCATCGGACCCCACGTAGGGCTACATGCATGTAACTGATGAGATCTGCCGCGACGTCGCCAACCAGATCGACGGCTACTCCTGGAAAAAACTGAACCGAGAAGAGCTCTAGCTAGTATGCATCCTCTGCGCTGGCCTGTTCGCGAGCTGCGAGGATGTCCGGTACGTGGGCCTCGGCCCACTGCCGCACGGCGCGCAGCGGAACCAGCAGGGAGCGGCCGAGGTCGGTCAGCGCGTATTCGACGTGTGGGGGGTTGCCGCCCAGATCGGTGCGGGAGAGCAGGCCGTCGGCCTGCATGGCGCGCAGGGTTTCGGTCAGCGCCTTCGGCGTGATCTCACTGATGTGAGCCTTGAGTTCGGTGAATCGCATCGGCCCGTGTTCCAGGGCGTTGACGACGAACACAGTCCAGCGCGCTCCGATGCGGTGTAGCACGGTGCGGCTCGGGCAGGTCGCCGCCATGATGTTGTACGCCTTACCCACGCGGGTCCTCCCGGTAGCGTTGAAGATACTGGTATCCAATCTATACCGTCGCGGACATGAGCGAGAACCTGACAGGCAAGCGAATCCTGGTGGTCGGCGGCGCCCGCGGCATCGGCGCCGAAATCGTCCGCCGCACCGAACACGCCGGCGCCCGCGTCGTCGTCGCGGCACGGTCCGGCACAGAGGTGCAGATCGACGTCACCGACGAGACCGCCATCGCTGTAGCAGCGGAGTCCCTCGGCGACTTCGACCACGTGATCTCCACGGCGTCGGCTCACCACGACGTGCCGGTGGCTGCCTTGGAGAACGACAAGATCCACGCCGCGTTCGCTGCCAAGGTCATCGGTTCGCTGCTGCTGGCCAAGCACTTCGCGCCCCGAATGCCAGCCGGAGGGTCGTTCCTGTTCTTCTCCGGCATCGTGGGCTGGAAGCCCAAGCCCGGCACCGTCGTCAAAGGTGCCGCCAACGCCGCCTTGGCCGCACTGGTCACCCACCTGGCCGTCGAGCTCGCGCCGTTGCGCGTCAACGCGATCGCGCCCGGCATCACGGACTCCGGCGCCTGGGACCGGCTCCCCGACGAGCGCCGCTGCGCCCTGTACAACGGCGCCGCCGCAGCATCCCTCGCCGGCAGGGTCGGGACTCTCGACGACGTCACCGACACCACCATGTGGCTCCTGGGGGCGGGATGGGTCACAGGCGAGACGATCCACGTCGACGGCGGCACCCGGCACCAGTGATCCCTTCGCCGCCGGCCGCGGATCTGGCCGCCGCTTCCTGCCCCGACCGGGTGGGCCACCGCACGCGCTGAAGTGGTTGCTGACGGACAATGGTGAGACCATCTACACGACCGCAACAGCGGCCTGAACAGTCAGCCCCGGTGCCAACCGAAGGCTGGGCAGACCCACCGATGCGCGCTCCGGGTGCAGGGATCACTGTGTCGTGGTCAGCGAGCATGTCCGGCGACCTTGTGTAGGTGGTGAACGGCACCACATCAGCCGTCCAGGTCAGCCCAGCGAGCCGGAGATCGGGCCGCCGCGGGTGTTGTACCCAAGGGTGCCCACACGCTTACGCCACCCCGCCAGATAAGGGGCTGACGTCTTGCTCTCCAGACTCCGAAGAGCCAGCGGCATCACAGCGTCGATGTACACAGCGAGCGTCTGAGTTGCGGCTGCCGGAGCGAGTCCCTGTTCCGCCAGCAGCGGGTTGACATTGACCTTGAGCAACTCCCCAGGTCGCCCTTCAGCTCTGGGGAAAGGAGGACCGAGGCCGGGGCGAAGGCCCCGTTTGCCCGCCAGCCGTTCTTCTGCCTGATGTTCGTCGCGCCAGAGTGCTGTGCGAAGAAAGATTCCCGGTCTTGGTGGCCGTCGCAGGGCGTTCAGGGATGGACGATCCACCCCGCATCGGTCGTTTGGTCGATCCCTTCGGGATGCGTTCCAACCAGCGGGCGTATCAGGCCCGCGCGCGGGTGAAGGAAAAGTTGCCGCGCGGTGCGACGATCATGGGCGCGCGAAGTTCGATGCCCAGCGAATCCGAACGCGCCGGCTCTGTCCCGGGTCACCAATTCTTCGCTGCGGCACGCAGTTCTTCGAAACTCCAGTTCAGGTGCTGCCTGAGCGAGCGATGCTCCGGGTCGGTCAGCCAGGTGTCGACGGCCAGTCGATAGGCGGCCACCGCGGCCACCGCGGTCAGGGCCGCGGTACCGGTCGGGCATCCCCGTTCGCGCAGTGCGGCCGCGATCGCCGTGTCGAGCGCGGCCATCTTGGCCAGTTCGCGTTCCCTCAGTTCCGCGCGGGTGTCGAGGATCTTCCGGCGGCGCTGCGCCGCGTCGCGGTGTTGGTCGAACCAGTCGGCCGTGTGCCGGAGCGCGGCGAGGATCGTGTCGAGCGGGGGTTGGCCGGGGGGTGCTGCGGTCACCGCTTCGGCGACTTCGGCGATGAACTGCTGCTGATCGGGGAAGAGCACGTCGCGCTTGTCGGCGAAGTGGTTGTAGAAGGTGCGCTCGGTCACTCCGGCGGTCCCGGCGATGTCGGCCACCGTGGTCGAGTCGTAGCCGCTCTCGGAGAACAACTTGATCGCGGCTTCCTGCAGCCGTTGCTGCGTCCCGCCCGGCCATCGTCCCATGGGCTCATCGTAGGTGATTGCAGGGACTGAAATCA
>NZ_JBHZEN010000011.1:0-98669 GCF_050958625.1 Amycolatopsis sp. 3B14
GGCCACCGCCGCGGCGGCGCAGCTCGTAGGCCAGCGACGCGAGAATGCGGCCGCCGGAGGCGCCCAGCGGGTGCCCGATCGCGATCGCGCCGCCGTTGACGTTCACGATCGACGGGTCGAGCTTGGGCCATTCGGCGAAGCAGGACAGGCACTGCGCGGCGAACGCCTCGTTCAGCTCGACCGCGGCCAGCTGCTCCCAGCCGATCCCGGCACGCTCCAGCGCGATCTCCGCCGCCCGCACCGGGCCGATGCCGAACACGTCCGGGTCGACGCCCGCCGCGCCGCGCCCGGCGATGCGGGCCAGCGGCGTCTTGCCGAGCCGGTCGGCCGCGGCCTGGTCGCCCAGCAGGACGGCGGACGCGCCGTCGTTGAGCGGCGAGGCGTTGCCCGCGGTGATGGTGCCGTTCTTGCGGAACGCCGGCTTGAGCTTGCCCAGCTTCTCCAGCGTCGAGTCGGCGCGGATGCCCTCGTCGCGGGTCAGGTCGGTGCCGGGGACGGGCACGACGTGGTCGTCGTAGAAGCCCGCGTCCCACGCCTTCGCCGCGTTCTGGTGACTGCGCAGCGCGAACTCGTCCTGCGCCTCGCGGCTGATGCCGTACTTCTCGGCCAGCCGCTCGGTGCTCTCACCCAGCGAGATCGTCCACTGCTCGGGCATCTCCGGGTTGACCATGCGCCAGCCGAGGGTGCTCGAATGCAGGGTCTGCGCCGCCGGGGAGTACGCCTTCTCCGGTTTGAGCAGGATCATCGGCGCGCGGGTCATCGACTCCACGCCGCCCGCGACGACCAGCGACGCGTCGCCGGTCGCGATGGTGCGGCTGGCCTGCATGACCGCGTCCAGACCGGAGCCGCAGAGCCGGTTCACGGTGGTGCCGGGCACCGAGGTCGGCCAGCCCGCGAGCAGCGCGGCCATGCGCGCCACGTTGCGGTTGTCCTCGCCCGCCTGGTTGGCGTCGCCGAGCACGACCTCGTCCACCGTGGCGGGGTCGAGGTCGTTGCGGGACGCCAGCTCACGCAGCACGTGCGCGGCGAGGTCGTCGGGACGGACCCCGGCCAGGGCGCCGCCGTAGCGGCCGAACGGGGTCCGGATGGCGTCGAGAACGTATGCCTCGGTCATCACTTGGCCGCCTTCAGTTCACGCAGGGCCGTGAGTTCGGCCTCGGTCGGGGGCGGCGTGGTCTCCAGCTCCGGCGCGACCTTCAGGTCCCAGCCGGTCGCGTCCTTGACCTGCTCCACCGTGACGCCCTCGTGGATCTGGGTCAGTACCAGCTCGGCGGTCTCCGGGTCCGGGCGCATCACGCCGAGGTCGGTGATCACCAGGGTCGGGCCGGCGCCGGGCAGGCCCAGCTTCTCGCGCTCGCCCTTGCCGCGGCCGTGCCCGAAGGAGGTGATGAAGTCGACCTGCTCGACGAAGCTGCGCTTGCTCTGCCGCACCACGACGTAGACCTCGTGGCAGTTCGCGGCGATCTCCGGCGCGCCACCGGCGCCCGGCAGGCGGACCTTCGGGTCGGCGTAGTCGGCGCCGATGACCGTGGTGTTGATGTTGCCGAACTTGTCCAGCTGGGCCGCGCCGAGGAAGCCGACGTCGATCCGCCCGGG
Organism: Amycolatopsis sp. 3B14; assembly: GCF_050958625.1. Lineage (NCBI taxonomy): Bacteria > Bacillati > Actinomycetota > Actinomycetes > Pseudonocardiales > Pseudonocardiaceae > Amycolatopsis > Amycolatopsis sp. 3B14. The sequence continues at coordinate 1,597 of NZ_JBHZEN010000011.1, forward strand.
CTGCAGCCAGTAGTTGAACACCTCCGGCACGCTGATGACCGCGTCGGCGGTGTCGGCGAGGATGCCGTCGCCGATCGACGCGGGCAGCCGGGTGGGCTTCGAGCCGAGCGTGCCGGACTCGTAGATGAGCACCAGGTCCTCGGCGTGGGTGCGGCGCGCGAGGTTGGCCGCGGTGGAGGGCAGGCCGATGCCGACGAACACCCGCTGACCGCCGGTCAGGGCGCGGGCCGCGGCGACCGACATCATCTCGTCGGACGTGTACGTCCGTTCGACCATCGTCACTGGGCCACCTCCTGCGTCTTGCGGGACACCCGCACCCGGTCGGCATCCACGAGCGGGGCTTCGCCATGGTCGCTCGTGGCTGCCTCCGTGCCGAACACCTTCTCGTCCAGCCAGCGCTGGAACGAGTCCCTCTCCCGCCCAATGGAATCCCAATAGGCGTAATACTCGTTGTCGCGCTCGGAGTACCCAGCCGCGTAGGACGGGTGCGCACCGTTGGGAACTTCGGCGACCGCCGTGACGGCCCAGGTCGGCAGGATGACCTGGCCGGGCACCGGGGTCAGCTCGTCGACGATCTCCTCGACGGTGACCAGGCTGCGCTTGGCGGCCAGCACGGCCTCCTTCTGCACCCCGACCAGGCCCCACATCTGCACGTTGCCCGCCCGGTCGGCCCGCTGCGCGTGGATGATCGACACGTCCGGGTTGATGGCGGGCACCGCGGCCAGTTCCTCGCCGGTGAACGGGCAGGTGATCGTCTTGATCGTGTCCGTGTGCTTGGGCAGGTCCGTGCCGCGGTAGCCGCGCAGCACCGCGAACGGCAGCCCGGACGCGCCGGCGACGTACCGGTTCGCCATGCCGGCGTGGCTGTGTTCCTCGATCTCCAACGGCACCGGCCAGGAGTTCTGCACGGCATCGCGGAAGCGGTGCAGCGAACCGACGCCCGGGTTGCCACCCCAGGAGAAGATCAGCTTCTTCGCGCACCCGGCGCCGATGAGCTGGTCGTAGACGATGTCGGGCGTCATCCGGACCAGCGTGAGGTCCCTGCGCCGCTGGCGGATGATCTCCTGCCCCGCCGCGTGCGGGATCAGATGGGTGAATCCTTCGAGGGCGACCGTGTCCCCGTCGTGCACCAGCTGGGCGACGGCGTCACGGAGCGACGTTATCTCGGCCATTGAGCTGCTTCCGTTCGCATTCCGCACACAAGTTCTACATATGAACATAGCTGGCCGACCGGAGCCACGCAAGGAAGGGTGGACGCATGAGCGGACCCGAAATCGATCCGGTGACGGCCGAGAGCGAGCAACAGGACGCCGACATCGACGGCGAGCACACCGAGCCCACCTCCCGCGACCAGGACCCCGAGGTCGGCACCGACGAGGCCGAGCCGGAGGGCGAGGGCGGCCCCGGGGGCATGGACCCCGAATAGCGCGAGCGGCCGCCGATCCTGCGAAGCTGGAGCCCATGCGAATCGTGGTGACGCGGCGGGTTCCGGAAGCAGCGATGGTGGTGCTCCGCGAGGCGGGCGAGGTCTGGGTGTCCGGCGAGGACCGGCCGCTCAGCCCCGACGAGCTGCGCGAAGCGGTGCGCGGCGCGGACGCGGTGGTGTGCATGCTGCACGACCGCATCGACGGCGCGGTGGCCGACGCGGCCGGGCCGCAGCTGAAGGTCGTGGCCAACGTCGCGGTCGGCTACGACAACATCGACGTGCCCGCGCTGGCCGAGCGGGGCGTGACCGTCACCAACACGCCGGGGGTGCTGACCGACGCCACCGCGGACCTCGCGTTCGGGCTGCTGCTCGCGGTGACGCGGCGCATCGGCGAGGGCGAACGGCTGCTGCGGTCCCGCACGCCCTGGTCGTTCCACCTCGGGTTCATGCTCGGCTCCGGCCTGCAGGGCAAGACACTCGGCATCGTCGGGCTCGGCCAGATCGGGCAGGCGATGGCCCACCGGGCCCGCGCGTTCGGCATGCGGATCGTCTACAGCGGACGGTCCCGCGCGAAGCCGGAGGTGGAATCGGCGCTGCACGCGGAGCACCTGTCGTTCCTGGAGCTGCTCCGGACCGCCGACGTGGTGTCGCTGCACTGCCCGCTGACGCCGGAGACGCGGCACCTGATCGACGCCGAGGCGCTGGGCGCGATGAAGCACAGCGCGTTCCTGATCAACACCACCCGCGGACCGGTCGTGGACGAGGCCGCGCTGGCCGACGCGCTGCTGCGCCGGGAGATCGCCGGCGCCGGGCTGGACGTGTTCGAAAAGGAACCGGAGGTCGAGCCGCGGCTGCTGGAGATGGACAACGTGGTGGTGACACCGCACCTGGGCTCCGCGACGGTCGAGACCCGGACCGAGATGGCCCTGCTCGCGGCGCGCAACGTCGCGGCGGTGCTGGCGGGCGATGGCGCCGTTAATGAGGTGCGCCCGGACGGTGACCGCTCCTAGTCTGCGCAGCGTGCGACTGAGTGGACAGGTCCTGATCCTCGACGCCGACGACACGTTGTGGGAGAACAACGTGATCTTCGAGCGGGTCATCGACGACTACCTCGACTGGATCGCGCACCCCACGCTGGAGCGCGCCGCGGTGCGGGAGATCCTCGACGACATCGAGCGGGCGAACGCGGTGTCGCACGGCTACGGGACCAAGGTGTTCCTGCACAGTCTTGGCGAGTGCTTCGAGAAGCTGCGCGAGCGTCCGGCGACCGCGGCCGAGCGCGCCCGCATCGAGGAGCTGGCGTCGGCGCTGATCAACCACGAGGTCGAGCTGATCCCGGGCGTCGCCGAGACGCTCGGCGAGCTGGGTTCGCGGCACGAGCTGATGCTGCTGACCAAGGGCGACCGCGAGGAACAGCAGCGCAAGATCGACGCCTCCGGCGTGGCCCACCACTTCCGGGAGGTGCACATCGTGCCGGAGAAGCACGTCGAGGTGTACCGCGGCCTGGCGTCGGCGCGCATGCTCGTACCGGAGTCGACCTGGATGATCGGCAACTCGCCGAAGTCGGACATCCGCCCCGCCCGCGCGGCCGGCATGAACGCGGTGTTCATCCCGAACGCGCACACCTGGGTGCTGGAACACGACGAGCTGGACGACGCCGACGAGCGCGTGCTGACGCTGGGCTCGTTCCGGGAGCTCGTGCGCCACTTCTGAGAAGTCCCGCGCCGCGCATGGTTGCGCGGCCCCCGGAACGCGCTGAGGGAGGGCGCCGCAGCGGCGCCCTCCCTCAGCGGAAGTCCGTTGTTCTACAGGCCCGGCTGCTGCGCGTCCGGCTGCGGCAGGACGGCGAAGTTCAGCTGCCCCTGCTCGTCCTGCTGGACGTCCAGCACCTTGTCGTCCAGGAAGATCGCGGCCTGCGGCTCCAGGAACACCTTCGCGCCCCCGTCCGCACCCACGACCTGGTCCCCGTCCTCCGGAGCCGGTGCCACGGACAGCGCCAGCTGCGCGCCGCTGTCCTGCTGGGCCTGCACGGCGAAGCGCAGGCCACCACTGTCGGTCTGGCCCTCCTGTGCCGTCAGGGCGCTGATGGCCTCGGCGGCGGCATCGGTCAAAGCGAGCATCGTGTCAGTCCCTTCGCGTCACGTGCACTCGTACCTCCGACCGTAGGGGCACCCCAGCGCGAGCGCTGTCCTGCACCGGCCGTCATCGCCGCTCACCCTGGGTTTCACCAGGTCAGCGCCAATGTGACCGATTTCACACGGGGTCTTCGTCCGGCGGCGTGCGGATGGCGTCCGGCACCGAGCCGGGCGGGTTGTCCGCCTTCTGGTCGACCGCGTCGCCGAGGTTCTGCCCCGCATCGGCGACGTCGAGGCCGTCGCGGGTTTCGGTCTCGTCGGCGGGGACGTCCTCCGGCTGGACGTCCGGCCGCTCCTGGGCCAGCCGCCCGTCGAGACTCTCGCCCTCGCGCTCCTCGTTCGGGGTCGTGCCGAACCGGTCGGAGGCCATGTACCGCTCCGGCGGCTCGACGCCCTCCTCGAGCGGGTCGACGCGCAACCGGTCCTCGTCGAGGTCCTCCGCGCTGTTCAACGCGGCCGGGTCGCTCTCCACCGCGTCCGGCACGGGATGGCCATGAGCCTCACTCATCGGTCCTCCTCACCTGCTGTCCTAGCGGTGGCGATACCCGAGTGGCGGAACAGGCAAACCCGAGATCAAGCTCACGTGGTTGTACAGTACAAACAATTGCTGAGCGTAGATAAGTTTTGGGTATGACCGCAACGTGGATCAGCGGGCCGGTGACGCGGCAGGCTCCCGCCGCACACCGTCCGGCCGAACACCACCCGGTCGCCTGGTACGTCGTCGCCGGAGTGCTGACGACGGGTCTGCAGGAACTCCTCTTCCTCGGCGCCCGCCCGCTGCTGGGCGCCGTGACCGCGAACGTGCTCGCCATCGCGCTGACCACCCTCGCGAACACCGAGTTCCAGCGCCGCGTGACGTTCGCCGGCCATTCCACGTCACCCGTTCGGCTGCACCTCCAGTCCGCGGGGACATTCGCCTTCTACGCGGGCTACGGATCGCTCGTGCTGCTTTCGCTACACCTGTTCACCGCGAATCCGTCGGCCACCCTCCAGGCGGTCGCACTCGCGCTGGCGAGCGGCCTTGGCGGCGTCGCCCGGTTCGCGGTACTGCGTTGGTGGGTCTTCGCACGTCCATGACCTGGGTGTTGTCACATAGCCAAGAAGTGTGTCACTTTTGCGCTTGATTGTTCGCGAGTGCTCGGTTCACACACCTGGAGAACTCGATCGAGCGGGCTCTTGCTGCGAATGGGGTATGTCTAGTTGAAATCTGGACTGCCGGGCGGCCACCACATACGATTACGCACAGTTTCATCGGGAACGGGTCGGCAGGGACCTAGAGGGAGTACCCGTTCACCGAGAGTAACAAGAAACGCGGGCCCCCGACGGCGACCGGTCGACGGGTCATCGTTGTTGTCGTTGGGGAGCCGACCATGCGAACGAGTGTCCCGCCTGTCACTGCCGGAAGAGCCGAGCCCGAGGCGCCGGGGCTGACACCCCAGGCCTTTCCTCGGGCATCACAGCGGCTCACGAAGGAAGAGCTCGACCCGGTCGTCCGCGAAGCCGCCACCGGTGAACGCGGAGCCGTGGACCGCTTGATCCAGATGATCACCCCGGTCGCCGTCCGGTACTGCCGGGCCCGGCTGGGCGGACGCGATCTGTCCTACCTCTCGGCGGACGACGTCGCGCAGGAGGTCTGCCTGGCCGTCCTGCACGCGCTGCCGCAGTACCAGGACCGGGGCGGATCGTTCCTCTACCTGGTGCACGCCATCGCGTCCAACAAGGTCGCCGACGCCTACCGCCTGGTCTCGCGGGACCGGTCGGACCCGGTCGCCGAGCTGCCGGAACGCCCGCTGGCCGACAACGAGCCGGAGAAACACGCGCTCGACGTCGACCTCGGCGACCGGATGACCAAGCTGCTGGCCACCCTCCCGCAGCTGCAGCAGGAGATCCTGACGCTGCGGATCGCGGTCGGCCTGTCGGCGAACGAGACGGCCGAGGCGCTGGGCATCTCGGCGGGCAACGTCCGCGTCACGCAGCACCGCGCCCTCGGCAAGCTGCGCGCCATGATCACCCGCGACGGCGACCTGCTCGACTAGGTTCTGTTTCGTAAGCGGCGGAGCCGCTTGCGGTGGCCGTCACCTGGCGCCGCCGCGGGTTCTGAAATGGGCTCCTAGCCGTAGGCCTCGTTCAGGGCGGGCAGGAGTTCGCGCGACGCGAACTCGAAGAACCCGTCCTGGTGGTCGCCGCCGATCTGGACCAGCGCCAGATCCGTGAAGCCCGCGTCGGCGAAGGCCTGCGCGCTCTTCACGATCGGTTCGACGTCCGGGCCGCACGGGATGGCCTGGGCGACCTCGTCGGGCGTGACGAACTGGGTCGCGCCGGCGAACCCGGACGTGCCGGGCAGCTCGGCGTTGACCTTCCAGCCGCCGCCGAACCAGCGGAACTGCTCGTGCGCCCGCTGCTTGGCCGCCCCCGGGTCGGGGTCCCAGCACACCGGCAGCTGCGCGTACTTGCGCGATGAGTCCTGCCCCAGCTGGGCGCGCTCCTCGTCCCAGGCGTGCACCAGCTCCGGCTTCGGCTCGGTGGCGATCAGCGCGTCGGCCACCGGGGCGAAGCGCCTCACCGACTGCTTGCCGGACACGGCCACACCGATCGGCGTGCGCCGCTCCGGCAGGTCCCACAGCTTCGCCGAGTCGACGCGGTAGTGCTGACCCGAGTAGTTGACGTACCCGCCGTCGAACAGGTCGCCGATGATCGCGAGCGCCTCGTTCAGCATCTCGTGCCGCACGTTCACCGGCGGCCACCCGCGGCCGACGACGTGCTCGTTCAGGTTCTCCCCAGCACCCAGCCCGAGCGTGAACCGGTCGCCCGACAGCAGGGAGACGGTCGCCGCCTTCTGCGCCACCACCGCCGGGTGGTACCGCATGAGCGGACAGGTCACGAAGCTCAGCAGCTCGACGCGTTCGGTCACCTGGGTGACCGCGCCCAGCACGCTCCACGCGTACGGGGCATGCCCTTGTTCGTCGAGCCAGGGCGAGTAATGGTCACTGCACACCTCGAACGCGAACCCCGCCTGCTCGGCGGCCGCCGCGTGCCGGACCAGCTCCCTCGGCCCGGCCTGTTCGGTCATCAGGGTGTAGCCGAAACGCACTCCTGCTCCTTCTCAGCACCGGCCAGCAGCTGCTTGCGCCGCGAGATCATCGCGCGCCGCTCGGTCTCGTCGAGCCCACCCCAGACGCCGAAGGGCTCTTCGGCGGTGAGCGCGTGGTGCCGGCATTCGACGATCACCGGGCAGGACATGCAGATCTGCTTCGCCCGCGCGACCCGGTCCGCCCGCGCGAAACCCCGTTCGCCGTCCGGGTGGAAGAACACCGAGCTGTCCAAGTTCCGGCAGTTGCCGTGCCTCTGCCACTCCCACGTTTCGGCAACAGGCACCGGGAGCCGTGACGTGTCCGCCATCTCGACCTCACCTCCGCGACCATCTCAGTTGCGCGCAGGACTACCCCGGTTTTTCGGCCACTACACCTGCCGGCCGAGCGCCAGCCGCTTCTCGAACCAGTGATCGGCGTACAAGCGTTGTTCAGGGGCTTCGATCTCGCGGTAGCCGTGTTTGGCGTAGAGCCCACGAGCCTCCACCAGATCGTGCCGCGTGTCCAGCCTCATCCGCTCGCAACCCAGTGCCTGAGCTGCGGTTTCGGCCGCGCGGAGCAGTTGGTCACCACCTCCCCGGCCGCGTGCTCCGGGAAGGACGAACATCCGGGTCAGCTCGGCGGTCGTGACGTCGAGCACGCGGATGCCGACGCAGCCGGTCACCTCATCGTGCGACCGCGCGAGCAGGAAGAGGCCCGTCGGCGGCACGAGGTCGTCGCTCGGGTCGTCGGCCATCGCGGTGTCCAGTTCGGCCACCGTCGCCGGGCGGCCGTAGTAGCGGCTGGCGACGTCGTCGAAGTAGGCGCGCAGGATCGCTTGCGCGGCGGGGTCCGTCACCGGGACCGGGTTGATCGTCCACACGGGTCCATCGTGACGGGACGGTCCAGCGGATTTTCAGAGATCGGTGGCCCGCTGGTGCCGGGCCTCGTACAGGCCGACCTCCCCGCCGCCGGGCAGCCGCAGCCGGGTGAGCAGGCCCCAGCCCGCGTCGGTGACCGGCTCGGTGAACTCGACGCCCCGCGCGGTCAGCTCCCGGACCGTCCCTTCCACGTCGTCGCACAGGAAGTACAGCTCGTGCGCCTGCGCGGCATCCGTGGGGTGGACCGCGATCTCGGCAGGGGGCAGTTTCACGATGAGCCAGCCGCCGCCCGCGTCGATGTGCGGCTGCCCGAGCACGTCGCGCAGGAAGGCGCGGTCGGCCTCCGCGTCGTGGCTGTACAGGATCACGTGAGCGCCATTGATCATCCATCGAGCCTAGGCAGCCGTTAGGGTGGCGCGCATGGCTTACGACGTGGTCCTGTTCGGCGCGACCGGCTTCACCGGCCGGCTCACCGCGGAGTACCTCGCCCGGCACGCCCCCGACGACTGCCGGTGGGCGCTCGCCGGTCGTAGCCGCGCCAAGCTGGAGGGCGTGCGCGACGGCCTCGGGCCCAAGTTCGCCCAGCTGCCGCTCCTCTACGCCGACGTCACCGACCCCGCGTCGCTGAAAGCGGTTGCCGGGTCGGCGAAGGTCGTGATCACCACGGTCGGCCCCTACGTGCAGTACGGCGAGCCGCTGGTGGCCGCGTGCGCCGAGGCCGGCACCGACTACGTGGACCTGTGCGGCGAGCCCGAGTTCACCGACCTGATGTACGTCCGCCACCACGCCCGCGCCGCCGAAACCGGGGCCCGCATCGTGCACGCGTGCGGCTTCGACTCGATCCCACACGACCTCGGCGTCTACTACACGGTCAAGCAGCTGCCGGACGACGTGCCCATCCGGGTGCGCGGCCAGGTGCGCGTCGGCGCGACGTTCTCCGGCGGCACCTACGCCTCCGCGCTCGGCGCCGCGTCCCGGCTGCTGCCGATGGCCCAGGGCGCGCGCGAACGACGGAAGATGCAGCACCGGCCCGAGGGCCGCCGCGTACGCGCGGTGACCGGCACCCCGCGGCGCGACGGCGAGACCGGCCACTGGCTGGTGCCGCTGCCGACCATCGACCCGCAGATCGTCGTCGCCTCGGCACGGGAGCTGTCCGAGTACGGGCCCGACTTCACCTACAGCCACTACGCGGCGGTCAAGCACCTGCCGGTGCTGGCGGGTGGGCTCGCCGGTCTGGGGGCCGCGGTCGCGCTCGTGCAGCTGTCGCCGGTGCGCAAGGCACTGGGCAACCTGCGCAAGCCCGGCGAGGGCCCGAGCGAGCAGCGGCGCGCGAAGTCCTGGTTCAAGGTCCGGTTCGTCGCCGACGGCGGCGGCAAGCGGGTGGTCACCGAGGTCTCCGGCGGCGACCCCGGCTACGACGAGACGGCGAAGATGCTCGCCGAGTCCGCGCTCTGCCTGGCGCACGACGACCTGCCGTCCCGCGCCGGGCAGCTCTCCCCGGCCGCCGCGATGGGCGACGCGCTGCTGACCCGGCTGAAGAACGCGGGTCTGGCGTTCCGCACGCTACCGTCCTGAACCACCCGGACGGGGGATAGTCAAAACCGAAACCCCGACCAGGCTTAAACACAGTTCAAGTCGAGCCTTACAGTGATCGCATGGCTCGACTGACGCGCGCTGAAAGTCAGGCGCACACGCGCCGCCGCCTGCTGGCCACGGCCACGGAGCTGTTCCTGCGCGAGGGCTACACCGGCACCTCGCTGGAGCGGGTGGCCGAGGAGGCGGGGTTCTCGAAGGGCGCCGTCTACTCCAACTTCCGCAACAAGGACGAGCTGTGCCTGGCCGTCCTGGAAGGGGTGCGCGCGGAGAAGGCGGCGTCGGTGGACGCGACACTGGCAGGCACCGACAGCCTCGACGAGCTCCTGGCGGCGTTCGCGGTGTGGGCCGCGGGCACCGGCGGCGACCAGGAGTGGATCCGGCTGGAGGCGGAGTACCTGCTCAACTGCCGCCGCGACCCGGAACTCCTCGGGCGGCTGGCGAAGAGCAACGCCGAGATCGCCGACCTGGTGACCGGCCTGCTGAACACCAACGCGCGGCGCCTGGGCGTGCGGCTGCCGATGGACGCCCGGCAGGCGGCGTACGCGTTGTTCAGCATCACGCTCGGGCTGGGCCTGCTGCGCTCCGTGGACCCGGCCATCGGGGTGGATTCGTTCACCTCGATCGTGCGGCTGCTGGCGCAGCCGGCGGAGGTGAAGGTGCCGGAGGCGCGCTCGGCGACTGCGGACGCCGACTCGAACCTGGAGTGACCACCGGTTGAGCCCGCGGGGCGGCGCGGTTGGCTGCGCCCCCGCGAAGCTGGGAGCGGCATCCGCCCGCCCGCCGGGCCTTGGCGCGCGGCGAGCAGCGCCGAGCCGAGAACCGGGCCGGGGCGCCGTCTCGCCCGCCAAGCGGCGCGCGCTGCCGCCAGCAGCACCGGGGGCGCCAGCAGCGCTGCGACCGCGGCGGCACTGCACCAACGGCGCCCCGCGGCGCGGGAGCGAGCACTGCCAGCAGCGCCAGGGCACCAGCAGCACCCGGATCACCACGACCGCAGCGACACAGCCCCGGGAAGCGGGGAGCGAACACCACCACCAGCGCCAGGACACCAGCAGCACCCGGATCACCACGACCGCAGCGACACAGCCCCGGGAAGCGGGGAGCGAACACTGCCTGCCCGCCGGCGGCGGGCAACGCGACTGCCAGCAGCGCCGGCGCACCAGCGTGCACCGAGATCGCCGGGGCACCAGCAGCGCCGGGATCACCGGAACTGCAGCGACACGGCCCCCCGGGGGGAGCGGGAGCGAGCACCGCCACCAGCGCCAGGACACCAGCAGCACCCGGATCGCCGGGGCACCAGCAGCGCCGGGATCACCGGGACCGCGGCGGCACGGCTCCGCGAGACCGGATCAGCGGGGCGGCAGCGCGTGCAGCGTCACCTGCTCCAACCGCCCCGCGCGCACCCGTGCCGTCAGGTACGTGTGCTCCGGCTGGCGGCGCCGGTCTGTCGGTGAACCGGGGTTGAGCAGGCGCAGCCCGTTGGGCGCCACCGTGTCCCACGGGATGTGGCTGTGCCCGAAGACCAGCACGTCGGCATCCGGGTAGTCCCGCGCGCACCGCGCCTCCCGGCCCTTCGCCGGGCCCGTCTCGTGCACCACCGCCAGCCGCAGGCCGTCCAACTCCTCCCTGGCCACCTCGGGCAGCCTCGCGCGCAGCTCCGGGCCGTCGTTGTTGCCGTACACGCCGATCAGCCGCCTGCTGCGCTTCTCCAGCTCGTCCAGCAGCGCGACCTCCACCCAGTCGCCCGCGTGCACCACGACGTCGGCGCGCGCGACCTCTTGCCACAGCTGTTCCGGCAGATCACGCGCCCGCTTCGGCACGTGGGTGTCGGACATGACGAGGAGCCGCATGGTCACCGGTGTATCACGCTGGGCCACCCGGAGCAGGGCGCCGATCCCCCCGCCCGTAACCTTCATCCGGGTTGTCCGGATCAGGAGGGGTGAGCCTTGACGCAGGAACCCGCGTGGCCCACGTCCGACGACGAGCGGACCGAGGTCATGGCCCCGGTCACCGACGTGCTGCCGAAGGTGACGCAGGAGCCGCCGCGGAAGAAGAAGTCCGCCAAGCGCGCCGCGATCATCGCCGGCTCGGTGCTCGGTGTGCTGGCCGCGCTCTACGCCGTCGACCTGCTGGTGAGCCAGGGCAACGTGCCCCGCGGGGTCACCGTCGCCGGGGTCGAGGTCGGCGGTCTCAAGCGCACGGCGGCCGAGGACAAGCTGCGGGAGGAGATCGAGCCGCGGCTGACGCAGACGATCCCGGTGCGCGCCGGTGACGCCACCGCCGCGATCGACCCGTCCACCGCGGGCCTCACGCTCGACTGGCCGTCCACTTTGGACCAAGCTGGCGATCAGCCGCTCAACCCGTTCACCCGCATCGCGTCGTTCTTCAGCGACCGCGAGGTCGGCGTGGTCACCCACGCGGACGAGGGCAAGCTCGCCGCGGCCATCGAGGAGCTGCGCGCCCGCACGGACCGCCTCCCCGTCGAGGGCACGATCCGGTTCGAGCAGGCCCAGCCGGTCGCGGTGCCCCCGCAGCCCGGCCAGCAGCTTGACGCCGACGCCGCCAAGAACGAGGTGCTGCGCCACTGGGCGACCGGCCAGACGCTGTCCCTGCCGGTGACGACCACGCCGGTCCAGGTCTCGGCCGAGGCCGTGCAGGCCACGTTGGACGGGTTCGCCAGGCCCGCCGTGTCCGCGCCGCTGGTCATCCGCGGCGAGGGCGCCACCGCGACGCTCGCCCCGGCGGCCGTGGCCGCCGCACTGTCGTTCGAGCCGGGCGACGGCGGCACCCTGATGCCGAAGGTCGACCACAACAAGATCGTCGAGGCGGCCGGCCCGCAGCTGAAGTCCTCCGAGAAGGAGGGCAAGGACGCCCAGATCGTGTTCGAGGGCGGTCGTCCCACGGTGCAGCCGTCGGTGGACGGCAAGGGCGTCGACTGGAACCCGACGCTGCAGCCGCTGTTCGACGTGCTCAAGGCGCCGGGCGCGCACGAGCTGGTCGCGAAGTACCACACGACCCCGGCGAAGGTGACCACCGAGCAGGCCAACCAGCTCGGTATCACCGAGGTCATCGGCGAGTTCACCACCGGCGGGTTCGCCGCCGACTCGGGCGTGAACATCCGGACCGTCGCGCAGAAGGTGAACGGCGCGATCGTGAAGCCGGGCGAGACGTTCAGCCTCAACGGGTTCACCGGGCCGCGCGGCAAGGCACAGGGCTACGTCGAGGCCGGCGTGATCGAGAACGGCGCCCCGGCCCGCGAGGTCGGCGGCGGTATCTCGCAGTTCGCCACCACGCTGTACAACGCGGCCTACTTCGCGGGGCTGAAGGACGCCGGGCACAAGGAGCACAGCTACTACATCAGCCGCTACCCCGCCGCACGGGAGGCGACGGTGTTCCAGAGCGCAGGCGGCAGCAGCGTGATCGACCTGAAGTTCACCAACGACTCCGACACCGGCGTGGCGATCCAGACGATCTGGACGCCGTCGTCGATCACGGTGAAGCTGTGGGGCACCAAGCGGTACACCGTCGAGTCGATCCCGGGGCCGAAGTCGAACTTCGTCCCGCCGCAGGAGAAGCCGGGCCCGGCGGAGAACTGCCACCCCTCCAACGGGGCACAGGGCTTCACCACCAGCGACACCCGGGTGCTGCGCGACGCGAAGACCGGCCGCGAGGTCAAGCGCGAGACCCGCACCGTCCACTACAACCCGCAGCCGAAGATCGTCTGCCCCTGACGGGGGCGTGAAAACGGGGCCGCACCGATCCGGTGCGGCCCCGTTTCGCGTCGGTCAGGAGCCGCGCTTGATCTCGTCGAGCCGCACCTGAACGCCGTCCAGCACGCGGTCCACCGCGTAGTCGAACAGCTCGGCGAAGTAGTCGCGGTTCTTCTCCGGGTCGGCGAGGCGCTCGTGGACCGATTCGCTGAGGGTGGCCAGGCCGGACAGGTCCGGATCCGCCGTTGGCTCGCCCCACCCGCCGGAGATCTGGGCCTTCACCTCGCTGGCCTTGCGCTGGTCGTCCTCCAGCGAGATGAACAGGCAGGCCTGGCTCACCAGCAGCCGGCACACCATGGTGGCCTCGTCCTGCTCGAACCCGGCGCCCAGGAGTGTCCTCATCGCACGGTCCACAGTGGGCCCGCCCGCCTCGACCGAGGGGCCGTTGAGCGCGACCCGGCGCGCCACCCCGGGGTAGCGCATGAACACCAGCCGCAGGTTGGTGAGGAACTGGCGCCACCAGGCCCGCCACTCCAGCTCGGCGGGCGGCAGCTCGTACATGGCTATGACGCGGTCGACGACCGCGGTCACGACCGTGTCCCGGTCGCCGACGTGGTGGTAGATCACCGCCGGGTAGGCGTCGACCGCGCCGGCGAGCTGGCGCAGCGTCCACGACTCCACCCCGTGCCTGGCGGTCAGCTCGAGCGCCGCGTCGATGATGCGATCCGGGGTGACCGCGGGCAACCCCGCCGCGTCACGGGAGCGCGGACGGCCGGGCACGGGAGCAGACTTCGCCATGGCGTAACAGTAGCTCCCTCGTGTTGGCGCGCCAGTCAACACCGCCGTGAATCGTGACGAAAACGGCTCGCCAAGGCGGACCGGGCCTGGGAGGCTGGACGAGCAAGCGCGTGACACCCAGGAGGTCGTATGTCCGAGAACAGTTCACCAGGCGAATCGGAAGACGACGTCAAGCGCAGGTTCCGCGAGGCCCTCGAACGCAAGCAGGCGAACGCCCAGTCGTCCGGCAAGCACGACAGCGGGGGTGGCAAGGGCGGCCACGTCCACGGACACGGCCCGGCGGCCAGCAAGCGCACCTTCCGCCGCAAGAGCGGCTGACCGGACGGCGTGGGTGCCCGCGCCGGCACCCACGCCACCCCGGGTCAGAGCGTGAAGGTCCGCAGGTGGTCGAGCACGACGAACCGCGAGGCCGGGGACGTCGCCGCCACCGCGGACCGCAGCGCGTCCAGGCCGCCCCAGTCGCGCGCCGGTTCGGTCAGCGGATGGTCGAAGTCGTCCCAGTGCGTGGGGATCACGTAGGGCGGTTGCCCGAGCACGCGCAGCAGGCGGCCGACGTAGTCGGCGATCTTGCCGCCGCCGGCGGGAAGCAGCACCACGTCCGGGCGCAGACCGGCCAGTTCCGACTCGACGTAGTTCGATCCGCCGAAGTCGATCACGCTGCCGCCCCGGGCGGAGGTCACGTGGTACGCGAGCGTTCCACCCTCCACAAGATCCTGAATATATTTCGGTTTGGGCAGGTTGCCGAGTCCGAGGCCCGGCCGCGTCCCCGGGAACGGCACCGCCGCCCGCGCCCCGGCCGCCGAATGCAGTGAGCGCAGGATGCGGATCGTGTAGCCGTCGAAGGTGAGGAACTCGCCGCCGCTCGCGACCGCGAGCTGGTCCTCGGGGGCGCCGAGCGCGGCCATCAGGTTCAGGTGCGTTTCCGTCCCGTACACGGTCGCCCCGGTTTTCCGCGCCAGGTAAGGGACATCGGTCAGGTGGTCGTAGTGGCCGTGGGTCACCAGGATGTGGTCGGCTCGCAGCTCGCCGCTGTCCACGTAGCGGTCGATGAGGACGGTGTCCACCGACAGCCGGGTCTTCGGGTCCGCCCCCGCGGGCGAGTAGGTGCCGGTGTGGAAGCGGGTCAGCCACGGGTCGATCAGGACCGTCTTCGTGGTCTTGCCGTCGGCACTGGGCATCCGGATCTCCCAGCTGTTGTTGCCCCACCAGCGCAACGTGAGTCCCCCACCGGTCGCGGCACGGGCGGCCGCGGGCGCCACGCCGGCGAGGACGGCGGCGGCCCCCAGGCCCGCCCCGAACACCCCGCGCCTGCTCAGTCGATCAGTCATGGCGCCAGCCCAGCACGGAACTGGTACGGCTGTCCAAGACCAGTCCTGGCCTGCCGTGATACGCCCCCGGATATCGTCACAGCGTGGACCCCCTGCGCGCGTTGCGCTACTTCGTCGCGGTCGCCGAAGAACTCCACTTCGGACGCGCCGCGGAGCGGCTCGGCATCGCCCAGCCGCCCCTGAGCCAGCGCATCCGCAGGCTCGAAACCGACCTCGGCGCGCGGCTGTTCGAACGCGACAGCCGTCGCGTCGAGCTGACCGAGGCCGGGCAGATCCTGCTCGCCGAATCACGGGACCTGCTGGCCCGGTGGGAGCGGATGCGCACGCTGGTCGGGAAGGCGCACCGCGGCGAGATCGACGCGCTGCGGGTCGGCGTGCCGCCGGAACTGGCCGGGCGGGTGCTGGCCGACCTGCTGACCGAGTTCGGTCGCGCGTGCCCGGACGTGCGGCTGGACCTGCAGGAGCTGACGACGACCGAGCAGGTGCGGCTGCTGGCCGACCGCGAGCTGGACGCCGGCCTGCTGCAGCACCCGGTGGACGTCTCGGGGCTGGAGCTGGGTCCGGCGGTGCAGACGCCGCTGGGGGTCGTCCTGCCGCGGGATTCGCCGCTGGCGGCCCGGTCCGAGCTGGCGCTGGGCGACCTGGCCGGGCACGGGCTGGTGCTGTTCCCGCGGGCCGCCGCGCCCGGCCTGTACGACGCGACGCTGCGGACGTGCTGGGAGCAGGGGTTCCGCCCGTCGCACGTGCGGCACGCGCGGAACCCGGAGTTCGTGCTGGGGCTCGTGTTGTCCGGGCAGGGCGTGGCGTTCGACCAGGGTCTGGTGGCGCGCAAGGAGCCGCGCGTGGTGTGGCGGCCGCTGGCGGCGGGGTCGCTGTCGTGGCGGATGTCGGTCGCCTGGCCCGCGGTGAACCCGCACCCGGAGGCCGCGCGGCTGGCGGAGGTCGTCGCGGACGTGCTGGCGCGCGACGGGGTGACCACGCTCGCGCCGGTTCAGGACCCGGTGCAGCGGCCGTGGAGCGTGGTGTTCGGGCGGTCGTGAACGATCTCCTCGATCGCGGCCTTCGCGGCCTCGCCGATGGCGTGGTCGACGTCCGGCAGGCGCGATTCGAGCGTCGGCGCCTTCGTGAACACCGCGACGGCGTAGCGCTCGCCCCCGGGGTACTCGGCGACGCCGATCTCGTTGCGCACCGCGAGCAGGGAGCCGGTCTTGCCCCACACCCGGACCTGGGGCGGGAACGCGGCGGTGAGGCGGTGCCAGTTGACCTGCTGGCCCATCAGCTGCCGGACCCAGTGGCACGCCTCCGGCGGGCCCGCGGTGTCGCCGGCGATCGCGGCGAGCAGCGTGGTCATGTCGCGCGGGGTGCTCGCCGAGGTCCGGAGCGGGTCGAGTGCGCGGGTGGCGAAGACCTCCTCGGCGGACAGGGCCGGGAAGCGGCGGGCGAAATCGGCGGCGTCGCGGGCGCCGATGTCCTCGGCCATGGTGGCGACGACGTCGCGCGGTGAACCGATGACGCGGGTGTCCGCCAGCCCCAGCTCGCGCAGCAGTGAGCGCACGTTGTCCAGGCCGACGCGGTCGAAGAGCAGGTCGGCAGCGGTGTTGTCGCTGACCGAGAGCGCGAAGAACGCCGCGTCCCGCAGGCTCATCTCGACGTCGTCGGCGCAGCCCGCGGTGCCGGTGCCGCCGAGCCGGTCGGCCGCGGTGACCCGCAGGCGGTCGGCCGGGTCGAGCTGACCGGCGGCGACCTGTCGGGCCAGTTCGAGGACGAGCGGAACCTTGACGACGGAGGCGAGCACGACCGGCTCGTCCGGGTGGTGACCGGTTTCGCCGCCGCAGTCGAGGCAGCGGGCGTGCAGCCAACCCCGCACGCCCGCCGCTTCGAAGATCTTCCCTGGTGTCACACGGTAAGGATGGACCGCAGCCTGCCGACCTCCGACATGCGGCGCTCCGCCAGGCGGTCGGCGGCCGTCGCCGGCGGCACGCCCTCGGCCTTGGCCAGCTCGAACACCGCCTTCGTCGTCTCGAAGATGCCCGCCGCCTTGCGCTTGGCCCGCTCGAAGTCGAAGCCGTGCAGCTCGTCGCTCACCTGGATCACGCCGCCCGCGTTGACCAGGTAGTCCGGCGCGTACAGCACGCCCCGGTCCTCCAGCGACTTCTCGATCCCGGGGTGGGCGAGCTGGTTGTTCGCGGCGCCGCACACGATCTCGGCGCCCAGCTCGGGCACCGTGGTGTCGTTGAGCGCGCCACCGAGCGCGCACGGCGCGAAGACGTCGAGCGGCATCCGCAGCAGCGTGGCGTTGTCCTCGACGACCTCGACCGCCGGATGGGCGGCCTTCACGCGCTCGACCGCCGCCTGAGACACGTCGGTGACCGACACGCGGGCGCCGGCCTCGACGAGGTGCCCGACGAGGATGTGCCCGACCTTGCCGACGCCGGAGACACCGACGTGCCGCCCGGCCAGGTCCGCGCTGCCCCACCGGAACTCGGCGGCGGCGCGCATGCCCTGGAACACGCCGAACGCGGTCAGCACCGAGGAGTCGCCCGCGCCGCCGTCGTCGCGGGAGCGGCCGGTCACGAAGCGGGTTTCGCGGGCGATGACGTCCATGTCGGCGACGTAGGTGCCCACGTCGCAGGCGGTGTAGTACCGCCCGCCGAGCGACTGGACGAACCGGCCGTAGGCGCGCAGCAGCGCCTCGGTCTTGGTGGTCGCCGGGTCGCCGATGATGACGGCCTTGCCACCGCCGAGGTCGAGCCCGGCGAGGGCGTTCTTGTAGGCCATGCCCTTGGACAGCGCGAGGACGTCGTCGAGCGCGTCGCTTTCGCGGCTGTAGGGGTAGAAGCGCGTGCCGCCGAGGGCGGGGCCGAGCGCGGTCGAGTAGACGGCGATGATCGCCTTCAGGCCGGTCGCCTGGTCCTGGCAGAACACGACCTGTTCGTGACCGCTTTCGCGGCCGAACACTCCATCCGTCACGGTGGTGACTCCTCATCTGCGACCCGTCCGGCGACGTTCGTGGCGCCGCGGAGGGGTACCGGTTGTGGGTGGAGCTCCCGGGAAGGTCGTTCCCGTCGGCTCCTGAGGAGAAACTTAGCGTTCTTCGGGCGAAAAGCCATGGGAAGATCGGACGATGCACGTGCGCACCGGTGGTCCGGACGGACCAACCCTGCTCGCCCTGCACGGCCTCGGCGCGACCGGGGCGGTGTGGAACGACCTGGTCGAGCGGTGGCCGGGCCGCTGGATCGTGCCCGACCTGCCCGGCCACGGCCGGTCGGAACCGCTCCCCCGGTATTCGTTCGGGGCGCTGGCCGCCGCGGTGGCCGAGGTCGTGCCGCCCGGCACGACGGTCGCCGTGCTCGGGCACTCCCTCGGCGGGGTGGTGGCCCTCACCCTGGCGAGCGGTTGGTTCGGGGTGCGGGTGAGCGGGGCTTGCGGACTCGGGATGAAGGTGCGCTGGAGCGACGAGGAGCTGGCGCGGGCCGCCGACCAGGCCACGCGCCCGGCGAAGGTGTTCGGCTCCCGCGAGGAGGCCGCCGCGCGCTGGCTGAAGGTGTCCGGCCTGCACGGCCTGGTGCCCGCCGACTCGCCGATCGTGGACAGCGGGCTGGTCGAGGGGTGGCGGCTGGCGCTGGACCAGGCCGCGTTCGGGGTGGGTGCGCCGGACCTGGACGGCTTGCTGGCCGCCGCGCGGGCGCCGGTGATCCTCGCGGCGGGTGAGCACGACCCGATGTGCCCGGCCGAGCACCTGCCGAACGGCGCGGTGATCCTGCCCGGGTTGGGGCACAACGCGCACGTCGAGGACCCCGCGGCCCTGGACCCGCTGCTGGCGCGCCTGCGCGACGCTTGACCGCTACAGGTCGGCGCGCACCGCCCACAGATCCGGGCGCCGAGGGGTAGCGGCCGGCGCTGGACCAGGCCGCGTTCGGGGTGGGTGCCCCGGACCTGGACGGACTGCTGGCCACGGCGCGGGCGCCGGTGATCCTCGCGGCGGGTGAGCACGACCCGATGTGCCGGGCCGAGCACCTGCCGGACGGCGCGGTGATCCTGCCCGGGCTGGGGCACAACGCGCACGTCGAGGACCCCGCCGCGCTGGACCCGCTGCTGTCGCGTCTACGCGGCGCTTGACTGCCCTGTACCGGCAACTCGCCACGCTGAACAGCCAACCCGCCGCGCCCGGCGAGTTCCCCGGTGCCGCGCCGGGCGGTCGTTCGCGGCGGCTACAGGTCGGCGCGCACCGCCCACAGGTCCGGGAACAGCGGCTGGAAGAGCGTCCCCCGCAGGTACTTCGCGCCCGACGAGCCGCCTGTGCCCGCCTTGTCGCCGATCGTGCGTTCCACCATCTTCACGTGCCGGTACCGCCACTCCTGCACGCCCTCGTCCAGGTCGACCAGGTGCTCGGCCACCGTCGCCGGGCCGCCGTCGTCCGTGTAGACCCCCAGCAGCAGCTTCCGGCGGTCGCCGTTGACGTCGTAGCCGTGCACCGACAGGAACGTCAGGAACGAGTCGTACAGCGACGGGCGCGCCATCGCCGCCGCGATCCGCTCCCGCGCCGGGCTGTCCTCGGGGTAGTGCGCGACCATCCCCGGGTCGCGACGGCCCAGCACCGCCTCCAGCTCCCGGAACTGCGCCGACTGGAACCCGCTCGCCGCGTCCAGCCGGGTGCGGAAACTGGTGAACTGGCTCGGCGTCATCGTCTCCAGCACGTCGATCTGGGCGACCACGACCTTGAGGATCGTCAGCACCCGCCGCAGGGTGCGGATCGCGTGCGCGGTGTCGCCGGCCTCGAGCCTGGCCTGCAGGTGCGCCAGCTCGTGCAGCATCTGCTTGAACCACAGCTCGTACACCTGGTGGATCACGATGAACAGCAGCTCGTCGTGTTCCTCCGATCGCGGGTGCTGCGCGGCCAGCAGGTCGTCCAGCGCCAGGTACGACGTGTAGGTCAGGGACGCGTGCTCGCCGGAGGTCACGGCAGGCCCGCCAGCGAGTCGGCGAGCGCGGACTCCGGCAGCTCGTTGTCGGTCATCTGCCCGGACAGGAACGCGGCGTAGGCGGGCAGGTCGAGGTGCGCGTGCCCGCACAACGCGGTCAGGATCGCCTTCTCCTCCCCGGTCTCCGTGCAGCGCTGGGCCTCGGCGATGCACGCCGCCAGCGCGTGCGTCGGCTCCGGCGCGGGGATGATGCCCTCGCTGCGCGCGAACCGCACCCCGGCCGCGAAGCACTCCTGCTGCCCGACCGCGAGCGCCTCGATCAGGCCCAGCTCGTAGATGTGCGACAGCAGCGGCGACATCCCGTGGTAGCGCAGGCCGCCGGCGTGGATCGGGTCCGGGATGAAGTCGTGGCCCAGCGTGTGCATCTTCAGCAGCGGCGTCAGCCCGGCGGTGTCGCCGAAGTCGTAGGCGTAGCGGCCGCGGGTCAGCGACGGGCACGCGGCCGGCTCGACCGCCCGGATCACCGGGTCGATCCGCCCGGCCAGCTTCTCCCGCAGGAACGGGAACGCCAGCCCGCCGAAGTTGGACCCGCCGCCGGTGCAGCCGACGATCACGTCCGGCGTGTCCCCGGCCTGCGCGAACTGCAGCAGAGCCTCCTCGCCGATCACGGTCTGGTGCAGCAGGACGTGGTTGAGCACGCTGCCCAGCGCGTACCGGGTGTCCGGGTCGGCGGCCGCCTGCTCGACGGCCTCGCTGATCGCGATGCCAAGGCTGCCGGTCGAGTCCGGGTCGGACTCCAGCACGGCGCGCCCGGCCGCGGTCTCCTTCGATGGGCTCGGGTGCACCGTGGCGCCGAAGGTCTCCATCATGATCTTGCGGTAGGGCTTCTGGTCGTAGGAGGCCCGCACCTGCCAGACCTCGCACTCCAGACCGAAGGTCGCCGACGCGAACGCCAGCGCGCTGCCCCACTGCCCGGCGCCGGTCTCGGTGGTCAGCCGCCGGATGCCCTCCGCCGCGTTGTAGAACGCCTGCGGCACGGCGGTGTTCGGTTTGTGCGAGCCGACCGGGCTGACGCCTTCGTACTTGTAGTAGATGCGGGCCGGCGTGCCGAGCGCCTTCTCCAGGCGCCGCGCCCGGTACAGCGGCGAGGGCCGCCACAGCCGGTAGACGTCCAGCACCTCGCCGGGGATGTCGACAAAGCGATCTTGAGTGACCTCCTGGGCGATGATCGCCTGCGGGAACAGCGGCGCGAGGTCGTCCGGCCCGACCGGCTCCCGCGTGCCGGGGTGCAGCGGCGGTGGCGGCGGCTCGGGCAGGTCGGGGATCACGTTGTACCAGGTCGTGGGCAGGTCCGACTCGTCGAGCAGGTACTTCGTGCGACCGGTCATCGGATGCACCTCCCTCGTGGCGGCTCCCCCAGCTTGGCTCGCGATGGCGTTCAATGGAAGACGTGCGCAGGACCATCGACTGGGTGAACGGTGCCGTCGAGATCATCGACCAGGTAGCCCTGCCGGGCGAGTACCGGACGGTGCGGCTGACCACCGTGGACGAGCTGATCGACGCGATCCGCAGGCTGGCCGTGCGCGGCGCGCCCGCCCTCGGCGGCGCCGGGGCGCTGGGCACCGCGCTGGCGGCCTTCGCCCACGACGACCCGGCGGCGGTGCGCGCGGACGCGGAGCGACTGGCCGGCGCCCGTCCCACCGCGGTCAACCTGAGCTGGGGCGTGTCCCGCGCGCTGGCCCGGCTCGGCGACGGCCCCGACGCCGTCCTCGCCGAGGCGCTCGCCCTGCTCGACGAGGACGAGCGGCTCAACCGGGAGGCCTCCGCCCGCGCCGCCGAGCTCATCCTGGAGAAGTGCCGGCGCCGCCCGTTGCGCCTGCTCACGCACTGCAACGCCGGACGGCTGGCGACGGTCGGCTGGGGTACCGCGCTCGGCGTGGTGTGGCACCTGCAGGCCGCCGGACACCTGGAGTACGTGCTCGCCGACGAAACCCGCCCGCTGCTGCAGGGCGCGCGGCTGACGGCGTGGGAACTCGCCGAGGCGGGCGTGCCGCACCGGGTGCTGCCGGACGCCGCGGCGGCCGCCGCGATGGCGCGCGGGATGGTCGACTGCGTCGTGGTGGGCGCGGACCGGATCGCGGTCAACGGCGATGTGGCGAACAAGATCGGCACCTACGGCCTGGCGATCGCCGCCGCGCGGCACGGGCTGCCGTTCGTCGTCGTCGCGCCGTCGTCCACTGTGGACCAGGAGCTGGCATCGGGTGAATCCATCGTCATCGAAGAACGGTCGCCGGAGGAAATCACCACCATTTCCGGCATTCCGGTCGCACCGCCCGGGACGAACGTCTTCAACCCGGCGTTCGACGTGACTCCGGCGGAGCTGATCACCGCCGTGGTAACCGAAAAGGGCCCGATGGCACCCTGAATTCCGTTTGCCGGATTCCCTACCTTATTCGGTAACCTGGTAACGAATTCGTGGACGCGCTGGCTTTTCCCGGGCGCGGTTCTAATGTCTGCGCAATGCGAAGAGCATTGACTGTTGTCGCGTCGCTGGCGCTGGCGGGTGGTGTGCTCCTGCCGGGCACCGCCGCCGCCCAAGGGCGCGCGGTGATCCCGCTGTCCCACCCGCTGTGGGCGACCCCGCAGGCCAAGGTCGCCGACTCCGCCCCGTCCGCGAAGCTCAGCTTCCGGGTGTACCTGACCATGCGCGACCAGGCCGGCGCGGACGCCACCGCCCGCGCCGTGTCCGACCCGTCCAGCCCGTCGTTCCGCCGGTACCTGACGCCGGACCAGGTGCGCGACCGGTTCGCCGCGACCGACGCGACGCTCGGCGCGGTGCGGAACTGGTTGTCCGGCAGCGGGTTCAGCATCGGCGACGTCCCCGCCAACCGGGCCTACGTCGAGGCGACCGGCACCACCGGCCAGGTCGAGCAGGCCTTCGGCGTGGACCTGGCGCGCTACCGCGTCGACGGGCAGGTGCTGCGGGCGGCGGACCGCGAACTGTCGGTGCCGGCCGCGCTGGCCGGGGACGTGCTCGGCGTGATCGGCGTCGACCAGGCCGGCGCGCTGATGAAGCCGGACACCACGGACGGATCGCCCGCGGACGTGCCGCCGTCGGACGGTTTCCGCAACGCGCCGCCGTGCAGCGCCTACTACGGCGAGAAGATCGACACCACGGACCCGGCGTATCAGGGGCAGCAGCGGCCGTACGCGCCGTGCGGCTACACGCCCGCGCAGCTGCGGTCGGCCTACGGGCTGGACGGGGTGCGGGCGGACGGCAGCGGCACCACAGTGGCCATTGTGGACGCTTTCGCCTCACCCACGCTGTACGCCGACGCCGCCGAGTACGCCAGGCGGAACGATCCGGCGCACCCGCTGCGGCGGTCCCAGTTCGCGGAGAAGGTCTTCCCCGCCAACGTCGACCAGGAGCCGCCGGACCAGTGCGACGCGGCAGGCTGGTACGGCGAGCAGACGCTGGACGTCGAGGCCGTGCACGCGATGGCGCCGGGTGCGAAGATCCTGTACGTCGGCGGGTCCGACTGCCAGGACGCCTCGCTCGACGAGGCCCTGAACTGGATCGTCGCCGGGCACGAGGCCGACATCATCTCCAACTCCTACGGCGACGCGGGCGAGGACATCCCGGCCGCCGAGGTGCGGGTGTGGACGCAGATCGCGCAGCAGGCTGCGTTGGAGGGCATCGGCGTCTACTTCTCCTCCGGCGACAACGGTGACGAGGCGGCGCGGCTGGGCAGCCCCTCGGCGGACTTCCCGGCGTCGGACGCGTGGGTGACCGCGGTCGGCGGGACGAGCCTCGCGGTCGGCAAGGACGGCCGGACGTTGTTCGAAACCGGTTGGGAGACTGGCAAGAGCACCCTGACCGGCGGGACGTACGGCCCCGCCGCGTACACGTCCGGTTCCGGCGGCGGCACCAGCGTGCTGTTCGACGAGCCGTTCTACCAGCGGGGTGTCGTGCCGGACGCGCTCGCGGCGCAGAACCAGCACGGCAAGGCGAAGGGCCGTGTGGTGCCCGACATCTCCGCGGTGGGCGACCCGAACACCGGTTTCCTGGTCGGGCAGACGCAGACCTTCCCCGACGGCGTGTACTACGACCAGTACCGGATCGGCGGCACCAGCCTGTCGTCGCCGCTGCTGGCCGGGATCATGGCGGTGTCGGACAGCCTGACCGGGTTCCACCACGGATTCGTCAACCCGGTGATCTACCGGGCGGGCGGCACGCCGGCGATCAAGGACGTGCGCCACGTGGACGGCGCGGTGATGCGGGTCGACTACGCCAACTCGGTGGACGCGAGCGGCGGCCTGATCACCTCGGCGCGTGAACTGGACTGGCCGGGCCTGACCATCCACACGACGCCCGGGTACGACAACGTGACCGGGCTGGGCGTGCCGAACGGCCTGGCGTTCCTGGTCCTGCCCTAACGGCGCCCGCGGCGGCCATCGAAAACCGGTGGCCGCCGCGGATATCTTCGCTGCGTGGGACTACGGACGGCGGAGACCGAGAAGCCGTTCCAAGCGCTGCCCCCCAAGACCGGGCCACCGGCGCCGCTGACCCAGTAGCTCGGGCCGCGCGGCAAGCCCTAGCCATACCCATGGCGACCACCGAAAACCGGTGGCCGCCGCGGATATCTTCGCTGCGTGGGACTACCAACGGCGGAGACCGAAGAGCAGTTCGAGGCACTGAGCCCCCAGGACCTGGCCGCCGGAGTCGAGGCGCTGGCCCGGCGGCTCGGGCTGCGCGGTGACGTGAGCCGGTTCGTCACGGGTTCGCTGCCGGTCTACGCGTGTGGCGACGAGCTGGTCCTCAAGCTGTACCCGCCCGTCTACCCTGCCGACTTCGCCACCGAGAGCCGGGTGCTGCAGGTGGTCGACGGCCGCTTGCCGGTCGCGACGCCGCGTGTCCTGGACGCCGGCGAGGTGGACGGCTGGCGGTACCTGCTGATGACCCGCCTGCCCGGCGTGCCGCTCGGCGAGGTGCCGGCCGCCGAGCAGATCCGGCTGGCGCCCGTCCTCGGCGAAGCCTTGGCGGCGCTGCACGACCTGAACGCGCCGGATCTGGGTCCGTCCAGCTGGGCCGGGTTCGTCACCGAGCAGGCGGCGTCGGCGGTGACGCGGCAACCGGCGCTCGACGACGTGTGGGCCCGGCAGATACCGTCCTTTCTGGACTCGGTCGTCCTGGGATCGCCGTCGCCGGTCCTGCTGCACACCGAGGTGATGGCCGAGCACGTGCTGGCCGTCCCCGACGGCAGCGGGTGGCGGCTGTCCGGGTTGTTCGACTTCGAGCCCGCCATGCGCGGTGCGCCCGAGTACGAGTTCGCCGCGATCGGGATCTTCGTGACCCGCGGCTCGCCCGAGTACCTGCGTGCCCTCCTGAACGGGTACGGGCTCGCCCCGGACGACGAGTTCCCCGCACGCTGCCTCGCCTACCTGCTGCTGCACCGCTACTCGAACCTCGCCTCCTACTTCAAGCACCTCCCGGCACCGGCGGAGCCGACGCTGGAGGCGCTGGCTCACACCTGGTGGCCGGTCAGCGGTGCGCCTCCAAAAACCGGTGCGACAACCCACTGAACTCGGCCGCATGCGTCACCGGCGGGGTGTGCGCCACGCCGTCGAGGACCTCGACCGGCTTGGCGGCCGGCAGCGCGGCGGCGAGGGCGGCCCCGGCCTCCGGCGGGATCGGCAGGTCCGTGGTCGAAACAGGTCAACCCGCGGAAGTCCGGGCGGACCGGCTGCCGGCGCACCCGCCCGCGCAGCACGCCGGTCTCCGGGAAGCGCCGCAGCTCGACGATTCCGCCCCGCGACGTCGTCAAGTTCTGCCGCCGCCTCACCGGCACCACCCCGCGCGCCACTTGACTACAGCAGCCCGGCCTCGGACGCCTTCCCGATCGCCTCGACACGGTTGCGCGCCCCCAGCTTGTGCAGCGCGGACTGCAGGTACGTCTTCACCGTGTTCCGCGTCAGCCCGGTCGTCTCCGCGATCTCCGGGTTCGTCTGGCCCTGCGCGGCCAGCCGCAGAACCTCGTACTCCCGCCGGGTCAGGCCGCTGCGCGCCAGCGCGTCCGAGCGCGACGAGTGGTCCGGCATGATTCGCGGGTCGACCACGCGCTCCCCGCGCAGCACCCGCCGCAGCGCGGACACCAGATCGGTGCCCGCCACGTCCTTCAGCAGGCATCCGTTGGCACCCGCGTCGAGCGCGGCCAGCAGCCCCTGGTGGTCGCCGTGCGCGGTGAACACCACGATGCGCCCCGCGGGGTGCACCTGGCGCAGCCCGGCGATCACCTCCGGCGCCAGCATGTCCGGCAGCCGCAGGTCGAGCAGGATCAGGTCGGGCCGCAGCTCGCCGACCCGCAGCAGCGCCACCCGCCCGGACTCCGCGCTGCCGATCAGCTTCAGCGACGGCTCAGCCCGCAGCAGCAGGGTGACCCCGTCGCGGACCACGGGGTGGTCGTCGACCACCAGCACCGTGGCCGTCATGGCACTTCGGGCACCCAGGCCCGCAGCGTGCAGCCGCCGTCCTCGTCGCGGACCAGGCTCACCCGCCCGCCCAGCCGCGCGGCCCGCTCCGCCAGCGAGCGCAGGCCCATCCCGGTGCCGGGCGAATCCTCGGCGTCCTCGCCGGTGCCGTCGTCGGCGACCACGACCTGCACGCCACCCCCGCTCGGCCCGAGGCTCACCACGACCGAGCAGGCACGCGCGTGCTTCTCGACGTTGAGCAGCCCCTCCCGCACCGCGCACACCAGCAGTGCCGTGCGCTCGGCGTCCAGTGGCCGCACGGGCGCGAGCTGCACGAACCGGGCAGGCAGCCCGCAGCGCGCCTCGAACGAGCGGCAGTGCTCGGCCAGCTCGACCGGCAGCGCCCGTTCCGGTGTGGACTCCGACAGCGACAGCAACGACTCCCGCAGCGCCCGCGACGCCGCCGACACGTCGCCTTCCAGGCGGCACAACCGGCCCTCCAGCACCGGGTCGCCCGCCACGTCCTGGTGCAGGTTCCGCACCTGCACGCCGATCGAGAACAGCAGCGCCCCGACCGAATCGTGCAGCGCGCTCTGCATCCGGCGTCGCTCGGCGGAGATCGCGTCTGCGCGGTCGGACTCGGCGACTCCGGCCAGTTTGAGCGCGAACGCGGCCTGGTCGGCGATGCCCTCCAGCCGCCGCACCGCGTCGTCGCCGAAGTCGGCGGGCTCGCGCATCGCGGCGTAGGCGATGGCCAGCGTCTCCGGTTTGCCGCGCACCCGGCTGATGATCGGGACGGTCAGCAACGCGGCGAGCCCCTCGCCCGCGACCTGCGCGTCGAACTGGTGCGTGATCGTCGGCGCCCGCAGGTAGTCCGACACCTTCACCGGTTTGCCGGACGCCAGTACGCGGCCGCCGACGCCCTGGCCGGTGGGCACCACGAGGTTCTGGATCGCGTCGGTCCGGTTGCCCGCCATCCACCGGATGACGGCGGTGCCGGGCCGCTCCAGCTCACCCACGAACGCGGCGTGCACGCCCAGTGACTCCCGGATGAGGTGCGCGGTGCCCTGCAGGGCTATCACCCGGTCGAGGGTCCCGAGCAGACCTTCGCGCTCGCGCAGTAGTTCGTCGAGCACGTTGCTGTGCTCGACGGCACGATCCGCGGCGACGCGCTGCTCTGCGGTCACGCGCCAACGATCGCACATCGGATCCGATCCGGACATCCCCTCCTGGAGAGGGCACGGTTGGGCAAAAGTCCGGCAAACCTCTCCAAGTGGGGGTGTCGGACCGGCGAGGGCCGATCAAGGATTGCCGCCACCGAGAGTGACGCCCGTCACGCGATCGGAGGAGGTGTGCGCCCCCGGTGTTGAACGTCCGAGACCTGCACGTCCGCTACGGCCGCTCGGTCGCCGCACTCCACGGCGTCGACCTGGCGGTACCCGACGACGGGGTCCTCGCCGTACTGGGCAGCAACGGCGCGGGCAAGTCCACGCTGCTCCGGACGATCTCCGGCACGCTCAAGCTGCACCGCGGCGTCGTCACGCGCGGTGAGGTCCGGCTGGGCGAAACGCGGATCGACCGGCTCGACCCGGCGGCCATCGTCCGGCTCGGCGTGGTCGGCGTGCCGGAGGGCCGCCAGATCTTCACCCGCATGTCCGTCGACGAGAACCTGCGCGCCGGTGGCATCGCCGTCTCGCCGGAGCGGCGGGTCAAGGCCCGCAAACGCGTGCACGAGCTGTTTCCCGTGCTGGGCGAGCGTGCCCGGCAGCGCGCCGGGCTGCTTTCCGGCGGCGAGCAGCAGATGCTCGCGATCGGGCGGGCGCTGATGTCCACGCCGCAGGTGCTGCTGCTCGACGAGCCGTCGCTCGGCCTGGCGCCCAAGGTGGTCGACCAGATCAGCGGCATCATCCGCGAGATCCACGCCCAGGGCACCTCGGTCGTGCTGGTCGAGCAGAACGCGGTGATGGCGCTGAACGTCGCCGACCACGCCGTGGTGCTGGAGGTCGGCACCGTAGCGCTCGCCGGGCGCTCCGACGAGCTGTCCCGCAGCGAGGACGTCCAGCGCCTGTACCTGGGCGGGCACGCGGACACCCAGGTCGCGGAGGCGGCCGCCGAGCCGCGCAAGCACTTCCTGTCGAGGTGGGGCGGATGATCCCGGAACTGCGCGTCGAGCACCTCACGCTCCGCTTCGGCGGGCTGACCGCGCTGGACGACGTCTCCTTCACCGTGGCGCCCGGTTCGCTGCACGCCCTCATCGGGCCCAACGGCGCCGGGAAGTCCAGCTGCTTCAACGTGATCAGCGGCCTCTACCGCGCCAGCGAGGGCCGCGTGCTGCTCGGCGACAAGGAGCTGACCGGCATGCGGCCGCACAAGATGGCGAAGCTCGGCATCGGCCGCGCCTTCCAGAACGCGGCGCTCTCGCCGGGCTCGACCGTGCTGGACAACGTGATGCTCGGCAGGCACGCCCTCACCCGCGGCGGGTTCCTGGAGTGCGCCCTGCGCGCGCCGTGGACGGTGCGGGCCGAGCGCAAGCACACCGAACGGGCCAAGGAGATCTGCGACTTCCTCGGCATCGGCAGGCTGCTGCACACACCGGTCGCCGCGCTGCCCTACGGCGAGGTCAAGCGCGTGGACATCGCCCGCGCGCTGGCCGTGGAACCGGTGCTGCTCCTGCTGGACGAGCCGGCCGCGGGCATGAACGCGGCGGAGACCGCCGACCTGGCGGCCACGATCCACGACGTGCGTGACGAGCTGGGCATCTCGATCCTGCTGGTCGAGCACGACATGGGCCTGGTGATGGGCATCGCGGACCGGGTGACGGTGCTCGACTTCGGCCGCTGCATCGCCGACGGCCCGCCTGCCGAGGTGCAGCGGAACCCGGAAGTGATCAAGGCGTACCTGGGAACGGAGGCCGCGTAGATGGAGACGTTCCTGCAACTGGTGGTGAACGGCCTCGGCAAGGGCGCGGTGTACGCGCTCCTCGCGCTGGGGTTCGTGATCATCTTCAAGGCCACCGAGGTGATCAACTTCGCGCACGGCTCGCTGGTGCTGTTCGGCGGCTACCTGGTCGTGGTGACCAGGGAGTCGCTGGGCTGGGTCGGCGCCTCGCTGGTCGGCATCGCCGGCGCCGGCCTGCTCGCGGTGGTCATCGAGCGGCTCCTGCTGTCCCGCTCGAAGCTGGCCGATCCGCACAGCCTGGCGCTGCTCACGATCGGCGTGGACGTGATCGTCGTCGAGGAGCTCGTGCGGCGCCTCGGCGTCGGCATCCCGTTCCTCGGCGAGGCGTGGGACGCGAAACCGATCCAGGTCGGCGGCATCACGTTGTTCCGCACGCACCTCGTCGCGATGCTCGTCGCCGCGGTCCTGATCACCGCGTTCTACCTGGCGTTCAAGTTCTCCAACTGGGGCGTCGCGATGCGGGCCCAGGCGGAGAACCGGGAGGCGGCCGCGCTGATGGGCATCCGCAGCCGCGGGGTCACCATGACGGCCTGGCTGGTCGCCGGCCTGCTCGCCGGGGTCGCCGTGCTGTTCCTGGCCACGCAGGACTTCTCCGGTGCGGGCCTGTCCCGCGGCACGCACGCGATCGCGCTGGCCGCGTTCCCCGCCGCCATCCTCGGCGGGCTGGACTCGACCGTGGGCGCCGTCGTGGGCGGGCTGGTGGTCGGCCTGGTCGAGGCGCTGTCCGCGCAGTACATCTCGTTCGACTTCTCCAAGAGCGCGGTGTTCCTGGTGATGCTGCTGGTCCTGGTGATCCGGCCGTCCGGGCTGTTCGGAACGAGGGAGATCACCCGTGTCTGAACTCGCGACGCGGGCGACGGTCACCTCGGCGTCCGCGAAGGCCCCGGCGAAGCCCGTGCGCTGGCTGCGGCTGGCGGCGTGGCTGGCGTTGCTCGCCCTGCTGCTGGTGCTGCCGCTGTACCTCGGCTCGGAGTGGCTCAAGGCGGGCCAGTGGATGATGACCGGCGCGGTCGGCTCGATCGGGCTGACCATGCTGGTGGGCCAGGCCGGTCAGTTGTCGCTGGCGCACGCGTTCTTCCTGCTCATGGGTGGCACCACCTACACCGTGCTGGCCAGCGGCACCGAGGACGGCCGGGTCATCGGCTTCGAGCTGAACCCGCTGTTCTCGATGGTCGCGGCGATCGTCGTGACCGCCCTGCTCGGCTTGGCGTTCGCGCCGGTGTCCGGGCGGCTGCGCGGCATCTACCTCGGGGTGGCGTCGCTGTCGCTGGTGTTCATCGGGCTCTACTTCGGGCAGTCGGCGGACCGGCTGACCGGCGGCACGTCCACCGGCCGCACCCCGGCGCCGTTCGAGCTGTTCGGGATCACCTTCGACAACTCCGGCGGGCTCGTGGTGCTCGGCGTGCCGTTCCGGCAGGCCGAGAAGATGTGGTACCTCTACCTGGCCCTGACGGTGATCGCGTTCGTGCTGGCGCGCGGCGCGGTGAACAGCCGGGTCGGCCGGTCCTGGCGCGCGGTGCGCGACCACGAGGCCTCCGCGGCCGCGATGGGTGTCAGCGTCGCCCGCGCGAAAGCCGGCGCGTTCGCCGTGTCCTCCGCCTACGCCGGGCTGGCCGGCGTGATGACCGTGCTGTGGTTCGACATCCTCAAGCCGGACGAGAACGAGTTCGGCACCTACGGGATCAACGTCTCCATCGCCTACCTGGCGATGGTCATCATCGGCGGCCTCGGCTCGATCGGGGGCGCGCTGGTCGGCGCGCTCATCGTGTTCGGCCTGCCGCAGGTGTTGTCGCTCTACTCGACGCAGCTGGGGATCTTCACCGGGAGCGGCGAGGGCGCGTTCACCCCGATCCTCGTCAGCACCTTCGTCTACGGCGCCGCGATCATCCTCGTCGTGCTCTTCGAGCCGGGCGGGCTCGCGGCGATCGGGCGCCGGATCACCGGCGGCCTGCACAGGGAACGGAAGAAGGAAGGAACGTCCCGATGAAGCGACGGCTTTCCCTGGTCCTCGCGGCGATGCTGGTCATCGCCGCGTGCGGCACCAAGGCGGGCGATCAGGGATCGTCCGGTTCGGACGCCTCCGGCGTCAAGACCGATCTCGGCGTCACCGCCAACGAGCTCACCCTCGGCGTCATGACCGACATGACGGGCCCGTTCAAGAACCTCTCGATCGGCATCACGCACGGCAACCAGTTGTGGGTCAACGACTTCAACGCGGCGGGCGGTGTGTGCGGGCGGCAGGTCAAACTGGAGGTCGTCGACCACGCCTACAAGGCCGACACCGCGAAGACCCTGTACCCGCAGCTGGAGCCGAAGGTGCTCGGCTTCGTGCAGGTCGTCGGGTCGCCGATCATGGCGGCGCTGAAGCAGAACATCAAGTCCGACAAGGTGACCACGACCCCGGCGTCCTGGTCGTCGGAGCTGCTGGACAACCCGTACGTGATGATCGTCGGCACGACCTACGACGTCGAGATGATCGACGGCATGTCCTACCTGCAGGAACAGGGCATGATCAAGGACGGCGACACGGTCGGGCACATCTACATCGACGGCGAGTACGGCGCGAACGGCCTGCGTGGCTCCCGCTACTACGCGCAGAAGCACGGCTTGAACCTGCGCGAGGTCAAGATCACCTCGTCGGACAACGACCTGACCAACATCGTCACCGGCCTGCGTGGCGAGGGCGTCAAGGCGATCATGCTGACCACCACGCCCGCGCAGACCGGTTCGGTGGCCGCGGCGAACAAGGCGCTCGGGCTGAACGTGCCGCTGCTGGGCAACAACCCGACGTTCGACCCGGTGCTGCTGAACAGCCCCGCCGCGAACGCGCTGGACCGGCTGTACGTCGTCGCGAGCAGCGTGCCGGTGGCCGCGGACGTGCCCAAGGCGAAGGAAGTGCTGTCGAAGTACAAGGCCGCGAAGTTCCCGGAGCCGCCGAACGCCGGTGTCCCGTACGGCTACGCGGTGGCCGAGGTGTGGGGTTCGGTGCTGAAGAAGGCCTGCGACAACAAGGACCTGACCCGCGACGGCATCCTCACCGCGCTGCAGCAGACGACCTCGGCCGACACCGGTGATCTGGTCGCGGCGCTGGACTTCTCGAAGCCCGGTGCGCCGCCGACCCGCGAGGTCTACGTGGCGCAGCCCGACGCGAGCGTCGAGGGCGGCATCAAGTACGTGAAGCCGCTGTTCGAGGCCCCGGACGCCAAGGATTACGTGGCGCCGCACCAGAAGTGAGCGCGCCTGGTGGCCCGCCCCGTCGGCGGGCCACCAGGTCAATGCACCGCGGCCGTGCGGACCACGCGGTTGCCCGCGACCGTGGTGACCCCGAGCGCGATCACCGCGCCGAGCACGATGCTCAGCAGGTACGGCCCGGCGGCGAACGCGGCCGCCGGGCTGCCGGTCTTGACGACGGCGAACGGGATGACGCACACCAGCGCGCCGATCCCGGCCGCGATCACGCTGACGAGCGTCGCGGCGACGATCTCGCGCAGCAGCATCCCGCGGGTCTGCCCGGAGGTCGACCCGATCAGCGACATGGTCGTGAACTCCTCCTGCCGCCTGCCCAGCGCCGCCACCAGGTTGTTGGTCAGCGCGATCGCCATGAACACCGCGATCAGGACCACCACCAGGTAGTTGATCGACGCCAGGACCTGCGCGGTGCTGCCCTCGGCCGAGTGCCGGTTCTCGATGCCCTGCATGCTGAGCGTCCCGGCGGACACACCGACGAGCAGCGTCAGGAAGGTGACCGCGGGCCGCACCCGTTCCGGCGCCGCGGACAGGTTCACGGCCGCCAGGTGCCCGGCCGCGCCGCGGGGCGAGGCGACCTTCAGGACCTGGTTCACCAGGACGACCAGTTCCGGCGCCAGCACCGCGAGCCCGATCGCGACGAGCACGGTGGCGGGACCGGTCATCGCGGTGGTCGCGATGTCGTCCGCATCCATGGCGAGGACGGCCGAGGACGACCCGATCCCCGCGACCAGCAGCACGGCCGCGAGGACGCGGCGCGGCGACCGGCGGGACCGCTTGCGCACCGCCGGTGCGGGCCCGTCCACCGGACTCCGCCCGGCGATCTTGCGGCTGCCGATCCACGCCGCCGCGATGCTCGCGAGCAGCACGACGACGACCCCGGCGACCGGCAGCGCCAGGCCCGGCGAGTAGGCCGAGGATTCGGCGATGAGCCCCGACGACCGGACCGCGGCCAGCACGATCCAGCCGAGCAGGTAACCCAGCAGCAGACCGGGCAGCGCGGCGACCGCCGAAACCGCGAGCGTCTCCGCCGAGACCATGACCTGGATCTGCCGTGGCGTCGCCCCGATCAGGCGCAGCCCGCCGATCTCCCCGGCGCGGCCGCCGAGCGTCACGCCGATCGTGGACACCATTGCGAAGACGACGATCGCCACCACCCAGCCGCCCATGATCATCGGGAACTGGGTCAGGAACGACCGGTCCGCCTCGGCCGTGCCGTCCGCGAGCCCGGTGGCGAGCAGGGTGGTCATCGTCGACACCAGCGCCATCCCGATCAGCGCGATCAGGCCGGTGGCGATCGCCGCGCCGCGGTGGTGGCGGAACAGCCGCAGGGCGAGGCTCACCACGTCAGTTCACCCCCATCGCGGCGGCCCGCTCTGCCGACTCGACCAGGGTCGCCATGCGGTTGGCGACCGCGGCCGCCGCCGGGCGGGCCATCTGGTCGACGATCAGGCCGTCGGCCAGGAACAGCACCCGGTCCGAAAAGGACGCCGCGACCGGGTCGTGCGTCACCATGATGATCGTCTGGCCCTGGTCGGCGAGCCCGCGCAGCAGGCTCAGGACCTCGCGGGCGCTGCGGATGTCCAGCGCGCCCGTCGGCTCGTCGGCGAAGACGACCTCGGGGTCGGTGATCAGGGCCCGCGCCACCGCGACGCGCTGCTTCTGACCGCCGGAGAGCTGGTCCGGCCGGTGGCCGCCGCGGTTGCCCAGCCCGACGCGCTCGAGCAGCGCGGCGGTCCGGCGCGGGTCGGGCTTGCGCCCGTCCAGCCGCAGCGGCAGTTCGACGTTCTCCTTCGCGGTCAGCGCCGGCAGCAGGTTGAACGCCTGGAACACGAACCCGACGCGCCGCCGGCGCAGCTCGGCCAGCTTGGTCTCGTCGAGCCCGGCGAGGCTCACCCCGTCGAGCTCGGCCGTGCCCGCGGTCGGCGTCCGCAGCCCGGCCGCGCAGTGCAGCAACGTGGTCTTGCCCGAGCCCGACGGGCCCATGATCGCCGTGAACGAGCCCCTCGGCACGTCCAGGTCGATGCCGCGCAGCGCGTCGACCGGCCCCGCTTCCCCTTCGAATCTGCAGCGCAAGCCCCGGATGCGCACAGCAGGAGTCCCCATGTCAGATCCCTTCCTCAACCCTTGAACGTCCGTTTAAAACGAACGTTTATATGATACGGTAGCACACATGGGACACCGGGAGAACTTGCTGATCGCGGCACGGGACTGCCTCCTCCGCGCCGGCTACGCGCGCACCACCGCGCGTGACCTGGCCGCCGCTTCCGGCGCGAACCTGGCGTCGATCAACTACCACTTCGGGTCGAAGGAGGGGCTGCTCACGCGGGCGCTGAACGACCTGAACGCCGAGTGGGGCGAGCTGCTGTTCCAGGCACTCGGCGAGGGCGACACGAACGAGGCGCGCTGGGGCCGGATCATCGAGTCGATCCAGGCGAACCGGCAGCTGTGGTTCGTGAACTTCGAGGGTGTCGCCTACCTGCAGCACGACGAGAAGATCCGCGAGATGAACGCGCGGGGCCAGCAGGCCGCGCGCACGGCGCTCGCGCAGGCGTTCGCCGGGCTCGGGCCGGACGCGGACCCGGACCGGGTGCGGATCGTCGGCTCGCACTACTACTCGCTGCTGGTCGGGGTCGCGTTGCAGTGGCTCACCGATCCGGGCAACGCCCCGACCGCGGCGGAGATCGTCGCGGCGGACCAGGGGGCGCGGGTCTGACGCGTACCGCCCAGCGGGACGCGATGGTTGCGATCGGCGTGGGCGGCCACGAAAGTTCAGGCCATGGATGCGACAGCGGTGCGGGAGGCGGCCGACCTCCTGCTGCAGGCCTACGCGGCGGGCAAGCCCATCGCGCCCCTGATCGAGACCTACCCGGGCGCGACCGTCGAGGACGCCTACCGGATCCAGCTCGACCAGGTGCGCGTGTGGACCGAGGGCGGCGACGAGATCAAGGGCCACAAGGTGGGCCTGGCCTCGGCCGCGATGCAGCGTCAGATGGGCGTCGACCAGCCCGACTACGGGCACCTCACCGGCACCATGTTCCACCTCGAGCACCAGCCGATCCCGGTCGACAGCTTCCTGCAGCCGCGGATCGAGCCGGAGATCGCGTTCGTGCTCGGGCGGAAGCTGTCCGGGCCCGGCGTGACGGTGGCCGACGCGGTGCGTGCCGTGGACTTCGTGGTGCCCGCGCTGGAGATCGTGGACTCCCGCATCGAGGACTGGCGCATTTCGATCGTCGACACCATCGCCGACAACGCGTCCTCGGGCGGGGTGGTGCTGGGCAGCAGGCCGACCGCACTGTCCTCGGTGGACCTGCGCCTGGCCGGCTGCACGCTGCACTCGGGCGGTGAGCTGGTGGCGACCGGGGCGGGCGGCGCGGTGCTCGGGTCGCCGCTGAACGCGCTGGTGTGGCTGGCGAACACCGTCGGCCCGCTGGGCATCGACCTGGAGCCGGGGCACGTGGTGCTGCCCGGGTCGATGACGAAGGCGATCCCGTTGCGCCCCGGTGACACGGTGGTCTCGACGGTGGCGGGGCTGGGCAGTGTGACGGCTGTGTTCGGGTCGAAGGAGGACGCGTGAGCGGGTGGAGCATCGCCGAGGCGGCGCGGGTGCTGCTGGCGGCGGAGGACGCGGGAACGGCGCGCGGCCCGATCACCGAGGAGTGGCCCGGCCTGGACGTGCGCACCGCGTATGCGGTGCAGGACGAGGCGTTGCGGTTGCGGCTCGCGCGGGGCGAAAAACTCATCGGGCTCAAACTGGGCCTGACGTCGAAGGCGAAGCAGGAGCGCATGGGCGTGGACCGCCCGGTGATGGCCTGGCTGACCGACGCCATGGTGCTGCCTGCCGCGGACCCGTTGCCGAAGCTGATCCACCCGCGGGCCGAGCCGGAGATCGTGTTCGTGCTGGGCTCGCGCCTGGCAGGCCCCGGCGTGACGGCGGCCACCGCGATGGCGGCGGTGGACCGGGTGTACGCCGGGATCGAGGTCATCGACTCGCGGTACGCCGACTTCCGGTTCGCCGCACCGGACACCATCGCCGACAACGCCTCGTCGAGCGTCTTCCGGGTCGGCTCGGTGGGGGTCGCGCCCACCGGGCTGGACCTGACGCTGGAGGCGTGCCTGCTGGAGGCCGACGGAGCGATCGTGGACAGCGCGACCGGCGCGGCGGTGCTCGGTCACCCCGGCGAGGCGCTCGCACTGGCCGCCAACGCACTGGCGGAACGGGGCCTGGCGTTGGAGGAGGGGTGGATCGTGCTGACCGGCGGCCTCACCGACGCCGTGCCGATCTCGCCGGGCGCCCGGGTGGCGGCACACTTCACCAGCCTGGGTTCGGTGACGCTCGCGGGCTGACTCACTCGGGCTCGGGATGGCCCAGCTTCGTAAGCCACACCCGGAACAACCGGTGCAGCGACTCGGCCCCCACCAGCTCACCGGGCGGCTCGAACTCCTTGGGGTAGATGAGGAACCCGCGCTCCTGCTCCCCGCCGAGCCCGCCGTGCGAGCCGACGTGGATCTCGAACGGCGAGGCCTCCCCGGTCTCCGGGTCCCACCGACTGTTGATCATGATGTCGGCGCAGTGCGGGAAGGTGTCCACGCGGCGGATCAGGTCTGCGGCGTGCTCCCCGTACAGCGCCAGCGGGTCCTCCCCGAGCACCTCGCCCGAAGCCAGCCGGTGGACGCCGTCGCGGCCGAGCACGACCGGGCCGTGGACGTCGCTGCGCACCAGCATGAACCCGACGCCCGGGTGGTCGACGAGCGCGGGCAGCAGCTCCGGGTACTCACGCTCGATCGTCTCCAACGAGACCCGGCCGTCGTGCTCGGTGAACGACACCATCCCGACGTGGCCGGACACCACGACGACCACGCCGGGCGCCACGCGCGTCACCTCGTGCCGCTCGTCCTCCCGCGGCCGGTGCTCGATGCGCCGCGCCCCGGTCACCCGCTCCCGCAGGCGGGTGGCGACCGGGCCGCCGGAAACCGCTTCCGGGGCCGGCCCGCCGCACAGCCGCCCTACCAGCTGCTCCAGCGATTCGCCGAACCGGTGCGCGAACGCCCACCCCTGCGTCTGCCCGTGGTCGGACAGCACCACCAGGTGGTAGGGCCGCGGCCCGAGCCGGGAAGCCCGGTGCAGCCGGCCGATCTGCTGGTCGATCGCCCGCAGCACGGCGAGCGTGTCGAACCGTTCGATGCCGGAGTGGTGGGCGACCTCGTCGTAGCCGAGGAAGTCCGCGTAGACCACGGGGCGGCCGTTGAGCATGTCCTCCAGCACCGCGGACACCACGACGTCCCGGGAGATGACCGTGGTGCCGGTCCGGGCGACCGGGTAGATCCCGCCGCGCGGCACCCGCGGCACCACGCCCGCCCGCCGCTGCCGCGCTGACGCCGAGATCTCGCGGACGATGTCGACCAGCGCGGAACCCAACGTGCGCAACGCGTTCACCGGGTTGGCGAAGTAGGCGTAGTAGCCCGCCCCGACGCGGTCCGCACGGCGTCGGCGCAGGCCTCTGGGCAGCAGCACGGACACGGCGCTCATGGTGAGGCTGACGTGGGGCGCGTCGCCGGTGAAGAGGTTGCCGTGGCTGGCGCCGTCCACGGCGAGCAGGCCGCGGCCGTTCGAGTGCCGCCGCTCGATCTCGGCCGCGTCGCGCGGGTGGGCGCACGCCATCACGTGGTCGCGGTCCTTTTCGTACCAGCGGAAGCCGAGGATGTCGTGGTTGGAGCCGTGCAGGATGCCGCACACGCTCGCGCCGGTCTGCGAGCTCCAATCGGTCTGCCAGCGCACCAGCGCGTGGCTGTCCTCGGCGAGCCAGCGCGCCAGGGTCGGCATGTCGCCGTCCCGCACCGCGCGGCGCACGACGTCGTACCCGAGGCCGTCGACCTGCAGGAAGATCAGCCCGGGCGGCAGGTCCGGTCCGGGGTCCGGGCAGCGGCGCGACCGACGGCGGGCGCGGCGGAAGAACACCTCGTCCTCGTCGATGGCCAGCACGCTCGACACCACGCCGCTGACCGCGGACACCCCGACCACGACGAGGAACCCGGTGCGCAGCCCGTTGACCTCGACCCCCGGCACGACCGCGAACGCCGCCACCGCGCCCGCGCCGAGCACCAGGAAGCTGCCGATGCCGAGCGTGAACAACGCCAGCGGCAACGCGACCCGCAGGACTTGCGGCCACACCACGGCGGTCAGCAGGCTCAGCAGCAGGCCGCACACCAGTGGTTGCCACCAGTCCGGCATCGCGAAGCCGTCGAGCAGGTCGTCCATGCCGACGAGCGCGAGCGACGTGGTCAGCCACACCAGGGCGAACCGCGCGAGCGACCGTCCACGCCGGAACAGCCGGCCCCTCTCCGCCGTTGTCATCCCCGGTTCCCCACCCTTTCCCTGCGGCGCTTCGCCACCAGGTTGATCACCCCGGTGACCAGCAAGACCAGCACGGCGGCCAGCAACGTCGCGACGAGCGGCGAGTCGAACAGGCCGCCGCTGAGCACGCCGAGCAACGCGTACGCGACCGCCCACAGCACGCACGCCACGGCCGTCGCGGGCAACAGCCGTCGCCACGGGTAGGCGATCGCGCCCGCGGCCAGCAGCACGGGGATGCGCCCGGCCGGCAGCAACCGCCCGACGACCACGAGCTGCCACCCCTGCCGCGCGAACCGCCGCCGGGCCGCGACGAGACGTTCCGGCTTCTGCCCGCGGGCCAGCCAGCGGACCGCCGCGTCACTGCCCAGCCGCGCGACGGCGAAGGTCACGACGTCACCCACCATCGCGCCCGCAGCGGCCAGCAGCAGCACCAAGGGCAACGACAGGTGCCCGGTCGTCATGGCGATCGCGGCCGCCGCACCGACGACGGCCCCGGTCGGGACGATCGGCACGATCGAGCCGACGAGGACGCCCAGGAAGAGGGTCGGGTAGCCGACACTGGAGAGGTCGGTCCAGTTCACCCAGCCACCCCATCACGCACCCGCCCCGGCCCGGTGACCGCCGCGCCGACGATCGCCGATCTCACACCGACGAGCGCGGAACTCGCGCACCACCCCGCGAGTCCCACGCTCAGGCGGGCGAAGTCCGCGGTTGCGGGCTCTGCGGGTGGCCTCATCGGGGGGACCTGTGCAGCTGCACCGGCTCGCCGGGCTCCGTGAGGGCCACCGTGGTCGGCAGGCCGCGGTCCGCCACCTCCGCCGCGAACGTTCGTGGCGGTGCGACCAGCAACCGCCGCATGCGGGGGGTTCGCGCCAGGCCGGGGACGGCCAGCGTCCCCCAGTGCACGGGCACCGCCACGCGCGGCTGCACCAGTGCGACCGCCTCCGCGGCCCGCGTCGGGTCCAGGTGCCCGGGGCCGAGGTTCGGCCCCCATCCCCACACCGGCAGCAACGCCACGTCCACCGGGCCGAGCTCGGCCATCCCCGGGTACAGGTCCGTGTCCCCGGCGACGTACACCCGCACCCCCGGCGCCTCCACGACATGACCGTTCGCGCGGGCCTGCGGGCCGTGCGTGAAACGCGGCCCCCAGCGGTGCCCCGAGTGGTCCGCCGGCACCGCGGTCACCCGCAGGTCGCCGAACGGCAACTGCTCCCCGATGTCCAGTTCCGCCACCGCCGAAAACCCCCGCCGCCGCATCCACGCGCCGGCCCCGCGCGGCACCACGATCGGCACGTCCCGCCCCAGCAGCCGCAGCGACGGCGCGTGCAGGTGGTCGCCGTGCAGGTGGGAGATCAGCACCAGATCGACGTCGGCGTAGGCGGCGGGGTCCAGCGGCGGCGCGACTCGCACCAGCCCACCCACCGTGCGCGTCAGCACGGGGTCGGTCAGCACGACCCGGCCGGCGATCTCCAGTCGGACCGTCGAGTGGCCGAGGAAACGCATCGCCAGGCCGTCCATGACCCCGAGTATCCCGGCCGGAAGGCGCTCCGCGTCCGTAACACCTTGATTACTTAATCGGACACTCACTCGAACCGGTGAATCGATCACGGCACCCCACCGGCACATCTTTGCGCAGGTCAACGCTGGTGCAACGGTACTTCCACACCGGAGGCTGTCGCGTCAACGTCCGTATGGCATATGCCACGAGGTCCGCTCGACGTATGTCGATAACGGCGAGTTCACACTACTGTCATAAGACCCGGCGAACCCGGGGGTAACTGGCGCGCCGCGGGAACCCGCCCACCACAACCCGGGGAACTCGCTGATGCGCGCCAGCGGCCCGAAGACGTGCCGACCGGCGGCCACCCAACGACGTGTGGCCGGTGTGCCGAGTCCTGCCCTCGTTCAGGCGACTCGGACTTCTGCTCTCGACTGACCATCGCGCAGGAGGGCTGTTGCGTTAACAACAGCCCGTGCCGCGCCCACGTGTGAGGAGACGGCCAGCCGTGACCCGCCACAGTGTTCGCAAGCCGGAAGGCTTGTACGACGCGCAATACGAGCACGATGCCTGCGGTGTCGCGTTCGTCGCCGATATGTCCGGCCGACGCAGCCACGACATCGTCACCAAGGCCCTGACGGCCCTGCGCAACCTCGAACACCGTGGCGCCAGAGGAGCGGAACCGGAGACCGGCGACGGCGCGGGCATCCTGATCCAGGTCCCGGACGCGTTCTTCCGCGAGGTCGTCGACTTCGAGCTGCCCGAAGCGGGCCATTACGCCGTGGGCACCGCGTTCCTGCCGGTCGACGAGACCGCTCGTGGCCGTGCGATGAGCGCGATCGAGGGCCTCGTCGCGGAGGAGGGCCTGCGGGTCCTGGGCTGGCGCGAGGTCCCGGTGGACACCGAGCACGTCGGGCCGACCGCGGCCTCGACCATGCCGCACTTCGCGCAGCTGTTCCTGGCCTCGCGCGAAGGCCTGCGCACCGGGCTGGACCTGGAGCGCGCCGCGTTCTGCGTGCGCAAGCGCGCCGAGCACCTGCTGGCCGACGAGGACGTGTACTTCCCGAGCCTGTCCGCCCGGACGATCGTCTACAAGGGAATGCTCACCGAGCCGCAGGTACCGCGGTTCTTCCCGGACCTGACCGACGAGCGCGTGACGAGCGCGATCGGGCTGGTGCACTCCCGCTTCTCCACCAACACGTTCCCGTCGTGGCCGCTGGCCCACCCGTACCGGTACGTGGCGCACAACGGCGAGATCAACACGCTGCGCGGTAACCGGAACTGGATGGACGCGCGCGAGTCGATGCTGTCCACCGACCTGATCCCGGGTGACCTCAAGCGGATCTACCCGATCATCACCCGCGGCGCGAGCGACTCGGCGAGCTTCGACGAGGTCCTCGAACTGCTGCACCTGGGCGGCCGCAGCCTGCCGCACGCGGTGCTGATGATGATCCCCGAAGCCTGGGAGAACCACGAGGAGATGG
Organism: Amycolatopsis sp. 3B14; assembly: GCF_050958625.1. Taxonomy (NCBI): domain Bacteria; kingdom Bacillati; phylum Actinomycetota; class Actinomycetes; order Pseudonocardiales; family Pseudonocardiaceae; genus Amycolatopsis; species Amycolatopsis sp. 3B14. Next base: position 43,467 of record NZ_JBHZEN010000011.1, read on the forward strand.
ACGAGGCGCGCCGCGCCTTCTACGAGTTCCACTCCACGCTGATGGAGCCGTGGGACGGCCCGGCGCTGGTGTCGTTCACCGACGGCACCCAGATCGGCGCGGTGCTGGACCGCAACGGCCTGCGCCCGGCGCGGTACTGGGTCACCGAGGACGGCCTGGTCGTGCTCGCCAGCGAGGTCGGCGTGCTGGAGCTGGACCAGTCGACGATCGTGAAGAAGGGCCGGCTGGAGCCGGGCCGCATGTTCCTCGTCGACACGGCCGAGGGCCGCATCATCGACGACGAGGAGATCAAGGGGCAGCTGGCCGCCGAGCACCCGTACGGCGACTGGGTCGACCAGGGCCTGGTGCGCCTGGAAGAGCTGCCCGAGCGCGAGCGCGAGGTGCCCACGCACGCGTCGCTGGTGCGCCGCCAGCAGGCCTTCGGCTACACCGAAGAAGAGCTGGACACGCTGCTGTCGCCGATGGCGAAATCCGGCGCCGAGCCGATCGGCTCGATGGGCAACGACTCGCCGCTCGCGCCGCTGTCGTCCGGCCCGCGGCCGATCTTCGACTACTTCATCCAGCTGTTCGCCCAGGTCACCAACCCCCCGCTGGACGCGATCCGCGAGGAGCTGGTGACGTCGCTGGGCACCCAGCTCGGCGCGCAGCCGAACCTGCTGGAGGCCACCGGCGAGTCGTGCCGCCGCGTCGTCCTGCCGTTCCCGGTGCTGGACAACGACGAGCTGGCCAAGCTGGTGCACATCAACGACGACGGCGACCTGCCGGAGTTCACCGCCGTCACCATTCACGGTCTCTACGACGTGCACGGCGGCGGGGACGCGCTGCTGGCGCGCCTGGAGGAGATCCGCACCGAGGTGTCCAACGCGATCTCCGAGGGCGCGCGGCTGATCGTGCTGTCCGACCGCGGGGTCGACGCCGACCACGCGGCCATCCCGTCGCTGCTGCTCACCGGCGCGGTGCACCACCACCTGGTGCGGCAGAAGACCCGCACGCAGGTCGGCATCATCGCCGAGACCGCCGACGCCCGCGAGGTGCACCACATCGCGCTGCTGCTGGGTTACGGCGCCGCCGCGGTCAACCCGTACCTGGCGATGGCCACGGTCGAGGAGCTGGCCCGCGACGGCAAGATCCCGGGCGTCACCGCGCAGCAGGCGACCCGCAACCTGATCAAGGCGCTGGGCAAGGGCGTCCGCAAGACCATGTCGAAGATGGGAGTGTCCACTGTGGCCTCCTACACCGGCGCGCAGATCTTCGAGGCGCTCGGCCTGTCGCAGGAGGTCATCGACACCTGCTTCACCGGCACTACCTCGCGGCTGGGCGGCGTCGGCTTCGACGTGCTGCACGAGGAGGTCCGGCAGCGGCACGCCCGCGCGTTCCCGCGCGACGGGTTCCGGCCGAACCACCGCGAGCTGGAGATCGGCTCGGACTACCAGTGGCGGCGCGAGGGCGAGCCGCACCTGTTCAACCCGCACACGGTCTTCAAGCTGCAGCACTCCACGCGCACCGGCCGCTACGAGGTGTTCAAGGAGTACACGAACGCCGTCGACGAGCAGTCGAAGAAGCTGTTCACGCTGCGCGGCCTGTTCGAGCTGAAGGAGGGCGTGCGCCCGCCGGTGCCGATCGAGGAGGTCGAGCCGGTCTCCGAGATCGTCAAGCGGTTCGCCACCGGCGCCATCTCCTACGGCTCGATCTCGCAGGAGATGCACGAGACGCTGGCGATCGCGATGAACCGGCTGGGCGGCAAGTCCAACACCGGTGAGGGCGGCGAGGACCCGGAGCGGCTGTACGACCCGGAGCGGCGCAGCGCCGTGAAGCAGGTCGCTAGCGGCCGGTTCGGCGTCACCAGCGAGTACCTGGTCAACGCCGACGACATCCAGATCAAGATGGCGCAGGGCGCGAAGCCCGGCGAGGGCGGCCAGCTGCCCGGCGCGAAGGTGTACCCGTGGATCGCCAAGACGCGGCACTCCACGCCGGGTGTGGGCCTGATTTCCCCGCCGCCGCACCACGACATCTACTCGATCGAGGACCTGGCGCAGCTGATCCACGACCTGAAGAACGCCAACCCGGCGGCCCGCATCCATGTGAAGCTGGTGTCCGAGGTCGGCGTCGGCACGGTCGCGGCGGGTGTGTCGAAGGCGCACGCGGACGTCGTGCTGATCTCCGGTCACGACGGCGGCACCGGCGCCTCGCCGCTGTCCTCGATCAAGCACGCGGGCGGCCCGTGGGAGCTGGGCCTGGCCGAGACGCAGCAGACGCTGCTGGCCAACCGGCTGCGCGACCGGATCGTGGTGCAGACCGACGGCCAGCTCAAGACCGGCCGCGATGTGGTGATCGCCGCGCTGCTCGGCGCCGAGGAGTTCGGTTTCGCGACCGCGCCGCTGGTGGTGTCCGGCTGCATCATGATGCGCGTCTGCCACCTGGACACCTGCCCGGTCGGCGTCGCGACGCAGAACCCGAAGCTGCGCGAGAAGTTCAGCGGCAAGGCCGAGTACGTGGTGAACTTCTTCGAGTTCATCGCGCAGGAGGTGCGCGAGTACCTGGCGCGGCTGGGCTTCCGGTCGATCGAGGAGGCCGTCGGGCACGCCGAGGTGCTCGACACCCGTCCCGCGGTCGACCACTGGAAGGCGCGCGGGCTGGACCTGTCGCCGATCTTCCACGTGCCCGAGCTGGAGCCGCGCGCCGCGCGGCACCAGGTGGTCAAGCAGGACCACGGCCTGGAGAAGGCGCTGGACAACACGCTGATCCAGCTCGCCGAGGGCGCGCTGAACTCCGGCGACAAGGTGCGGCTGGAACTGCCGGTGCGCAACGTGAACCGGACCGTCGGCACCATGCTCGGGTCGGAGCTGACCAAGCGGTGGGGCGGCGAGGGCCTGCCGGACGACACGATCGACGTGACCTTCACCGGCACCGCCGGCCAGTCGTTCGGCGCGTTCATCCCGAAGGGCATCACGCTGCGGCTGTTCGGCGACGGCAACGACTACGTGGGCAAGGGCCTCTCCGGTGGCCGCATCATCGTGCGGCCGCCCAAGGAAGCGAAGTTCGACACGTCCGCGAACATCATCGCGGGCAACGTGATCGGCTACGGCGCGACCGGCGGGCAGATCTTCCTGCGCGGCAAAGTCGGCGAGCGGTTCTGCGTGCGCAACTCGGGCGCGCTGGCCGTCGTGGAGGGCGTCGGCGACCACGGCTGCGAGTACATGACCGGCGGTCGCGTGGTCGTGCTCGGGCCGACCGGCCGCAACTTCGCCGCGGGCATGTCCGGCGGGATCGCCTACGTGCTCGACCTGTCGCCGCTGCGGGTGAACCCGGAGATGGTCGACGTGGACCCGCTGGACGACGAGGACGTCGAGTTCCTGCGGGACGCGGTCGAGGCGCACTTCGTGGAGACCGAGTCGCCGGTGGCGCGGGAGCTGCTGGCCGACTGGGAGACCACGATCGCCCGGTTCGCCAAGGTCATGCCCAAGGACTACAAGCGGGTCCTGGCCGCGCAGGCGGAAGCCGAGCGCGAGGGCCGGGACGTGAACGAAGCCATCATGGAGGCCGCACATGGCTGACCCCAAGGGTTTTCTGACGACGCCGCGCGAGACGCCGAAGACCCGGCCGGTGCCGTTGCGGCTGCTCGACTGGCGCGAGGTGTACGAGGACTTCGCGTCCAGCAAGCTGGAGAAGCAGGCCGGCCGCTGCATGGACTGCGGCATCCCGTTCTGCCACCAGGGCTGCCCGCTGGGCAACCTGATCCCGGAGTGGAACACGCTGGTCTGGAGCGACGACTGGCGCGACGCGATCGAGCGGCTGCACGCCACGAACAACTTCCCGGAGTTCACCGGGACGCTGTGCCCGGCGCCGTGCGAGACCGCGTGCGTGCTGGGGATCAACGACGACCCGGTGACGATCAAGCGGGTCGAGATCTCCATCGTGGACCGCGCGTGGGAGGAGGGCTGGATCACGCCGCAGCCCCCGAAGACGCGCACCGGCAAGAAGGTCGCGGTGGTCGGGTCCGGTCCGTCCGGTCTGGCGGCGGCGCAGCAGCTGACCCGCGCCGGGCACGACGTGGTCGTGTTCGAGCGGGCCGACGCGATCGGCGGGCTGCTGCGGTACGGCATCCCCGAGTTCAAGATGGAGAAGCGCAGGCTGGACCGGCGGCTGGACCAGATGCGGGCCGAGGGTACGGAGTTCCGCACCGGCGTGAACGTCGGCGTCGACATCACGGCGGAAGAGCTGCGGACTGAGTATGACGCGGTGGTGCTGGCCGGTGGCGCGACCGCGTGGCGCGACCTGCCGGTCAAGGGCCGCGACATCCCGGGCATCTACCAGGCGATGGAGTTCCTGCCGCTGGCGAACCGGGTGGCGTCGGGCGAGCTGGAGTCGTCACCGATTTCGGCCGAGGGCAAGCACGTCGTGGTGATCGGCGGCGGTGACACCGGCGCGGACTGCGTCGGCACGTCGCACCGGCAGGGCGCGCTTTCGGTGACGCAGCTGGAGATCATGCCCCGCCCGCCGGAGACCCGGTCGGAGGCCCACCCGTGGCCGACGTACCCGATGATCTTCCGGGTGTCCTCGGCGCACGAGGAGGGCGGCGAGCGGCTGTACTCGGTGAGCACGCAGGAGTTCCTCGCCGACGAGGACGGGAACCTGCGGGCGCTGCGGCTGGTCGAGGTCCGCAACGAGGGCGGGAAGTTCGTCGAGGTCGAGGGCACCGAGCGGGAGCTGCCCGCGCAGCTGGTGCTGCTGGCGATGGGCTTCGTCGGCCCGCAGCGCGAAGGCCTGCTCGAGCAGCTCGGCGTGGAGCTGGACGCGCGCGGCAACGTCGCGCGGGACGCGGATTTCCGCACCAGCGTGGAGAACGTGTTCGTGGCCGGTGACATGGGCCGCGGGCAGTCGCTGATCGTGTGGGCGATCGCCGAGGGCCGCTCCGCCGCGGCCGGTGTGGACGCCTACCTGACCGGCCGGAACGTCCTGCCGGCGCCGATCGCGCCGACGGACCGGCCGATCGCCTAGAGCCCCGGGGCGGGCCGCCGCGGCAACGAAGCCACGACGGCCCGCCCCGAGCCCAGCTCTTCACGAGTCCCACGCTCACGCACGCGAGTCCCACGTTCAGCGTGGCGAGTTCTACATTCAGCGGTGCGAATTCCGCCACCGTCAAGCGTCGCGCTCAGGGCGGAGCAGTATCACCGCCACCAGCCCCGCGATCGACGGCGCCAGTCCCACCACGCCGAGCCACGTCGGCACCAACTGCCCGCCGTATTCGGTGATCGTCAGGTTCGTCACCGCCAGCGCCGTGCCGAGCACCAGCAGCGTCACGGCCAGCGGCCACGCCCAGCGGCGGCCGCGGCGGTGCGCCCACACCGTCCCGAGCCAGCCGAGCGCGCCCAGCACCCCCACCGTCACCAGGTACGCGGGACCAGCGGCGCAGCCTGGCCGGCCTCGTCCGGCCGGTAGGCGGCATACACCCGCGCAGGTGCTCCGCCAGCGAATCCGCCGAGGCGACTGCCGCCGCGATCGTGCCCAGTTGCAGCACCAGCCCGGCCCACAGCGTCGCGGCTGCCCGGTTCCGACCAGGAGACGCAGCGACGCATGCTGGCCACCGCGGCCGAGGTCGTGGCCCGCACCGGGCTCACGGTCGGCCTGGACCACCTCCCGTTCGAGGAGCTGATCCGCCAGGCCGGCGACGCGCGCAGCGCGGTGTACCGGAAGTGGCCGAACACGGAGGCCTTCCTCGGCGACCTCCTCCTCGAACTCGCCCGCGGCCAGGCCCCGCTCGGCGCGACGGGCGGGGAGGCGGCAGGCGCCCTGGTCCGGCGGATCCTCCTCGCGCGGCTGGACACGCTCACCACCCCGGACGGCCGCCGCGCCGCCGCCGCGGAGCTGGTCCGCGAGAGCGCGCTCCAGGACTTCCGGCACCTGCTCGGCTCGCCGGTGTGGCAGACCTACCTGGCGCTGACCGCGACCGCAGCCGGCCTTCCCGACGGGGACCTCCGCGACCAGGTCGTCGCGGCGCTGGCCGACTCGGAGCGCACGTTCACCGCCCGGATCGCGCGCAGCCACCGCGGGGTGGCGGACCTGCTCGGGCTGCGGCCGGCAGGCGTGTCGTTCGAGACCATCGCCCACCTCGGCAACGCGCTGGTGCGTGGCCTGATCACGAAGGCGACCACCACGCCGGAACTGGCGGAGCAGCGCACCGCGGCCACGATCGCCGGGGCCCGCGCTCGGCCTGGTCGCGATCACGCAGACCTACCTCGAACCCGGCCCGGACACGTGGACGCGCGCCGACCTGGACCGGCTGCGCGCACGCCTGGAGAGTGACGCCGACCCGTTCGACCCCTGAGCCGATCGGGTGAAAACCCGCCCGATCCGTACTTGGCCGCCACTCAGCGCGACTTAGGAGCAGGTGACGGCGCCGCACGACAGGGGCCTCGCGGCGCCGCCACCGTAACTGGGGAGAAGCCAAGAGGGGGCGTACATGCCTGTCGACCTGTCCACCACGCTGTCCTGGAAGTCCGCCACCGGTGAAGCGGCCGCCATGCTGGACGAGCTGCAGCCGAACATCCTGAAGGCGCACGTCCGGGACCGCCTCACCGTGCTGTTCCTCGGCTTCGGCGACCCCGCCGAAGCCCGCGCCTTACTGAAGGGGCTGAGCGGGCTGATGAAGTCCGCACGGACCCACCTGCAGGAGGTCGAGGCGCACAAGCTCACGAAGACAGGCGGCACGCCCTACCTGGGCGTCGGCCTGACCGCACACGGCTACGCCACGCTCGGCGTCACCGCGCCGGCCGACCCGTCGTTCACCGCGGGCGCGAAGGCGGCGGTCGAGAAGCTCGCCGACCCGGCCGTCACCGAGTGGGAGGGCCACTACCAGCAGACGATCGACGCCGTGCTCCTCCTCGGCGACGCGGCCGCCGGACCGGTCCGCACCCTGCGCCGCCAGGTCGAGGCGCTGCGCCCGGCGTCGGTGATCGTGCTGGGCGAGGAGTCCGGGCTCGGGCTCGCCAACGCGAACGGTGACGGCATCGAGCACTTCGGCTACGTCGACGGGCGCAGCCAGCCGGTGTTCCTCACCGAGGACGTCGACGCCGAGCGGGACACCACCGACGGCGTCAACGACTGGGACCCCTCGGCGCCGCTGGAGCAGGTCCTCGTGCCCGACCCGGCCGCGCCGGACCCGACCGTCCACTTCGGAAGCTACTTCGTGTTCCGCAAGCTGGAGCAGAACGTCCGGCTGTTCAAGGAGGCCGAGCGCGATCTCGCGCACGACCTCGGGCTGCGCGGCGAGGACCGGGAGCGGGCAGGCGCGATGCTGGTCGGCCGGTTCGAGGACGGCACCCCGCTGACCGTGCAGAGCGCGCCCGGCTCGCACCACCCGGTCGGCAACGACTTCAGCTACGACAGCGACAAACTGGGCCAGAAGTGCCCGTTCCACGCGCACATCCGCAAGACCAACCCCCGTGGTTCGGGCGGCGCGGAGGCGCCGGAGGAGGAGCGCAAGCACCTGATGGCCCGGCGCGGCCAGACCTACGGCCGCCGCCACGACGACCCGAACGCGGACCTGCCGCCGCGGCTGCGCCCGGCGAAGGACGTCGGCCTGCTGTTCATGGCCTTCAACTCGAACCTGGGCAACCAGTTCGAGTTCACGCAGCAGATCTGGGCGGACAACCCCGCGTTCCCGTTCCCGCCGGACGGTTCGCGGCCGGGTCTCGACCCGGTCATCGGGCAGGGCGCGCGGGCACCGCAGAAATACGCCCCGGAATGGGGCCACAACAACGTGGTCGAGGCGACCGATCCCATTCCGCAGGCGGTCACGATGAAGGGCGGCGAGTATTTCTTCATGCCGTCACTTGCCTTCCTGCGGAGTCTGTGAGTGAAATTCCGACAGCCCGCCGGATTTCCTCGCGGCGGGCTGTTGCGGTGATCGGGTTTCCAAGGCGCGCGCGAGGCGGTATTACTTATGCGTGGACAGGCATGAGCGGCTGAACACGCTGCTCGAAATGATCGGGCAGCAGGGGCGGATCGAGGTAGACCAAGCGGCGGCGAAACTGAACGTTTCCCCCGCCACGATCCGGCGCGATCTCGATCATTTGGCAGGCCGCCAATTGCTCACCAGAGCCCGGGGCGGCGCCGTGCCCGGCAACGTCGCCTACAACCTCCCCGGCCGCAACCACGCCGACCGGCACTCGGTGGAAAAGCGCCGCATCGCCGAGGCCGCGGCCCGGCTGGTGAATCGGGGAATGGTGATCGGGTTCAACGGCGGCACCACCACGACCGAGGTCAGCAGGGCGATCGCCAGCCGCCCGGATTTCAACGACCGCGGCAGTTCGCCGGTGCTGACGGTGGTGACGAACGCGGTGAACATCGCGCACGAGCTGACCGTGCGGCAGAGCATCCGGCTGGTCAGCACCGGCGGGGTGGCGCGGCCGCAGTCGTTCGAGCTGACCGGGCACCTGGCGGGGATGGTGCTGGAGGAGGTCAGCCTGGACCTCGCGTTCATCGGGGTGGACGCCGTCGACCCGCTGCGGGGCGCCTACGCGCACCACGAATCCGAGGCGGCGATCAACAAGCTGCTGGCGCACCGCGCGAAGAAGGTCGTGGTGGTGACCGACAGCTCGAAACTGGGCGCCTACGCGTTCGCCCGCATCTGCCCGACGCTCGACATCGACCTGCTGATCACCGATTCGGCCGCCGAGCCGAGCCTGGTGTCGGCCTTCGAACTCGAGGGCGTGCGGGTGACGCTCGTCTGAGCTGAAACCCGCTGGCCGCGTTCAGCCCGCACTGGCACCACCCGGCAGGCCGCGCCCGAACCGCCGCAACCGTCGCTCGACCACATCCGCCCAGCCGAACCCCGGTGCCAGCACCGCGGGCAAGCCACGCTCACACCAAGCGCACCGGCGCCGGCCCCGCAGGCGAGCGCCACTCACCCCACCCAGCACACCGTGCCCCGGACAGCCGCAACCGCACCACCACATCCCCGGCCCATCCCAGCGGCAGCGACCACAGGCGAGCACCACGCTCAGCGCACGCCGGGCAGCCCCTCCGGCGCCCCACGCTCGATCAACCGCAGCAAGGCATCCGTGTCCAGGCGCTCCTCGACGGCGTCCGCGAGCCGGTCCAGCATCGACTCGCGCAGGGTGGCGAACCCGGGCGCGTCCCCGGCCGGGGACCAACTCACCCCGGCCTGCGCCGCCGCCTCGGCGAGCCACGCCCGGCGGAAACCGTCGTTGTCCAGGGTGCCGTGCCAGGTCGTGCCCCATACCGCGCCGCGGCGCCAGCCGTCCAAGAACGGCTCGGCCGCACCAGTCGGCGTCGCGCTGCCGTGGTGGATCTCGTAGGCCGCGACCTCGTGCCCGCGCCACCGCGCGACCGGCCTGCCGAGCACCTTGTCCGCGCTGAACGACACCCGCGTCGGCAGCAGGCCGAGCCCCGGCACCGTGCCCGCGCCCGACTCGACATCGTCCACAATGGTCTCCGCCAGCATCTGGTAACCGCCGCAGATGCCGAGCACCGGCCGCCCGGCGGCGGCCCGCGCGGCCAGCGCCGGCTCCAAGCCACGCTCCCGCAACCACCGCAAATCGCCCACTGTGGCGCGCGTTCCGGGCAGCACCACCAGGTCCGCGGCCCGCACGGTGTCCGGGTCCGCGGTCAGCGTGACCGTCACGCCCGGCTCGGCGGCGAGCGCGTCCACGTCGGTCGCGTTCGACGCGCGCGGGAACCGCACCACGGCAACCCGCAGACCACCGGTGGCCTGCTGCTCGTGCCGCCAGCCCGCCGCGGCGAGCGCGTCCTCCGAGTCGATCCACACCCCGTCCAGCCAGGGCAGCACCCCCAGCAACGGCCGGTGCGTCAGCTCCGCGAGCCGGTCCAGTCCGGGCCGGAGCAACGCCTCGTCACCGCGGAACTTGTTCACCACCCAGCCGGCGAGCAGCGCCTGGTCCGCGGGCTCCAGCAACGCGACCGTGCCGTACATCGCGGCCAGCACGCCGCCGCGGTCGATGTCGCCGACCACCACGACCGGCAGCCCGAACCGCCGCGCCAGTCCCATGTTCACGTAGTCGCCCTGGCGCAGGTTGATCTCGGCGGGGCTGCCCGCGCCCTCGCACACGACGACGTCGAACCGCGTGCGCAGCTCCTCGAAGGCCTCGAAGGCGACGCGCGCCAGTTCACGGCGGCCGGTGGCGAACTCGCCCGCTTCCAGCGTCCCGAACGGCTTGCCGAGCGCGATGACGTGGCTGCGCCGGTCGCTGCCCGGTTTCAGCAGCACCGGGTTCATCGCGGCCTCCGGCTCCACCCCGGCCGCGACCGCCTGCAGCCACTGCGCGCGCCCGATCTCCGCGCCGTCGGCGCAGACCATCGAGTTGTTCGACATGTTCTGCGCCTTGAACGGCGCCACCCGCAGCCCGCGGCGCGCGAGCCACCGGCAGATGCCCGCGGTGACGAGGCTCTTCCCGGCGTCCGAAGTGGTCCCGGCGACCAGCAAGCCCCTCATCGCGCCACCGCCGCGGCCAGCGCGAGCGCGGCCAGCCCGACCGCGCGGGACAACCGCACGGCGCGCCGCAGGTCGCCCGCGTCCGGTGCCGGGCCGTCGCCGAGCGCGCCCCGGTCCTCGACCCGGCCGGCGTAGGTGTTGACGCCGCCCAGCCGCACGCCGAGCGCGCCCGCGAAGGCGGCCTCGATCTGCCCGGCGTTCGGGCTCGGGTGCCGCGCGGCATCGCGCCGCCACACCGCGAGCGACCGGCCGGGGCGGCCGCCCACCACGCGCGCGCACGCGGCGGTGGCGAGCGCGCCCAGGCGGGCGGGCAGCAGGTTGGCGAGGTCGTCACCGCGCGCCGCGGCCCAGCCGAACCGCTCGAAGCGCGGCGTGCGGTGCCCGACCATCGCGTCGAGCGTGTTGAGCGCCCGGTACGCGAGCAGCCCGGGCACCCCGGCCACCGCGCCCCACACCAGCGGCGCGACGACGGCGTCGCTGGTGTTCTCGGCGATCGACTCGGTCGCGGCCCTGGCCAGGCCCTTCTCGTCCAGTTCGGCGGCGTCGCGGCCGCACAGGTGCCCCAGCCGCTGCCGCGCGGCGGGCACGTCGCCCGATTCGAGCCGGACCGCCATCGCCTCCCCCTCCGCCGCCAGGCCCCGGCCGCCGAGCACGGTCCACGTGGCGAGCGCCGTCACCGCGACGCGGGCGAACGGCCGCCGGGCGGCGGCCTGGGCGAGCACGCCGAGCCCCGCCGCGGCACCGACGCAGGTCACGGCGTATGCGGCGCCGCGGGCCCGCGAATCGGCCCAGACGCGTTGCTCCAGCGCCTTCGCCGCGCGCCCGAACAGGGCGACCGGATGCCCGCGGCGCGGATCACCGAAGGCCGCGTCCAGCGCATAACCGGCCACGAGGCCGACCGCGGTCAACGATCTTGCATACACCACACACGGGACGGTAGCCCGTGCACGACAATGCCGGGTATGACCAAGCTGACCCAGCGGCTGGCCGCCTCATTGGAGGCCGCCGCCCGGCTGCTCCGCCGGTACGGGGACGACGAGGCGAAGGTGCTGGTCCTGGGCGGGGTCCGCTCGGGCAAGTCGCGCCACGCCGAGCGTCTGATGGCCCGCCATCCCGAAGTCGTCTACGTCGCGCCCGGTCCGGTGCCTGCCGGCGACGACCCCGAATGGGCGGCGCGGATCGCGCTGCACCAGGCCCGCAGACCGGCGAACTGGCGCACGGTCGAAACCGGCGACCTCGCCACGACGGTCCGGAAAGCGTCGCGGCCGCTGCTGATCGACTGTCTCGGCACCTGGGTCACGCGGGTGCTCGGCGACGTCGGCGCGTGGGACGCGAAGAACGGCTGGGAACTGCGGCTGGACGAGCGGATGGAGGAGTTCCTCGAGGCGTGGCGGATCGCGCACGTGCCGATCGTGGCGGTGACCAACGAGGTCGGCATGGGTGTGGTGCCCGCGACAGCCTCCGGACGGCTGTTCCGTGATGTGCTGGGTGCGCTCAACGACCGCGTCGCGGCCCAGGCGGACAGCGTCCAGCTGGTGGTGGCGGGGCGCGTCCTGCACCTCGACGAAAGGGCTCGGCTGTGACCAGCTTCGACATCCCCGCACCGGACGCGGCCGCGCACGCCGCCGCACTGGAACGGCTGGACGCGCTGGTCAAACCCGTCGGCGCGCTGGGGCGGCTGGAGGAGCTCGCCGCGTGGCTGTGCGCCGCGTCCGGGCAGGTCCCGCCGCCGCCGATCGAGCGGCCGCGGGTGGTCGTGTTCGCCGGGGACCACGGGGTGAGCCGGCTGTCGGCGTACCCGCGCGAGGTGACCGCGGCGATGGTGCGGGTGTTCCTGGCGGGCAAGAGCGGGGTGAACGTGCTGGCCCGCGAGGTCGGCGCGGGGGTCCGGGTGCTGGACATCGCCGTCGACGACGACCTGTCCGACGTGCCCGCGGAAGTGCGGGCGTGGAAGGTCCGGCGCGGTTCCGGGTCGATCGAGGCCGAGGACGCGCTGGAGCCGGGCGAGGCGGCGCGGGCCTTCGAGGTCGGCCGCCGGGTCGCCGACGCCGAGGTGGACGACGGCGCGGACCTGCTCATCCCCGGTGACATGGGGATCGGCAACACCGCGGTGGCGGCGGCCCTGGTCGCCGCGGCGCTCGGGGTGCCCGCCGAAGAGGTCGTCGGCACCGGGACGGGTGTCGACGAGGCTGGGCGCGCGCGGAAGGTCGCGGTGGTCCGGGCCGCGGTGCAGCGGGCCGGGGAGCGGGTGTCGGACCCGTTCGAGCTGCTCACGGCGCTGGGCAGCGCGTGCGCCGCAGCGACGGCCGGTTTCCTGGTGCAGGGCGCCGTCCGCGGGGTGCCGGTGCTGCTGGACGGGGTGTTCTCCGCCGCCGCGGCCGTGGTGGCCGCGGAGATCGCGCCGGAGGCGGTGCGGTGGTGGCTGGCCGGGCACCGGTCGACGGAGCCGTCGCAGGCGGTCGCGTTGAAGGCGCTCGGGCTGACGCCGATCGTCGACCTGGGCCTGCGGCTCGGCGAGGGCAGCGGAGCGGTCCAGGCGATCCCCACTCTGCGCGCCGCTCGGGCGATCATCGCGGACATGGGTCTGCTGGCCGACCTTGCCTGAGCTTCGCGACCGTGCCGGATGCAGGCGCGCCCGGCACCGCCGGATCACGCGCCGGCGGCTCGCGGGAGGCCGGCCGTGATCGGCGATGCGCTGCGGATGGCGCTCGGCACCCTGACCGCCCTCCCCGTCCCCGCGCCGCGCACCATCGACCGGCGCGTCGCGGGCGGGGCGATGCTGCTGGCGCCGCTCGCCGCGGTGCCGCTCGCCGTGCTGGCCGGGCTCGTCGTCCTCGCGGGGGACGCGCTCGGGCTGCCCGCGATCGCCGTGGCGGGGCTCGCGGTCGGCGCGGTGGGCCTGGCCAGCCGGGGGTTGCACCTGGACGGCCTCGCCGACACCGCGGACGGCCTCGGCGCGTCCTTCGACCGCGTGCGCGCCCTGGAGATCATGCGCCGCGGCGATTCGGGTCCCACCGGGGTCGCCACGCTGGTCCTCGTGCTGATCGTCCAGTGTGGAGCGCTCAGCGGCGCGATTTCCGCCGGGCACGGGGTCACGGCCGCCACCGCCGGCACGCTGGTGAGCCGCTGGGTGCTGGCGCTGTGCTGCACCCGCGGGGTGCCCTCCGCCCGGCCCGACGGCCTCGGCGCCACCGTCGCGGGCAGCATCCGTCTGCCGTGGACGGTGGCGACCCTGTGCGCCGCCGCCGGTTTCGCCACGCTGGCGCCCGGGCTGGAGTGGTGGCGCGGCCCCGTCGCGGTGGCGGCCGCCGTCGCCGCGGCCGGGCTCGTGTTGTGGCGCTGCACCACCCGGCTGGGCGGCATCACCGGGGACGTGCTCGGCGCGTGCGTGGAGATCGCGGCCGCCGCGGCCTGGCTAGCGCTGGCGCCGTAGCGTGAGGAGCAGCGAGGCCGCCGTCAGCGCCACGCCGAACCAGACGACGCTCGTGACGCCCAGGTGGTCGGCGAACAGTCCGCCGAACAGCGCGCCGAGCGCGATGGACGTGTTGTAGGCCATGGTGTTCAGCGACATCGCGGCCTCGAACGTCTCCGGCGCGGCCGCGAGCGTCATGTTCACCTGGCACAGCTGCACGGCGCCGAACGACAGTCCCCAGAGGACCATCGCGACCACCGCGCCCGCCGGCCCGCTGCCGATCGTGAGCAGCAGCAACATGGACACCACCAGTCCCGCGCAGCCGACGAGGAAACTGCCCCGCAGGCTCCGGTTCACCGTGTACCCGGCGGCGAAGTTCCCGACCGCCCCCGCCGCGCCGAAGACCATCAGCACGACGGTGATGAACACCGGCGGCGCGGAGGCGTTCTCCTCCAGGTAGGGCCGGACGAACGTGTACGCCCCGAAGTGGCCGAGCACGAACAGGACGACGGTGCACAACACCCGGCGCAGCGGGAGGTTCCGGACCGGGAGCGCGAACACCTCCCGGACGGGCACCGCGTTGGCCGACGGCAGCGACGGCACGATGATGGCGACCGCGAGGAACACCAGCACGCTCAGGCCGGCCCAGATGAGGAACGTCGTGCGCCAGTCGGTGAGGCTCTCCACGACGGTCCCCAGCGGGATCCCGGCGACCGTGGCGATCGAGATGCCGGACATCACGACCGCGGCCGCCCGGCTCGCGTGGCGTTCCGGCACGATGCGCATCGCCATGCTCACCCCGATGGCCCAGAACACGCCGCTGGCGAACCCCATCACCAGGCGCGTCGCCAGGATCAGCGGGTAGCTCGGCGACACCGACGTGACCAGGTTCCCCAGGGCCAGCACAGCCAGCAGCGCGGACAGCAGGATGCGGCGGTCGACCCGCCGGGTCCACGCGACGATGAACGGCACACCGAGACCGGCGGAAACGCCCTGCAGGGTGACCATCAGCCCGGCGACGCCCACGGTGACGCCGAGGCTCGTGCTGAGCGGGGTGAGCAGGCCGACCGGCATCAACTCGGTGGTGAGGAAGACGAACAGGCTCGCGGTGATCGCCGCGACCCCCGACCACGCTCTCACGGGCGAGAGCGGGCGCACTTCTTGGATGACCATGCCACAAAGCCTCCCGCCCCGCGATCGATGAGTCCAACGCATCTTTGTCATTCCATCGATCACTCGCCATGATTGATCCATGGAGCTCCAGCAGATGCGTTACGTCGTCGCCGTGGCGGAGACCAACAGCTTCACCCGGGCCGCGCAGCGCTGCCTGGTCGTCCAGTCCGCACTGAGCCAGCAGATCGCGCGGCTGGAACGGGAACTGGGCGCCCGGCTCTTCGAGCGCACCAGCCGGCGCGTGCGGCTGACCCCGGCGGGCGCCGCGTTCCTGCCCGCCGCCCGGGAGTGCCTGCACGCGGCCGAGCGTGCGGCCGCCGAGGTCGCCGCGGCGGTCGGCGAGGTCCGCGGGCGCCTCGCGGTCGGGTCGATCTCCACCGTCGCCGCGGTCGACATCCCGGCCGCACTGCGGGAGTTCCACCAGCGCCACCCCAACGTGCGGGTCAGCCTGCGGGTGAGCCCGAGCGAGGAACTCACCGAGCGGGTCGTGCGGGGCGCGGTCGACGTGGCGTTCCTGGGGCTGCCCACGACCACGCGACCCGAGGGCGTGCACGCGCGCGAACTCGCCAGGGACACCCACGTCGCGATCGTCGCGCCGGACCACCCCCTCGCCGGCGAACCGGCGGTCGACCTGAAGCGTCTCGCCGGCGAGACGTTCGTGGACCTGCCCGCGGCGACGGCCGGCCGGGTGCAGAGCGACCAGGCGTTCGCCGCGGCGGGCCTGGACCGGGACGTCGCCTTCGAGGTGACCAACGCCGCGCTGCTGGCGCGGATGGTCCGGCAGGGTCTCGGCGTGGCGATGCTCCCGTCCGCCTACGTGCCCCAGCTGACGGGGGTGGTCACCATCGAGGTCACGGACGCGCCGGCCCGCGTCGAGTACGTCGCCTGGAGCCGCTCCGGCCCGACGCCCGCGGCGGCCGCTTTCCTCGCGCTGCTGGGAATCCCGGGGTCAGCGCAAGCGTCGTAGCGCGTCCAGGAAGGAGTCGGTCACCGCGGGCTCCCGGACCGCGATCCGCAGCCAGTCGCCGTCCAGGCCGGGGAACGTGTCGCCGCGGCGGACGGCGTATCCCGCCGCGCGCAGGCGCAGCCGCAGGTCCGCCGCGCCGGGGATGCGCACCAGCACGAACGGACCGCGCGGCTCACCGGCCACCTCGACGCCCAGCGAGCGCAGCCCGGCGACCAGGTGCTCCCGGTCCTGCTCCGCCCGCACGGCCAGCTTGTCCGCCTCGTCCAGCGCCGACGGCCGCATGCAGGCGACCACCGCCCGCGCGGCGAGCGTCGACACCGACCACGGCGGCTGCACGGCCCGCAGCGTGTCCACAAGCGACGGTTCGGCCAGCAGATAGCCCGCGCGCAGGCCCGCGATGCCCCAGGTCTTCGTCAGGCTGCGGATCACCACCACACCCGGAATCCGTTCCCCCGCCAGGCTTTCCGGCTCGCCGGGCACCGCGTCCAAAAAGGCCTCGTCCACCACCAGCACCCGGCCAGGTCGCACGAGCGCACGCAACGCGGACGCCGGGTGCAACACGGAAGTCGGGTTCGTGGGGTTGCCGACGAACACCAGGTCCGCGTCCGCGGGCACCGGTCCCAGCCTGAAACCGTCCGAAGCGGACAACACGACCCGGTCGACCTCGTGGCCCGCCGCGCGCAGCGCCGCCTCCGGCTCGGTGAACTGCGGGTGCACCACCACCGCGTGCCGCGGCCGCAAGGCGTTGGCCAGCAACGTGAACGCCTCCGCCGCGCCCGCCGTCACCAGCACATCCGACACCTCACGGCCGTGCCGCGCAGCGACCGCCTCGGCAGCCTCGCCCGGATCGGGATAAGCGGCCAGATCTTCCAGCGCCGCGGCCAGCTCCGCGCGCAGCCACGGCGGCGGCGACGGCAGCCGGACGTTCACCGCCAGGTCCACCAGGCCGTCCCCGACCTCGCGATCCCCGTGGTGGTGCAGGTCGTAGTCAGCCACGCGCGTGCACCGCCGCCGCGAACCGGTGCGCCAGCGCGGGGTGCCCGGCCCAGTGGACGTGCAGGTAGGACGCGTGCAGCGTGGACGAGGCGAAACCCTCGGCGACGCCATCCCACTCCCACGCCGGCACCGCGCCCGCCCGTGGCGTCACCACGGTCCGGTGGAACTCGTGCCCGGTCACCCGCTCCCCGGCGCGGGCCAGCAGGTGGTCCTGCGCGGCGGAAGCCGTCCGGTACCCGAGCGCGCCCCGCTTGGTCATCTCCGCCGACGCGTCCAGCGCTCCCACCATCGGCAGCCCGTCCAGCTCCCGGCACAGGTACAGCAACCCAGCGCACTCCGCCACCACCGGCATCCCGCTCCGGATCGCCGCGGCCAGCTCCTCGCGCAACGGCGCGTTCGCCGACAGGTCCTCGACGTGCACCTCCGGGAACCCGCCCCCGAAGTACAACCCGGCGCACCCCTCGGGAAGCGCCTTGTCGTGCAACGGATCCAGGTCCACGACGTCCACACCGGACGCTGCGAGCAACTCCACGGTCTCGGTGTAGCGGAACGTGAACGCCGGTCCCGCGGCCGCCGCGACCACCCGGCGCGGTCCCGAATACGACCCGGTCGGCTCCCACGCCGGCGCGCTGAGCGGACCGGCCGTCCGCGCCACCCGCACGATCGCTTCCAGGTCGACGCCATCGGCCACCCACGCGGCCAGCTTCGGCAGCAGTTCCCGGGACTCGGCGTCCCGTTCGGCGGCAGGCACCAGCCCGAGGTGACGGCTCGGCGCGTGGATGTCGTCGCTGCGCCGCAACGCGCCCAGGACGGGGATCCCGGTGCGCACCAGCGCCGCGCGGATCTCCTCCTCGTGCCGGGGCGACCCCAGCTTGTTGAGGATGACGCCCGCGATCTCGACGCCCGGCTCGTAGCGCGCGAACCCGAGCACCATCGCCGCGACGCTGCGGCTCGCCGCCGACGCGTCCACCACGAGCACCACCGGCGCGCCCAGCAGCCGCGCGACGTGCGCGGTCGACGCGTAGCCCTCGGTGCCGAGCTGCCCGTCGAACAGGCCCATCACGCCTTCGATCACCGCGATGTCCGCGCCCGCGGAACCGTGCCGCAGCAACGGCGCCAACAGATCTTCGCCCTGCAGGAACGGATCCAGGTTGCGCGGCGGCCGTCCGGTCGCCAGCGAGTGGTAGCCGGGGTCGATGAAATCCGGCCCGACCTTGTGCCCGGACACCGCCAGCCCGCGCGCCCGCAACGCGGCCATCAGCCCGGTCGCGATAGTCGTCTTGCCGTGCCCGGACGCGGGCGCGGCGATGACGACGCGATTCACCATTCGATGCCCCGCTGGCCCTTTTGCCCGGCGTCCATCGGGTGCTTGACCTTCGTCATGTGCGTCACCAGGTCGGCGGCCTCGATCAGCTCCTCGGGCGCGTTGCGGCCGGTGATCACCACGTGCTGGCGGCCCGGCCGGTCGCGCAGAGCGGCGACCACCTCGGCGGTGTCGATCCAGCCCCAGTGCAGCGGATAGGTGAACTCGTCGAGCACGTAGAAGTCGTGGCGCTCCTCGGCGAGGCGGCGCTTGATCTCCGCCCAGCCCTCCCGCGCGTTGGCGGCGTGGTCCTCGTCCGACCCCTGCTTGCGCGACCAGCTCCAGCCCTCGCCCATCTTGTGCCACTCGACCGGCCCGCCCTGGCCGCTGCTCTCGTGCAGGGCGCCCAGCGCGCGGAATGCGTTCTCCTCGCCCACCTTCCACTTCGCCGACTTGACGAACTGGAACACGCCGATCGACCAGCCCTGGTTCCACGCCCGTAGCGCCATGCCGAACGCGGCGGTGGACTTGCCCTTCATCTCACCGGTGTGCACGGCGAGCAGCGGCCGGTTGCGCCGCTGGCGCGTGGTGAGGCCGTCGTCCGGCACGACCAGCGGTTTCCCCTGCGGCATCAGGCAGCCCTCCTGCGTACCTCGGTGGCCAGCGTGTCGGCGGCGACCTCGCCCAGCGGCACGTGCTCGCCGCCCAGCCGCGCGGCCAGTTCCGCCGCGAGCCCCAGCCGCATGCGCCCGGTCTCGCAATCCATCACCACGGACGCGACGCCCGCGCCGGCCAGCATGTCCGCGGCTTGCTGCGAGCGCGCGACCGCGTCCGCGCCGCTGGTGGCCCGGCCGTCGGTGACCACGACCAGCAGCGGACGACGGCGCGGGTCCCGCACCGCCTCGACCCGCAGCACGCGCGCCGCCTCCAGCAGTCCTTCCGCGAGCGGCGTCCGCCCGCCGGTCGGCAAGCCCTCCAAGCGCGCGGCGGCGGCCTCGACACTGATCGTCGGCGGCAGCGCCAGCTCGGCGGCGCCCGCCCGGAACGTCACCAGCCCGACCTTGTCCCGCCGCTGGTAGGCGTCCAGCAGCAGCGACAGGACGGCGGCCTTGACCTCCCGCATCCGCGACTTCGCGCCCATCGAGCCGGACGCGTCGACGCAGAACAGCACGAGGTTGCCCTCGCGGCCCTCGCGCAGTGCGAACCGCAGGTCGCTGGGCCGCAGCACCAGGCCGGCGCCGTCGCGGCCGCGGGAGCGCTGGTGCGGCGCGGCTGCCCGCACGGTCGCGACCAGGTGCGGCCGCCCCGCGCGCGTGCCGGGCGGCCGGACGCCGATGGTCCGCCCGGCGTCGGTCACCGCGCGGGACCGCTTGCCATGCGCCCCCTCCCCGAGACCAGCGACGCGGAACATCCTGGCCCGATAAGGCTTCCCCGCGCCGACGGACTGCTGCTCGCTCCCACCGCCGCCGGGTTCCCCGCCGCTGTCGTTCTGCTGCCCCTGCGGGGTTTCGGCCGGGGCGTCGGAACCCGAGCCGGGGCCGTCGTCGTCCGGCGGACCGGGGTCCTCCGGCGGCTCGGCGTCGCGCAGCGCCTGTTCCAGCTGCTCCTCGTCGATCCCGGGCGCGTCGAACGGGTTGCGGCGGCGCCGGTGCGGCAACGCGAGCCGCGCCGCGACGCGGATGTCCTCTGTGGACACGTCGGTGCGCCCGCTCCACGCCGCGTGGGCGACCGCGGTGCGGGCGGTGACGATGTCCGCGCGCATCCCGTCGACCTCGAACGCCGCGCACACCTCGGCAATCTGCCGCAGGGCGTCGTCGCTCAGCTCGACCGACGGCAGGAGCTTCTGCGCCGCCGCGATCTCGGCCGCGAGCTGGGCGTCGGTGTCCTCGAACCGCGCGGCGAACGCGTCCGGGTCCGCCTCGTAAGCCAGCCGACGACGGATCACCTCGGCTCTCTGCTCCGGATCGCGGCTCGCGGCCACCTCAACGGTCAGCCCGAACCGGTCGAGCAGCTGCGGCCGCAGCTCGCCCTCCTCCGGGTTCATGGTGCCGATCAACACGAACCGCGCCGCGTGCGACACCGACACGCCCTCGCGCTCGACGGTCGCGCGGCCCATCGCCGCCGCGTCGAGCAGCGTGTCGACCAGGTGGTCGTGCAGCAGGTTGACCTCGTCGACGTAGAGCAGGCCGCGGTGCGCGGCGGCGAGCAGGCCGGGCTGGAAGTCGGTGACGCCCTCGGTCAGCGCGCGTTCCAGGTTGAGTGACCCGATCACGCGGTCCTCGGCCGCGCCGACCGGCAGCTCGACCAGCCGCGCCGGGCGGCGGACCGCGCGCGTGCCGTGGGGCGCGTCGGGGCAGTTCGGGTCGGGCGCGGCGGGGTCGCAGGAGAACCGGCAGCCCTCGACGACGTCGACCTCGGGCAGCAGGCCGGCCAGCGCGCGCACCATCGTCGACTTCGCGGTGCCCTTCTCGCCGCGCACCAGCACGCCGCCGATGGCCGGGGAGATCGCCGAGAGCACCAGTCCGAGCCGGAGGTCCGGCATCCCGACGACGGCGGTGAACGGATACGGCCTCAAGCGAACTCCTTCGCCACGCGCGGGTGTCCTCGCCCGCCTGAACAGGGCACGTGCCGGGCACGTAACGGCCGCCGAAGCTCTGGCTCCCGGCCCGCGGGCCGGTCACAGTGGCGGGACCGCCCCGGAATCGCACCGGGTTCCTGCGGCGACCGTCCCCAGGATCATCGCATACGGTCAGCCCCGTGAGGATCGTCGTTGTGGGTGTCCCGGCCGACGGGTGGGCCGGGCTGACCGAGCCCGCGCGCGCCGAGATCGCGGCGGCCGAGGTGCTGTTCGGCGGCCGCCGCCAGCTCGACCTGGTGCCGCTCGACGTGCCGAAAGTGGCGTGGCCCAGCCCGCTGCTGCCCGCGCTGGACGGCCTGTTCGCCGAGCACGCCGGACGCCGGATCGGCGTGCTGGCCAGCGGGGATCCGCTGCTGTCCGGCATCGGGACGACGCTGGTCAGGCGGTTCGGCCCGGACGAGGTGCGGATCGTGCCCGCGGTGTCGTCGGTCGCGCTCGCGCGGGCCCGGATGGGCTGGTCCGCGGAGGAGACCGAGGTGGTCAGCGTCGTCGGGCGCAGCGTGCACCGGGTGAGCCGCGCGCTCGCGCCGGGGGCGCGGCTGGTGGTGCTCAGCTCCGACGGCGGCACGCCCGCGGAACTCGCCGAGGTGCTGGTGGCAAGGGGTTTCGGCGAGAGCAAACTCACGGTGCTGGAGCAGCTCGGCGGTCCGGCCGAGCGCCGCGTCGAAGGTTTCGCGCGAGACTGGTCACACCCGGCGGGCGACCCGTTGAACGTCGTCGCTGTCGAGTGCTCAGGCCCGGCGTTGCCGGCCCTGCCCGGGCTGCCGGACGACGCCTTCGAACACGACGGGCAGATCACCAAGCGGGACCTGCGGGCGAGCGCGCTGGCCCGGCTCGCGCCGGTGCCCGGCGAGCTGCTGTGGGACGTCGGCGCGGGCGCCGGCAGCGTCGGGATCGAGTGGTCGCGGGCGCATCCGGCGAACCGCGCGATCGCCGTCGAGCGCAGTGCGGAACGGGCCGCGCGGATCCAGCGCAACGCGGACCGGCTGGGGGTGCCCGAGCTGCGGGTCGTGACGGGTGCGGCGCCGGAGGTGCTGGCGGACCTGCCCACGCCCGACGCGGTGTTCGTCGGCGGCGGGCTGGCGTCGCTGGACGTCTGCCTGGACGCGCTGCGGCCCGGCGGACGGCTCGTCGCCCACGCGGTGACGCTCGACTCGGAACAGGCGCTGGCGACGGCATACCAGCGGCACGGCGGCGAGCTGACCCGGATCGCCGTCGAGCACGCCGCGCCGCTCGGCGGATTCACCGGCTGGACCCCGGCCCGGACCGTGACGCAATGGAGTTTCGTGAAATGACCGTGTTCTTCATCGGCGCCGGCCCCGGCGCGGCCGACCTGATCACCGTGCGCGGCCGCGACCTGCTGGCGCGCTGCGGGGTCTGCCTGTACCCGGGCAGCCTGACGCCGCCCGACCTGCTCGACCACTGCCCCGCGGACGCGCGCCGGATCGACACGGCGGACCTGTCGCTGGACCAGATCGTCGGCGAGCTGGTCGCGGCGGACCGCGCGGGCCACGACGTGGCGCGGCTGTGCTCGGGCGACCCGTCGATCTACAGCGCGGTGGCCGAGCAGATGCGCCGCCTCGACGCGGCCGGCGTGCCGTACCAGGTGGTGCCCGGCGTGCCCGCGTTCGCCGCGGCGGCCGCGGAGCTGGGGCGCGAACTGACGGTGCCGACGATCGGGCAGAGCCTGGTCATCACGCGCGTCCAGGCCCGCTCGACGGCCATGCCGGAGGGCGAGACGCTGGCGAACTTCGCCGCGACCGGCACGACGCTGGCCGTGCACCTGGCGATCAACCGGATCGAGCAGGTGGTCGAGGAGCTGCTGCCGCACTACGGCGCGGACTGCCCGGTGGCCGTGGTGCACTGCGCGAGCCAGCCGGGGCAGCGGATCCTGCGCGGGATTTTGTCGCGGATCGCGCAGGAGGTGCGCGCCGCGGGAATCGACCGCGCGGCGGTGATCTTCGTGGGCCGCGTCCTGGGGGCGGAGAAGTTCCCGGACAGCTACCTGTACTCGGCGGCGCGGGACCGGTCGGACAAGCTCAGGCCCCGCTGACCCCGACCACGTTCCCCGCCCGGTCGATCACCAGCACGTCCACCGCGACCGGCGCCGGGGCCAGCACCGACGCCGCGAACGCCCGCGCCCGGTCCGCGACCGCCTCGCCGATCGGGAAGCCCGCCTCCTGCGACAGCTGCAGCGCGTGCAGCGCCGTGTTCGCCTCGAGAATCCGCGCGGCCAGCGGCTCGGGCGCCAGCGAGGCCAGCAGCGCGAGATCCACTTGCGACCGCTTCGAGTGCAGGTCCAGGTGCCCGGCCGCGAGCTTCGACATCTTCGCGAACCCGCCCGCGATCGTCAGCCGCGGCACGGGATGGCGCCTCACGTACTTGAGCACCGCGCCCGCGAAGTCCCCCATGTCGAGCAACGCCGTCTCCGGCAACCCGTACCGCGCGGCGACCGCCCGCTCCGACGTGCTGCCCGTCGCGCCGGCCACGTGTTCGTGCCCCAGCGCCCGCGCGACGTCGACCCCGCGCCGGATGCTGTCGATCCACGCCGAGCACGAGTACGGCACCACCACGCCGGTCGTGCCGAGGATCGACAGCCCGCCGAGGATGCCGAGCCGCGGGTTCCACGTCTGCCGCGCCAGCTCCTCCCCCTCGGGCACGGAGATCTCGACCACGACATCCCCGGCATCGCCGAACGCGGCCGCGACCCGCCGCACCGCCTCGGTCATCAGCCGCCGCGGCACCGGGTTGATCGCCGGCTCGCCGACCGGCAACGGCAGCCCGGGCAGGGTCACCGTCCCCACCCCGATGCCCGCGCGGAACGTCACGCCGCTGCCTGGCTCGCCGCGCCGGACGGTGGACAGGATCAGCGCGCCGTGTGTCACGTCCGGGTCGTCACCGGCGTCCTTGATCACCCCGGCGGTGGCCGAGTCCGCGTCCAACCGCTCGGTGGCCAGCGCGAACGCCGGGCGCCGCCCCTGCGGCAGCTCCACCTCGACCGGGTCGGGGAACTCGCCGGTGAGCAGCGCGGTGTACGCGGCCGTGGTGGCCGCGGTCGCACACGCTCCGGTGGTCCACCCGTACCTCATCACCAGGCAGTATGGCTGGCGTGACGGAAGTACTCGTGCTCGGAGGCACCGGTGAGGCCCGTGCGCTGGCCGCCGGGCTCGTGCGACGCGGCGTCGCGGTGACGTCATCGCTGGCCGGGCGGGTCGCCAACCCGCGTCTGCCGGTCGGCGAGGTGCGCGTCGGCGGCTTCGGCGGGCCGGACGGCCTCGCGCGCTGGCTGACCGAGCACGGCACCGCCGCCGTGGTGGACGCCACACATCCGTTCGCCGAACGCATCGGCGCCTCCGCCGTCGAGGCCGCGCACCGGGCGGACGTCCCTCTGCTGCGCCTGCAGCGCCCCGGCTGGCAGCAGGGCCCCGGCGACGACTGGCACTGGGTGGACACCCTCGACGAGGCCGCCGACCTGGTGGAACGCCTCGGCGACCGGATCTTCCTCACCAGCGGCCGCCAGGGCCTGTCCGCCTTCGCGCGCTGCACGCGGCCGCACTTCCTGGCCCGCTGCGTCGACCCGCCGGAGCCGCCGCTGCCGCCGCGCCTGGAGGTCCTCCTCGACCGCGGCCCGTACACCGTCGAAGGCGAGACCGCGCTGCTGCGTGAGCACCGCATCGACGTGCTGGTCACCAAGGACAGCGGCGGCGACATGACCACCGCGAAGCTCGTCGCGGCCCGTCAAGAGGGCGTGCCGGTGGTCGTCGTGCGGCGCCCGCCGCGCCCGCCCGCGCACACCGTCGCGGACGTGGACGCCGCCCTGCGCTGGGTGTCGGCGATCCTGGACGCATGATCGAGGAGTTCTACGAGGTCCTGCGGCGACGGCGGGACGTGCGCGCGGAGTTCACCGGCGAGCCCATCGACGACGAGGTGCTGACCCGCGTGCTCGAGGCCGCGCACTCCGCGCCCAGCGTCGGACTCACCCAGCCGTGGGATTTCGTGCTCGTCGAGAGCACCCGGACGCGCACCGCGTTCCGCGAACACGTGCTCGCCGAGCGCGAGGTGTTCGCCGCGTCGCTGCCGCCGGAGCGCCGGGAGACCTTCGCGCCGATCAAGATCGAGGGCATCCTGTCGTCCTCGCTCGGTGTCGTCGTGACCTACGACGAGAGCCGCGGCGCGCCGGACGTGCTCGGCCGCCACGCGATCGCCGACGCCGGCCTGTATTCGGTGTGCCTGGCCATCCAGAACCTCTGGCTGGCGGCCACCGCGGAGGGCCTCGGCGTCGGCTGGGTGAGCTTCTACCGCGAGGATTTCCTGCGCGACCTGCTCGGGATCCCGGCCGGGGTGCGGCCGGTGGCGTGGCTCTGCCTCGGCCCGGTGACCCGGCTCCAGGACATTCCGGACCTGGAGCGCCACGGGTGGCGCGAGCGGCGGCCGTTGTCGGCGGCGACGCACCGTGAGCGGTTCGGCACACCCCCATCCCGAAGCGAGCGCGAGGAAGCATCGCGATAGCGTTCTGCCAATGTGGATGGCCAGCAGGACACCTACTGTCGCACCGGATGAGGTGACCGACCCGGACCAGCCGGGCACTTCGGCACGCACCTCCCCGGAGCGACCTCGCACGTTCTTGTGGCGGCTCCTCGCCGTCGTACTGGGCCTGTTCGCCGCGGGTTGCGCGGTCGCCTTCCCGTTGCTGCCGGTCGTCCAGGACACGGCGAAGATCGTGTGGCCGGCCGGCAGCGACACGCGCCCGGTGAACGCTCCGCTCGTCGGCTACTGGGCGCAGGACCTGCAGGTCGGTGTGCCGTGCGCGACGATCCAGTCGCTCGACGCGCGCACCGCGGGCGCGGGGCTGCTGTTCTCGACCGTGCCGCCCGCCCGCGCGGGCAACGGCGCCGGCCTGCAGCTCAACGTCCAGGACGGCGTGCTCACCGCGACCAGCCGCGGCCAGCAGGTCGCGCGCCAGCCGCTGCCGGCCGCGGGGTGCGACGTGCGGGTCAGCTCGACCGCGACGCACACCACCCTGTCGGTGGCGGGCACGCCGGTCTACGACTCGGCGGGCGACGTCCGGCCACGCGTGCTGGGCATCTACACCGACATCTCGTCGGCGCGGGACCCGATCGCCGGCCTGTCGGTCGGCATCACCCCGGACACCCGCTACCAGTCGTCCCCCACCGGGTTGAAGGTCGGCATCGGTGTGTTCGGCGTGCTGTCGCTGATCGGCTGCCTGATCGCGGTCAACCGGCTGGACTCGGGCACCGCACGGCGCGCGCCGCGGTGGGCGCCGATCGGCTGGTGGAAGCTCACCAAGCGGGACGTGACCGTCTTCGGCGTGCTCGGCGCGTGGGTGTTCATCGGGCCGGTGACCTCGGACGACGGCTACATCCTGACCATGGCCAGAGTCGCCGACCAGGTGGGTTACCTGACCAACTATCACCGCTGGTTCGGCGTCGCGGAGGCGCCGTTCGGGTGGAACGACCACATCTACGAGCTGATGGCGACGGTGTCCACGGTGCCGCCGTGGATCCGGTTGCCGTCGTTCCTGCTCGGCGTGCTGAGCTGGCTGCTGATCAGCCGTGAGGTGCTGCCGCGGCTGGGCAAGGAGGTCCGGATCAGCCCGGCGGCGGGCTGGGCCGCGGCCGTGGTGTTCCTGGTGTGGTGGCTGCCGTTCAACAACGGTGTGCGTCCCGAGCCGTGGGCGGCGCTGGGCTCGCTGATCGCGCTGTGCGCCGTGGAGCGCTCGCTGGTCACGCGGCGTCTGCTGCCGCTGTGCCTCGGCCTGATCGGGGCCGCGTTCGCGCTGGCCGCGACGCCGACCGCGTTGATCGCGGTGGCGCCGTTCCTGGTGGCCGCGAAGCCGTTGTTCCACTTGCTGCGCAGCCGGGCCCGCGATTCGGGCTGGGCCGCGGTGCTGGCGCCGATCGCGGCGGCCGGGTTCATCGTGCTGATCGTGGTCTTCGCCGACCAGACGTTCTCGACGGTGATGGAGGCGACCCGCCTGCGTGGCTCGGTCGGCCCGAACAAGTCGTGGTACGAGGAGCTGTCGCGGTACGAGCTGCTGTTCGAGAGCAGCGCGGACGGCGCGCTGACCCGCCGGTTCCCGGTGCTGCTGCTGATCCTGTGCACCGGCACCTGCCTGGTGGTGCTGCTGCGCCGCGGCCGCATCCAGGGCGCGGCGCTGGGCCCGGCCCGCCGCCTGATCGGCACCGTGGCGCTGTTCTTCCTGCTGCTGGCGCTGACCCCGACCAAGTGGACGCACCACTTCGGCGCGTTCGCCGGTGTGGGGGCTGCGATGGCGGCGCTGACCGCGCTGGCGACGAGTTCGACGGTGCTGCGGTCGCGGCGCAACCGGGCGGCGTTCACCGCCGGGTTGCTGGTGGTGTCCGCGCTGGCCGCGACGGGCCCGAACGCGTACTGGTTCGTGTCCAGCCTCGGTGTGCCGTGGTGGGACAAGGCGCCGTCGATCAAGGGCTACCACCTGTCCACGGCGCTGCTGCTGGCCGCGGCGGTGGCGGCGGTGTTCGCGTTCGTGGAGAACGTGCGCATGCAGCGGCCGGGTGCGCCGCCGCCGGTGCAGGAGCGGCGTGGCCGGGCGCTGCGGCTGGGCGCGACGTCGCTGGTCGTGGTGTGCGGCGCGGTCGTGGTGTTCGAGGTCGCCAGCATGGCGAAGGGCATCCAGAAGCAGATGTCGACGGGCAGTTACAGCCTGGCCGCGGCGAACGTGGACCACTTGTTCGGCAAGAGTTGCAACCTGTCCGATCACGTCATGGTCGAGCAGGACCCGGTGTCGAGCATGCTCAAACCGGTGTCGGCGGTGACCGTGCCGGAGACCACGGCGCAGGAGAACTCGACGCTGCCGCGGCCCGAGGACGAGGGCAACGAGAAGTCGTCGGCGGGTTTCCACACCGACGGCAACGGCGACGAGGACCCGCTGAACTCGCCGCCGCACGGTTTCACCACGGCGACCGTGCCGATGTGGAGCAGCTACCACGAGGGCTCCGCGACGGGCCGGCTGCGCACCGACTGGTACGCGCTGCCGGACCAGCACGCGGGCGCGCAGGTGACGATCGCCGCCGCGGCGCCCCCGGGCAAGGCGACGAGCGTGGCGCTGGAGTTCGGCCGGGAGACGCCGGCGGGCGTCGAGGTGGTCCGGTCGACGACCGTGCTGGCGGAGAACGTCGGCACCGGGGCGTCGGCGGACGAGACGAAGTGGGCCGACGAGCGGCTCGACATCGGTGATCTGCCCGCGGACGTCAACCGGGTGCGCGTGGTGGCCAAGGACGACGACATCACGGGCGACGGCTGGGTCGCGGTGAGCGCCCCACGCGTGCCGACGTTCACCACGCTCACGCAGCGGGTGGGCAGCGCGCCGGTCTACATGGACTGGCCCGCGGCGTTCGTGTACCCGTGCATGAACCCGGTCGCCTCGCACGACGGCATCTCGCAGATCCCGGCGTACCGCATCACCGCGGGTGATCTGGCCGCGGAGGCCGGTGTGGCGGACAACATCGGCGGCGGGCCGAACGGGTGGATCGAGGAGCTGGCCGACCAGCCCGAGGTGCCGAGCTATCTGGAGGGCGACCAGTCCGGCCGCTCGTGGGGACGCCTGCTGCAGATCGAGCCGTACACCGACGGGGTGGCGCCCCAGGTGGAACACGGAACCGAAACGATGTGGGGCTGGCAAAGCCCAGGCCCCGGCCCCCAACAACCAAACGGCTCAACCCCAACCCGCTAAAGAAGCCCCCGCCACACGGCGGGGGCTTTCTTTTTTTCACCACCAACAAAACCGCCACCCGGCACGAAAACCGACCACACAGACCGCCCACCCCTCCCCCCGCACCCGATCCACAGCCCAGTTCTGCGCCCGACCAGGGGTTGTCAAGGTGCTCTTTCCAGCCTTGACAACCCCTGCTCGGGCGTAGAAACAATGAAAAATCGGGGCGGCCGCGTAGCGGCTACGCAATCAATAAGACCGCGGCGTCCACACCTGCCCATGCGTCACGCGAGTCCGCGACGACCCGACAATCACCAAACACCGCATATCAACCACCGAAGGATCAAACTCCCCCAGCGAGGTAACAGTCACCGACTCCTCAGGACCCCCAACATCCCGCGCCACAACAACAGGCGTCTCCACAGCCCGATGCCACAGCAACACATCCCGAGCCCGCACCAACTGCTCAGTCCGCGTCCGCGAAGCCGGGTTGTACAGAGCCACCACAAGATCCGCCGCCCCAGCCGCATCAAGCCGCCGCTCGATGACATCCCAAGGCTTCAACCGATCCGACAACGACAAAACGCAGTAGTCATGCCCCAACGGCGCCCCGACCCGGGCCGCCGCAGCGGAAGCAGCCGTCACCCCAGGAATCACCCGCACCCGCACGGGCTCTTCCAACGAAGCCGCCTGCTCCAGCACCGCGGAAGCCATCGCGAACACCCCGGGATCACCTGAGGACACCACGGCCACCCGAGCACCGGACGCGGCCAGCGAGAGCGCATGCCGGGCCCGGTCGGCCTCGACCCGGTTCCCGGACGCGTGCCGCACCTGCCCCGCCCGCTGCGGCACCTTCGCCACGTACGGCCCGTACCCGACGATGTGCTCGGCCTCGGCCAACGCCGACGAAGCCTCCGGCGTCAGCCACTCCGGCCCGGCCGGCCCCAGCCCGACCACCACGACCTCACCGCCCTCAGCGGCAACCTCCGCAGGCTCAGCAGCCGGCTCCTTCCGCGACGCGTAAGCCGGGCTCGGCACCAGCGCCAGCGAGAAGTACGGCACCGTCGAGGGGTCCACGTCAGCGAACGGCTCGACCCGCTGGTTGGGCCACGTGGCCCGCTCGACGTAGTACGCCTCGTCCAGCCGTCCCGACTCGGCCAGCGCCTCCCGCACCGAGCCGAACGTGCGGCCCAGCTTCATCACCGCCGCGGCCTGCGTGTCGGCCAGCCGCCGCGCGAGTTCCGGCGCGGGCAGCGTCCCCGGCAGGATCGTGAGCACCTCGTCGCGCTGCACCAGCGGCTTGCCGAGCACCGCCGACGCCGCTGAAACGGACGTCACCCCGGGCACCGCCTCGGCCTCGTACCGGTCGCACAGCCGCTCGTGCATGTACATGTAGGAGCCGAAGAAGAACGGGTCGCCCTCGCACAGCACCACCACGTCGCGCCCCGCGTCCAGGTGCTCGGCCAGCCGCTTCGCGCTCAGCTCGTAGAACTCGGCGATCGCGCCCTCGTACCCGCCGGGGTGGTCGGTGCCCTCGGTCGTCACCGGGTACATCAGCCGTTCCTCGACCTGACCCTCCCGCAGGTACGGCTCGGCCACCGACCGCGCGATGCTGCGGCCGTGCCGCGCGCAGTGGTAGGCGATCACGTCGGCCTCGCTGATCAGGCGCGCGGCCTTGACCGTCATCAGCTCCGGGTCGCCCGGGCCGAGTCCGACACCCCACAACTTGCCCGTCTTCATTCGACCTCGCTCGCGAGCGCGTTGACCGCCGACACCGCCATGGCGCTGCCGCCGCGCCGCCCGTGCACCACCAGGTAGGGCGCGGGCGCGCGCTTGACCAGCTCTTCCTTCGACTCGGCGGCGCCGACGAACCCGACCGGCACCCCGATGATCGCGGCGGGCACCCCGGCGCCCTCCTCGATCATCTCCAGCAGGCGGAACAACGCTGTCGGCGCGTTGCCGATCGCCACCACCGAGCCCGCGAGCTTGTCCCGCCACAGCTCCAGCGCGGCCGCCGAACGGGTGGTGCCCATCCGCTCGGCCAGCGCGGGCACGCGCTCGTCGGACAGCGTGCACAGGATCTCGTTGGCGGCGGGCAACCGCTTGCGGGTCACGCCGCTGGCGATCATCTGCGCGTCGCACAGCACCGGCGCGCCGTCGCGCAGCGCGGCACGGGCCGACTCGACGAGGTCGAGCGAGTAGGCCAGGTCGTCGACGAGGTCGACCATCCCGCACGAGTGGATCATGCGGACCGCGACCGGCTCCAGGTCCTCCGGCAGGATCGCGAGGTCGGCCTCCTCGCGGATCGTGGCGAACGAGTGGCGGTAGATCTCCGCCCCGTCGCGGATGTAGTCGATCACGCTGTTCCCTTCTGGTATTCCTCGCTGCCCGCGAGCATGTCGACGTGCGGCTCGTGCGGTCGCCCGCACCGCCGTTCGCATCCGGAGAAGTGCATCCGCACCCCGGCGGGGACGCGGGGCATCATGGCTCGCGCGTCCGCCCGCACGTCGGCGCGCGACTTCGCGCAGCCCGGCCGTCCGATGCACGCGCTGATCCCCAGCCCCGGCGCGGCGGGATCGGTCACCAGTCCCGGCGCGTCCAGGCCGAGCGGCACGACGACCGAGCGCCACGGCGTCACCACGACCTCCCCCAGCGCCCGCAGATCCGCGGCCGCGAGCTGCCCCAGCACCGGCGCGCCGACGACACCGGTG
The DNA here is from genome assembly GCF_050958625.1 of Amycolatopsis sp. 3B14. NCBI lineage: Bacteria > Bacillati > Actinomycetota > Actinomycetes > Pseudonocardiales > Pseudonocardiaceae > Amycolatopsis > Amycolatopsis sp. 3B14. The sequence continues at coordinate 74,852 of NZ_JBHZEN010000011.1, forward strand.
CGCCCGTCGTCGCGGGTGAACGGCCCGATCGGCACTCCGGGTGACGTGGGCAGACGCTCGCCGAGACGCAGGTCCAGCTCCCGCACCCGCCACGCGCTGCCCCGGACCTCCAGGAACCACAACGCCTTCCGCACGAGCGCGTCGACCGCCCCGGCGAACGGCACCCGCTCGCCGGTGTCCCGCCCGGCGAGCAACACCGCGCCGGTCGAGGAGTCCAGCGCTCGCCAGCACACGTCCGCGTCCTCGCCCGACACGTCGCCGCGGCCGTCGTCGAGCGCGAACAGGAACCGGCCCGGCAGAGCGGCCAGCTCGGGCCGCGCGCGCACCGCCCGGTCCAGCTCGAACACCGCTTCGCGCACGTCGACCAGCCCGCCGGTGAGCCCGCTCAGCGGCGAGGCCAGGTAGTTGCGCACCCGCTCGTGCGCGGGCGCGGGCAGCAGGCCGGCCGACGTCAGCCGGGCGGCCAGCTCTCCGGTGTCCCGCGACAGGCCACGCAGCTGGATGTTGCCGCGCGAGGTCAGGTGCACCGAGCCGTCGCCGAGCTCCTCCGCGCACGAGGCCAGCACCTCGGCCTGGTCGGTGCTCACCCGCCCGCCGGGCAGCCGGATCCGGGCGAGCGCGCCGTCTGCGGCGTCGTGCGTGGCGAAGACACCCGGACAGGCGTCGGGGCGGACACGTCCGGGATGGGCCATGCGCTCACTGTAAACGGCGGGATCGGCGCGAAGTATTACCTGGATCATATGTAGTAGGTCTGCTACATTTCATCGCACAGGCGTAGCACTGGGGAGAACACCTATGACAGCGATGAGCCAGATCGCGACGAGACCGCCGGAGCCGCCGGGCGACGAGCCCGCGCTCAACGTGCGCGACCTCCGCATGCGGTACGGCGCCAACGACGTGCTCAAGGGCGTGACCTTCCAGGCCGCGCCGGGCGAGGTGCTGGCGCTGCTCGGGCCGAACGGCGCGGGAAAGACGACCACCATCGAGATCCTGGAAGGCTTCCGGATGCGCTCGGCCGGTGACGTGCGGGTGCTCGGCGTCGACCCGGCGCGGGGCACCGAGGCGTGGCGCGCGCGGCTGGGCATCGTGCTGCAGTCCTGGCGGGACCACGGCAAGTGGCGCGTGCGGGAACTGCTGGCCCACCTCGGCTCGTACTACGTCGACCACCGGCGGCCGTGGGACGTCGACGAGCTGGTCGAGACCGTCGGCCTCACCCAGCACGCGCACAAGCGGGTCAGCCGGCTCTCCGGCGGGCAGCGGCGGCGGCTGGACGTCGCGATCGGCATCGTCGGCCGCCCCGACCTGCTGTTCCTGGACGAGCCGACCGCCGGGTTCGACCCGGAGGCACGCCGCGAGTTCCACGACCTGGTGCACCGCCTGGCCGACGAGTCGGACACCACGATCCTGCTCACCACCCACGACCTGGACGAGGCCGAGAAGCTCGCCGACCGGATCCTCATCCTGGCCGGCGGCACGATCATCGCGAACGGCTCGGCCGAGCAGCTCAGCCGCGAGATGTCCACCGACGCCGAGGTCCGCTGGTCCCGCGACGGGCAGCGGTACGTGCACTCGACCACCGACGCGACGAAGTACGTGCGCGAGCTGTTCGGCCAGTACGGCGAGGAGATCGAGGACCTGGAGGTGCGCCGGGCGAGCCTGGAGGACACCTACATGGCGCTGCTGCGCAAGTTCGAGGGAGGCGCACGGTGACGACACCGACCACCACCGCAGTGCGCACCGGGGTCCAGCGCGGCCTGATCGAGCTGCGGCAGAGCTTCACCACAGTCCAGGACCTGTGGGGGTACTTCTTCCCGACCGTGGTGTTCCTGGTGGTGATGACCCTGATGAAAGGCTCGGTCATCCCGGGCACCACGTTCTCCCGCGGCTCGATGACCCTGCCCAGCCTGATCGGCGCGAGCGTGGGGTTCAACGCGATGATGAGCACGATGCAGCAGCTCACCGTCGAGCGCGAGGACGGCACCCTGCTGCGCGCGAAAGCCCTGCCCAACGGCATGAGCGGATACCTGATCGGCAAGATCGTGATGGTCTCGGGCATGACGCTCGTCGGCATCGCGCTGCTGATCGTGCCCGGACTGTTCATGTTCGACGGCCTGGAGATCGACGCCATGACCTGGGTGACCCTGGCCTGGGTGCTGGTGCTCGGCCTGGTCGCGACGCTGCCGATCGGCGCGGTGTTCGGGTCGCTGTTCGAGAACCCCCGCACGATGGGCGTGATCATGCTGCCGGTGATGGCACTGGTCGGCACGTCGGGCATCTTCTACCCGATCGGCGAACTGCCGTCCTGGATCCAGGGCATCGCGCAGGTGTTCCCGCTGTACTGGCTCGGCCTCGGCATGCGCTCGGCCTTCCTGCCGGACAGCATGGTGGCCGTGGAGATCGGGCAGTCGTGGCGGACCTGGGAGACGCTCGGCGTGCTCGGCGCGTGGGCGGTCGCGGGCCTGGTACTGGCGCCGATCGTGCTGCGTAGGATGGCGCGGCGCGAGTCCGGGTCGACCGTGGCCGCACGGCGGGAGAAGGCACTACAGCGGATGCCGGGATGAGTGAGTCGATCTACAACCGCATCGCGATGCTGCGCGCCGAGCGCGGCATCTCGCGACGGCAGCTGGCCGAGGCGGTCGGGGTGCACTACCAGACGATCGGGTACCTCGAACGCGGCGAATACAGCCCGAGCCTGTACCTCGCGCTGCGCATCGCCGAGTACTTCGAGGTGCCCGTCGAGGTGATCTTCTCCACGCAACCCTTCCCCCGCCTCGGCCGCGACGAACGGACGGCTTGACTCCGGGCCTGCCCAGCGGACAGTGTTGGGGGGACCTAGGAGGGAACCGCGTGATCCTGCTGCTGTCCACTTCGGACACCGACCTGCTCAGCGCCCGGACCAGTGAGGCCGGTTACACCCTGGCCAACCCGGCCCGGCTCGACCTGGCCGAGCTGCCCGGCCTGCTGGCGGACGCCGACGTCGTCGTGGTCCGCATCCTGGGATCCGCGCGGACGTGGCAGGAGGGCCTGGACACCGTCCGGGCGAGCGGGAAGCACGTGGTGGTCCTGGGCGGTGAGCAGACGCCGGACGCCGAGCTGATGGCGTTGTCCACCGTGCCGGCAGGCATCGCCACCGAGGCGCACGCCTACCTCGCGCAGGGCGGGCCGGACAACCTCACCCAGCTGCACCGGTTCCTCTCCGACACGCTGCTGCTCACCGGCGACGGCTTCGAACCGCCCGCCGAGCAGCCGGCGTGGGGTGTGCTGGAGCGCACGCCCCACCGCACCGACGGCCCGGTGGTGGCGATCCTCTACTACCGCGCGCACCACCTGTCCGGGAACACCCGGTTCGTCGAGGCGCTGGCCGAGGCGGTCGAGGACGCGGGCGGGCAGGCCCTGCCGATCTACTGCGCTTCGCTGCGCTCGCGCGAGCCGGAGATGATGGCCGAGCTGCGCAAGGCCGACGCGCTGCTGGTCACGGTGCTCGCCGCGGGCGGCACCCGGCCGTCCGAGGTGGGCGCCGGTGGCGACGACGAGGCCTGGGACGTCGCCGAGCTGGCCGCGCTGGACGTGCCGACGTTGCAGGCGCTGTGCCTGACCAGCGACCGCGCGACCTGGGAGGACAACGACGACGGCCTGTCCCCGCTGGACGCGGGCAACCAGATGGCGGTGCCCGAGTTCGACGGCCGCCTGATCACGGTGCCGTTCTCGTTCAAGGAGATCGACGACGACGGGCTGCCGCACTACGTGCCGGACCCGGAGCGCGCCGCGCGGGTCGCGGGCATCGCGCTCGCGCACGCCCGCCTGCGGCACACCCCGCCGGAACAGCGCAAGATCGTGCTGATGCTGTCGGCGTACCCGACGAAGCACTCGCGGGTCGGCAACGCGGTGGGCCTGGACACCCCGGCCTCGGCGATCGAGCTGCTGCGCCGCATGCGCGCGCAAGGCTACGACCTCGGCGACGAGCCGTTCCCCGGCGTGGAGCCGACCGGCACTGACCAGCCGGACGGCGACGCGCTCATCCACGCCCTGATCGCCGCGGGCGGCCAGGACCCGGAGTGGCTGACCGAGGAGCAGCTGTCCGGCAACCCGATCCGCGTGCCGGCCGCGCGGTACCGCGAGTGGTTCGCCGCGCTGCCGGAGGAGCTGCGCGCCGAGATCGAGGAGCACTGGGGCCCGCCGCCGGGCGACCTCTACGTCGACCGATCGTCCAATCCGGACGGTGACATCGTGCTGGCGTCGCTGCGGGCAGGCAACGTCGTGCTGATGATCCAGCCGCCACGCGGCTTCGGCGAGAACCCGGTGGCGATCTACCACAACCCGGACCTGCCGCCGAGCCACCACTACCTCGCCTGCTACCGCTGGATCGAGGAGGAGTTCGGCGCGCACGCGGTGGTCCACCTGGGCAAGCACGGGTCGCTGGAGTGGCTGCCGGGCAAGAACGCCGGGCTGTCCGCGTCCTGCGGGCCGGACGCGGTGCTGGGCAACCTGCCGCTGATCTACCCGTTCCTGATCAACGACCCGGGTGAGGGCGCGCAGGCGAAGCGGCGCGCGCACGCCACGATCGTCGACCACCTGATCCCGCCGATGGCGCGTGCGGAGAGCTACGGCGACCTGGCCCGGCTGGAGCAGCTGCTCGACGAGCACGCGAACATCGCGGCGATGGACCCGGCGAAGCTGCCCGCGATCCGCCAGCAGATCTGGACGTTGATCCAGGCCGCCAAGCTGGACCACGACCTGGGCGTGGCGGAACGGCCGCACGACGCCGAGTTCGACGACTTCCTGCTGCACATCGACGGCTGGCTGTGCGAGGTGAAGGACGCGCAGATCCGCGACGGGCTGCACGTCCTCGGCGCGGCGCCGGTCGGCGAGGCGCGGGTGAACCTGGTGCTGGCGATGCTGCGGGCGCAGCAGATGTGGGGCGGTCAGGCCGGCGCGGTGCCCGGCCTGCGGTCCGTGCTGGGGCTCACCGACGGCGCGCCGACGTCCGAAGTGGACGCCATCGAGGCGTCGGCGCGTGCGCTGGTCGAGGCGATGGAGAAGCGGGACTGGGCTCCGTCAGCGGTCGCGGAGGTGGCTCCCGATCCCGAGGTCGCGCGGGTGCTGACGTTCGCGGCCACCGAGATCGTGCCGCGGCTGGCCGGGACGTCGGCGGAGATCGACTCGGTGCTGCACGCCCTGGACGGCGGGTACATCGCCGCCGGGCCGAGCGGTTCGCCGCTGCGCGGGCTGGTCAACGTGCTGCCGACCGGGCGCAACTTCTACACCGTGGACCCGAAGGCGATCCCGAGCCGCCTGGCGTGGGAGACCGGGCAGGCGCTCGCGGAGTCGCTGCTGCGCCGCTACCGCGAGGACACCGGCGAGTGGCCGAAGTCGGTCGGCCTGTCGGTGTGGGGCACCTCGGCGATGCGCACCTCCGGTGACGATGCCGCGGAGGTGCTGGCGTTGCTGGGGGTGCAGCCGGTGTGGGACGACGCGTCCCGCCGGGTGACCGGGCTGGAGCCGATCCCGCTCGCCGAACTCGGCCGCCCGCGCATCGACGTGACCGTGCGGATCAGCGGCTTCTTCCGGGACGCGTTCCCGCACGTGGTGGCACTGCTGGACGACGCGGTGCGGCTGGCGGCGTCGCTGGACGAGCCCGCATCAGACAACTTCGTGCGCGCGCACGTGCAGGCCGACCTGGCCGCGCACGGCGACGAGCGCCGGGCGACGACGCGGATCTTCGGCTCCAAGCCGGGCGCGTACGGCGCGGGGATCCTGCCCTTGCTGGACTCGGGCAACTGGCGGGACGACGCCGACCTGGCCGAGGTGTACGCGACGTGGGGCGGATACGCCTACGGGCGGGGCCTGGACGGCGTCGAGGCGCGGCCGGACATGGAGAGCGCGTACCGGCGCATCGAGGTGGCGGCCAAGAACACCGACACGCGTGAGCACGACATCGCCGACTCGGACGACTATTTCCAGTACCACGGCGGCATGATCGCGTTCACGCGCGCGCTGACCGGCACGGCTCCCGCGTCCTACGTGGGCGATTCGACGAGCCCGGACGCGGTGCGGACGCGGTCGCTGTCCGAGGAGACGGCCCGCGTGTTCCGCGCCAGGGTGGTCAACCCGCGCTGGATCGCGGCGATGCGCAAGCACGGCTACAAGGGCGCGTTCGAGCTCGCGGCCACTGTGGACTACCTGTTCGGCTTCGACGCCACCGCCGGGGTCGTGCAGGACTGGATGTACGAGAAACTGTCCCAGTCGTACGTCCTCGACCAGCAGAACCAGGAGTTCCTCGCGAAGGCCAACCCGTGGGCGCTGCGCGGCATCATCGAGCGGCTCACCGAGGCCGCCGACCGCGGCCTGTGGGCGGAGCCGGACCCGGAGCTGCTGGGACAGTTGCGCGAGGTGTACCTGCGGACCGAAGGTGAGCTGGAGGGCGAGTGACCGGGGTGGACCTGAACGCGGATCTCGGTGAGGGGTTCGGGATCTGGCACCTCACCGAGGACGACGCGCTGCTGGAGATCGTCTCGAGCGCGAACGTGGCGTGTGGTTTCCACGCGGGAGACCCGAGCGTGCTGCGGCGCGTGACGGCTTCCGCGGCCGCGCGGGGGGTGACTGTCGGGGCGCAGGTGGCGTACCGGGACCTGGCCGGTTTCGGGCGGCGGTTCATGGACGTGCCGCCGGACGAACTGGCTAACGACGTGCTGTACCAGATCGGCGCGCTGAACGCGTTCGCGAAGGCGGCGGGCACCCGGGTCGGGTACGTGAAGCCGCACGGCGCGCTCTACAACGCGATCGTCTCGAACGCGGAGCAGGCCGCGGCGGTGGTCGAGGCGGTGCGGATGTTCGACCCGTCGCTGCCGGTGCTGGGGTTGCCGGGTTCGGAGTGGCTGCGGCAGGCGGAAAAGGCCGGATTGCGCCCGGTGCGCGAAGCGTTCGCCGACCGGGCCTACACGCCCTCCGGAACGCTGGTCTCGCGCCGCGAGCCGGGCGCGGTGATCCACGACGCCGACGAGGTGGTGCGGCGGTGCGTGCGGATGGCTGTCGAGGGCGTGATCACGGCGATCGACGGCTCCGAGGTGAAGGTGGAGCCGCAGTCGATCTGCCTGCACGGGGACACCCCAGGGGCGGTGGAGATCGGCCGCCGCGTGCGGGCGGCATTGGTTGAGGCCGGGGTTTCTGTTCGTTCGTTCGCGTAGCCGCAAGCCGGCAACGAAAAGCAACAACCCCACGAACCACTCCCCTCCCGCAACCCGATCCCCAGCCAAATCGGTTGCCGAGCCACCGGGTCAAGGCACGCTTTCCCGCCTTGACGCGGTGTCTCGGCAACCGAACAATTCGAGATCGGGTTCGGAAGGGGCTTCTCTCATCCGGGCGTAGCGAAGCGAAGCCCGGCGCTCAAGAAACCCGCGTAGCGCCATCACCAAGCCAACGGCAAATGCGTCACCCCGTTGATGAAGTTCGACGTCAACCGCCGCACCTCGCCGTCCAGGCGCACCTCCGGCAGCATCGTCAGGAACTCCCGGAAGAACACCCGCATCTGCAACCGCCCGAAGTGCGCGCCCAGGCAGAGGTGCGGCCCCTGCCCGAACGCCAGGTGGTCGTTCGGCGTCCGCGACACGTCGAACCGGTGCGGGTCCGGGAACTGCCGCTCGTCGTAGTGCGCCGACGCGAAGTACACGACGACCTTGTCCCCGGCGGCGATCCGCTGCCCGCCCAGCTCGGTGTCGACAGCCGCCGTGCGGCGGAACGTCAGCACCGGCGGGTGCCACCGCAGCATCTCCTCCACCGCCGAGGGCAGCAGCGACGGATCGGCCCGCAACCGCCGGTACTCGCCCGGGTTCTGCACCAGCGCCAGCACCCCGCCGGGCAACGCGCTGCGCACCGTGTCGTTCCCGGCGATCACCATGAGGAAGAAGAACATCCGCAACTCGGCGTCGTCCAGCGACCTTCCGTCCACAGTGGCCTGGACGAGTGCCGTCATCAGGTCGTCCGCCGGGTCCCGCCGCTTCGCCTCGGCCAGTTCCTGCGCGTAGTCGAACATGTCGGCCAGCAGCGCGGGCGAGCGCGGGTTGAGCGGTTTGCCGTCCGGGCCGCGCACGACCTCGGCGTGCTCCGGGTCCTGGTAGCCGATGACGCGGTTGGTCCACTTCAGCAGCAACCCGCGGTCCCGTGGCGGCACCCCGATCAGGTCCGCCAGGTTCAGCAGTGGGAAGTCGTCGGTCACCTCGACCGGCAGATCGCACCGGCCGCGCGGCACCACCGCCCCGATGAGGGCGCGGGCCCGCTCGGCGATCTGCTCCGCCGAGCGTTTCCAGCCGCCGCCGCGTGAACACCGCGGCCACGATGCGGCGCAACCGGTTGTGCTCCGGCGGGTCCATGTTGAGGATCATGCGCCGGATGAACGCGAGGTCGTCCGGCTCGGGGTCGCGGATCTGCGTCGCCCCGAGCCAGGACGAGAACACCTCCGGCGTGCGCAGCACGTGCTTCACGTCGGCGTACCGCGTCACCGCCCAGTAACCAGGACCGGACGGCCAGTCCAGCACCTCGTGTTCCTCTTGCCACGCGACCGGTTCGGTGTCGCGCAGGCGGCGCAGCTCGTCGTGCGGCACGCCGCGGGCGAACACCCTCGGGTCGAAAACGTCCACATCGGACATCAGTGCTCGTCCAGGAAGACCTCGATCATGTTGGCCACGGTCACCGGCACCTCGTCTGCCGCGTAGTGCCCGGCGTCGGGCAGCACCTCCAGCTCCAGCTTCGGGTACCACTGCCCGAACGTCGCGAGCATGACGTCTTCGCTGAGAGCCGGGTCGTGCTCGCCGACGACGACCTTGATCGGCACCTCGTTGCCCGCGATCCGCTCCGAGAAGTCGGTCTTCGCCCAGGCCTCCAGGTAGGCGCCGAACGCGGCCCTGTCGGAGTTCTCCAGCGAGTGCAGAACCATGCCGTCGAGCCACGAGTCTGGATGGCGGCCGCCGGTGGTGAAGTCGATGATCGCGCGGCGGCTCGACGGGTCCTCGGCCGCGCTGCTGAACAGGCCCCAGGTGTCCGCGTCCATCGGCACCCCGCTCGCGGGCACCGGGGAGATCCCGAACAGCGACCGGACGCGGCCGGGCGCCTCGGCGAGGACGTACTGCATGACGCTGCCGCCCATCGAGTGCCCGACGAGGGAGAACCGGTCGATGCCCAGTTCGTCGGCGAGCAGCAGCACGTCCCCGGCCGCCTCCGCGATGGTGTACGTACCCGCCTCGTCCTTGCGCGTACCGTAGCCGCGGAAGTCGGGGAAGTAGTAGCTGAACCGCTCGGCGTCGAGGTGCGGGGTGAGCTCCTCCCACGCCTTCGACGACCCGAACCACCCGTGCAGCACGAGAACGACGTGCTCGCCGGTGCCGACCCGCTCCATGTGCGCCCTCCAAGTCCTCGCTGACCCCTGCTGAGGCGAGCTTGGCACAGTCGCGGCGGGTTGGCACGGACGAGCAGAATGATCTCGTGAACTCCCTGCTCACCCGGCTGCCGGAGTGGCTGACCACGGTCCCCTACGACGGCTCCCGGATCCCCGGCTCACCCGGCGACCCGGCGGCGGGCGCGAACTGCCAGGTCTACGCCTACGCGGTGCTCCGGCACTTCGGGCTCGCCGCGCCGGACCTGCGGTCACGGGAACTGTGGCACGACACCGGCTCGACCAGCCCGGTGACCGAGCCGGCGCCGCTGGACCTGGCGCTGTTCAACCGGACCGCGGACCCGTTCGGCGCGCACCTGGGCGTCTGGACGGACGACGACCGCGTCCTGCACCTGTGCGCGGAGATCGGCACGCCGGCGGTGTGGACGCTGACGCAGTTCGCGGCCCGCGAGCGCTACCGCACGCTGATCGGCTTCAAACGCTGCCACCCCGCCGCTGCCCGCGACCAGGCCTAGCCGCTGGTGGTGCTGCGGACCGCGGGACGGGCCGGACACTCGCCGATGTTCCCGTCCCTGATGCGGGCGACCCGAACCACCTGCGCAATCGCAAGATCGGTGCGGTAGTCCCCAAACCCGCCGACCAGGTCGGCCACCGCAAACGCCGCGGTTCTCGCGGCGGCCGGCCACCTGCTTTTTCGACGAGGTCGACTACCGCCGCAACGTCATCGAACGCCGGGCGGGGCTCGCCGATCGCCAGCTACACCGACCGGTGAAACGTGAACGGCCACTGCGCCACCGGCCGCGCCACCAGGTCCGCCGGCGGCTCCGGCAGCCGCCCGGCGCCGCGCGCGATCACCACCACCCGGTCCTGCCCGCCGAGGTAGACGTCGGCCGGCCCGGGCACGTTCTCGACCACCCAGCGCGCCAGCGCGTCACGCCCGCCGGGCACCGCGCGCGCCTCCCACATCAGCGTGTCCGCCATCAGCGCACCCGCAGCGGCGGCACGGCGGGTACCTCGGGCGCGTTGTCGATGTCCGCCTGGGTCATCCGGAACTCCTCCGGGTAGTGCTCCCGGCTCGTGCGCCGCGGCGGCTCCGTGGTCCGCCACGTGTAGAGGCACCGCCGGCACTGCAGCACCTCCCACACCCCGGCGACCGGCGAGTCCGCCAGCTTCTCCACGACCTCGAACTCACAACGTGGGCACATCGGATTCTCCTTACCGCGCCAGCATTCCCTGCAACTTGGTCAGCCAGGCGGCGGCCTCGGGCAGGTCGCGCACCGGCTGGCTGTAGTGACCGCGGTCGTCGGGCGCCACCGGGGTGGTCGCGTCGATGATCATCTTGTTGGTGATGCCGGCCGGCTGCGAGCCGGGATCCAGCTCCAGCACCGGCAGGTTCGGGGTGTTCACCAGGTCGCCGGCCGGGTTGACCTTTGTGGACAGCGCCCACATCACCTGCGGCAGGTTGAACGGGTCGACGTCCTCGTCGACCATGATCACCGTCTTGACGTACCCGAGCCCGTGCGGCGTGGTCATCGCCCGCATCCCGACGGCCTTCGCGAACCCGCCGTAGCGCTTCTTCGTCGAGATGATCGCCAGCAGCCCGTGCGTGTACATGGCGTTGACCGCCTGCACCTCCGGGAACGCTTCCTTGAGCTGCTGGTAGATCGGCACGCAGGTGTTCGCCGCCATCAGGAAGTCGATCTCGGTCCACGGCATGCCGAGGTACAGCGACTCGAACACCGGGTTCGTCCGGTGGTGGATGCGGTCGACGCGCACCACGGTCATGTTCCGGCCGCCCGAGTAGTGGCCGGTGAACTCGCCGAACGGCCCCTCGATCTCGCGCTTGCGGCCCTCGATGACGCCTTCCAGAATCACCTCCGAGCCCCACGGCACGTCGAGCCCGGTCAGCGGCGCGGTCGCGATCGGGGCCGGGGCGCCGCGCAGGGCGCCGGCCATCTCGTACTCGCTCTGGTCGTAGGCCATCGGCGTCGCCGCGACGATCGAGATCACCGGCTCGTTGCCCAGCGCGATCGCGACCGGCAGGTCCTCGCCGTTCTCCTCGGCCTTGGCCAGGTGCAGCGCGATGTCGTGCATCGGCACCGGCTGCAGCCCCAGCTTGGCGCGGCCCTTGACCTGCATCCGGTACACCCCGACGTTCTGCTTGCCGAAGTGGTCCGGGTCCGCCGGGTCGCGGGACACGACCGCGGCCTTGTCCAGGTAGAACCCGCCGTCGCCGTCGTTGAGCCGGAACAGCGGCAGCACCCGGAACAGGTCGACGTCGTCACCTTCGAGCACGTTCTCCGCCCACGGCGGGTTCGCGCGCCGCTCGGGCGGCACCGGGAAGTCCTCCCAGCGCCGGATGAACTCGGCGACCTGGTCCTTGATCCCGGTCTGCGGCGGCAGTCCCATCGCGAGCGCGTGGTTGGCCCACGAGCCGTGCACGTTGAGCGCGATCCGGGCGTCGGTGAAGCCGGTGACGTTGTCGAAGTACAGCGCGGGCGCCTTGTCGCCGAGGCGCGGGGCGGCGTTGGCGGCGGCGCCGAGGTCGGGTTCGGGCGCGACCTCCTCGGTGATCCGCAGCAGCTGCCCGTGTTCGTCCAATGTGTCCAGGAACGAGCGGAAGTCGTCGTAGGGCACGGGTTTCCTCCTATCGGTGCAGGCCGGACCAGCGGCGGGCGCGGGGCGCGGGCAGGTCGAACTGGTCCAGCACGCGGGCGACGACGTGGTCGACGATGTCGTCCACGGAGTCCGGGTGGTTGTAGAAGGCGGGCATCGGCGGCACGACGCGCACGCCCATCCGCGCCAGCGCGAGCAGGTTCTCCAGGTGGATCTCGCTCAGCGGCGTCTCGCGCGGCACCAGGACCAGCTTGCGCCGTTCCTTGAGCACGACGTCGGCCGCGCGGCCGACCAGCCCGTCGGCGTACCCGGCGCGGATCCCGGCGACCGTCTTCATGCTGCACGGGACGACGACCATGCCGTCGGTGCGGAACGAGCCGGACGAGATCGGCGCGGCCTGGTCCCCCGCGCCGTGCACGACGTCGGCGAGCTTGCCGACTTCCCGTGCGGTGTAAGGGGTTTCCAGCTCGATGGTGGTGCGGGCCCAGCGGGAGAGCACCAGGTGGGTCTCGACATCGGGCAGGTCGCGCAGCGCTTCGAGCAGGCGGACGCCGAAGGGTGCGCCTGTCGCCCCGGTCATGCCGACGATCAGCCGCATCGCACCCTCCTCGTTAGTTCGTATACGAACCTTTCGTACGCACACTAACATGCCCCCATGACCGCTGTCGACGAAGCCGTGTTCCACGTCATGCGCCGCGCCCTACAGGAGCACGGCGCCCGCTGGCAGGCGGAGCTGCCCGCGCTGACGAAGCCGCAGTACGCGGTCCTGAAGGCGATCGCCGACGGCGACGACGTGGACCAGGCGAGCGCGGGCCAGCAGGCGGCGATCGACAAGGCGACGCTGGCGAACCTGATGCTGCGGCTGGAACAGCGCGGCCTGATCACCCGCACGATCGGCACCGACCGGCGCCGCCGCATCCTGCGCCTGACCAGCGCGGGCGAAGCCGCCCTGCGCGAGGCCGACCCGGTCGCGCGCGAGGTGGACGAGTCGATGCTGAGCCGACTGAGCGCCGCGGAGCGCGCCGAACTGCACCGGCTCCTGCTGAAGCTCAGCCCGCCGCCGGCGTGACCGTAAGGTGTGCGCGTGACCGTCGCCCGCCTCGTCGCCACCCTCGCCGCGCCGCTGCCCCCGTCCGGCGCCGACGCTCCTGAACTGGTGCACGGGCTGCTCGTGCAGCGCGGCGACACCGAACTGGTCGCGCTCGCTCCCGGCGAGGGCCGCGAGGTGCGCTTCCCGGCTCCGTGGCCACGCGGTCTCGGCACCGCGACCCTGTCCCCGCACGGCGATTTCGCGGTGTTCGCCGGGCTGCACGCGGTACGCGCGGTCGATCCGGCCGGCGACATCCGCTGGGAGATGCGGCACGCGTGCTGGGGCGGCTGCGACGTGCCGCACGCGTCGGCTGCCGAGTACCTCGACGACGAGGACCACAAGTACCCGGACCACGGATCGGCCGCGGTGTCCGGCGACGGCAAGCTCGTCTGGGCCCACATCCGCGAACCGGACGGCGAGGCGTGGCTCGTGCTGGACGCGGTCGACGGCCGGGTGCTCGGCCGCGCGGAGACCGGCACCGTGGCCTCCGGCTCGTTCCACACCGCGCACCCGGATCCCACCCGGATGCACCTGAGCATCGGCGAGGGCGAGGAGGGTTCACCCGTCCTGTCCGGCCGGTGGGACGGGCGGTTGTCGGTGACGAAGGTCGACGACGAGCTGGTCGCGCTCGCGGTGAGCCCGTCCGGCCTGCTGCTCACCGTCGACGTCACCCAGGAGACCCTGTCGCTGCACGACGAGGACGGCTCGGTGCTGCGCGAGCTGGACGCGACGGGCACCCTCCCGCCGGGAGCCGGCAGCCGCGTCTACTGGGACCTGGAGGCGGCGTTCGCCGACGAGAGCACGGTCATCGTCGCCGGCGCGGGCAACCGCCCGGCCCGTCACTGGCTCCTGCGCGACCTGACACCGCGCGGCGAGGTCACCTACCCGTTCCCCGTCACGGGCCCACCGCGCTCGGCGGGCGACGGCGCCTGGTACACGGTGGCCGAGGACGGCGCGTCGGTCCACCTCTGGGCGTTCTAGCTGTCGTGACTCGTGAGGTTGTGGACGGCGTGTTGGGTTGATTGTGGGGAGGGCCTCCGGGCGGGGTGGGTGTTGCGACGCATCCACACCAGGCCTGGAGGTCCTCGATGGGTCACGCTAATGCACGCACGACGGTGTATGCCCGGCAGTTGATGGTGGCGCGGTATCAGGCGGGGTGGCCGGCGGCGCGGATCGCCGAGCAGCTCGGGGTGGCCCGCTCCACGGTCTGCAAGTGGTTGTCCGGCATCGGGAGGAGGGCGAGGCCGGGTTGGCCGACCGCTCCTCCCGCCCGCACCACAGCCCGACCCGGCTGCCGGCCGAGACCGAGAACGCGATCCTGGCGTTGCGGGAACAGTCCCACCGGGGTGCGGTGTTCCTCGCCGCGCAGTTGGGCCTGGTGGCCTCGACCGTGGGCCGCGTCCTGCGTCGCCACCGGGTAGCGCCGTTGTCGGCGATCGATCCGATCGCCGGGATGCCGGTGCGGCGACGGCATTCGGGCATCCGCTACGAACGCCGCGCCCCGGGCGAGCTGCTGCACATTGACGTCAAGAAACTCGGCCGGGTGCCCGACGGCGGCGGCTGGCGGGTCCACGGACGCCGCGAGCAGGTCCGCGGCCGCGGCATCGGCTACGACTACCGCCACGTCGCCATCGACGACCACACCCGCCTGGCCTACGTCGAAGCCCTGCCCGACGAGCGGGACACCACCGCAGCCGCCTTCCTGCACCGGGCCGTGGCCTGGTTCCGCGACCAGGGGATTCACGTGCTGCGGATCCTGACCGACAACGCCAAGGTCTACCGCATCGGCAGCACCTGGCGAGCGGTCTGCACCGCGCTCGGGCTGCGCCGCCAGTTCACCAAACCCGGCTGCCCTTGGACCAACGGCAAAGCCGAACGCTTCAACCGCACCCTGCTCACCGAGTTCGCCTACGCCCAGCCCTGGACCTCCAACACCCACCGGCTCGCCACCTTGCCCACCTGGGTCCACCACTACAAGACTGAACGCGCACACTCCGCCCTAGCAGGCCACCCACCCATCACCCGACTGCCCTCACCGTCCGCAACGTCTCAGGTCACGACAGCTAGCCCAGGCTCGGCACCGCGCGGACGCCCCTCAGGGGCACTCCTCCTCCGCGTCGTTGTTCTGCCACCGCATCGCCGCGTGCAGGGCCGCGATCAGCCGTTCGTCGTCGGACACGCTCGGCTCGTTGCCCAGCGGGATCCAGCGCTGGCACACCTCGCGGCCGTCCTCGTACCCGGTCAGCAGCATCCCCGGGTACGACAACGTCACCGGCTCGCCGTCCGGCCCGTCCACGTCGACCCGCCGGCGGTGCATCGCCACCCGCACCTGCCGCTTCCCGCCCATCCGCACCTGCCCACCTCGACCCCGGTATCCCGAGGTCGCGGCCGGGCCCCCGTTGGTTACCGCGCCGATCCTCCCGATTCGGCAACGGCGGGCACCCCTTCCGTGCCGCGCCGGGGGCGGCGCAGGCAGAATTGGCCCCCGCAACCGCGAGCAGGGAGTGATCAGCATCGTGACAGTGGCCGTGCAGTCGATCGAGCAGAAGATCGCCGAGGAGCTCGGCGTCCGCGAAGGGCAGGTCAAGGCCGCCGTGGACCTGCTCGACGGCGGGGCGACCGTGCCGTTCATCGCGCGGTACCGCAAGGAGGTGACCGGCGCGCTGGACGACGCCCAGCTGCGCACGCTGGAGGACCGGCTGCGTTACCTGCGGGAGCTCGACGAGCGCCGGGCCGCGATCCTCGAGTCGATCGACAGTCAGGGCAAGCTCACCGAGGAGCTGGCGGAGGCGATCCGCACCGCGGACACGAAGGCCCGACTGGAGGACATCTACCTCCCCTACAAGCCGAAGCGGCGCACGAAGGCGCAGATCGCCCGCGAGGCCGGCTTGGAGCCGTTGGCCGACGGCCTGTTGACCGACCCGAACACCGACCCGCAGGCCGCCGCGGCCGTGTTCGTCGACCCCGAGAAGGGCGTCGCGGACGCGCAGGCCGCCCTCGACGGGGCCCGCGCGATCCTGGTCGAGCGCTTCGGCGAGGACGCCGACCTGATCGGCGAGCTGCGCGAGAAGATGTGGTCGGAGGGCTACTTCTCGTCGAAGGTCCGCCAGGGCAAGGAGACCGAGGGCGCGAAGTTCGCCGACTACTTCGACTTCGCCGAGCCGTTCACGAAGATGCCCTCGCACCGGGTTCTGGCGATGCTGCGCGGCGAGAAGGAGGAGGTCCTCGACCTCACCGTCGAGCCGGAGGAACCCAGCGACGAGCCGAAGGTGGGCCCGTCGGACTACGAACGCCGCATCGCGCAGCGCTTCGGCATCACGAACGAGGGCCGCCCGGCCGACAAGTGGCTGCAGGACACCGTGCGGTGGGCCTGGCGCACCAAGATCCTCCTGCACCTCGGCATCGACCTGCGGATGCGGCTGCGGCAGAAGGCCGAGGAGGACGCGGTGAACGTCTTCGCCGCGAACCTGCGCGACCTGCTGCTGGCCGCGCCTGCCGGCACCCGCGCCACGATGGGCCTGGACCCGGGCTTCCGCACCGGCGTGAAAGTGGCCGTCGTCGACGGGACCGGCAAGGTCGTCAACACCCACACGATCTACCCGCACCAGCCGCAGAACCGCTGGGACCAGTCGATCGACGAGCTGGCCAAGCTCTGCGCCGCCCACTCGGTGGACCTGATCGCGATCGGCAACGGCACCGCGTCCCGGGAGACCGACAAGCTCGCCGTCGAGCTGATCAAGCGGCACCCCGAGCTGAAGCTGACCAAGGCGGTCGTCTCCGAGGCGGGCGCGTCGGTGTACTCGGCGTCCGCGTTCGCCTCGCAGGAGCTGCCCGAGCTGGACGTCTCGCTGCGCGGCGCGGTCTCGATCGCGCGGCGCCTGCAGGACCCGCTGGCCGAGCTGGTGAAAATCGACCCCAAGTCGATCGGCGTCGGGCAGTACCAGCACGACGTGTCCGAGGTGGCGCTGTCCCGTTCGCTGGACGCGGTGGTCGAGGACTGTGTGAACGCGGTCGGCGTGGACGTCAACACCGCGTCGACTCCGCTGCTGACCAGGGTCTCCGGCATCACCGCGGGCCTGGCCGAGAACATCGTCAACCACCGCGACACGCACGGCCCGTTCCGGTCGCGCTCGGCGCTGAAGGACGTCGCGCGGCTGGGCCCGAAGGCCTTCGAGCAGTGCGCCGGCTTCCTGCGGATCCGTGGCGGCGACGACCCGCTGGACTCCTCCAGCGTGCACCCCGAGGCCTACCCGGTCGTGCGGCGCATCCTGTCGAAGACCGGCATCGAGCTGCGGGAGCTGATCGGCAACGAGCGGGTGCTGCGCAAGCTGCGCCCGGAGGACTTCGTCGACGAGACCTTCGGCCTGCCGACCGTCACCGACATCCTCGCCGAGCTGGAGAAACCCGGCCGCGACCCGCGCCCGGCGTTCAAGACCGCGACGTTCGCCGAGGGCGTGGAGAAGATCGGCGACCTCAAGCCGGGCATGCGGCTGGAGGGCGTCGTGACGAACGTGGCCGCGTTCGGCGCGTTCGTCGACATCGGGGTGCACCAGGACGGCCTGGTGCACGTCTCGGCGATGTCGAAGAACTTCGTCAAGGACCCGCGTGAGGTAGTCAAACCGGGTGACATCGTCAAGGTGAAGGTGCTCGAGGTGGACATCCCGCGCAAGCGGATCTCGCTGACCCTCCGCCTGGATGACGAGGTCGGCGGCGGCCGTGCCAAACCCGCTGGTGGCGGCGGTGGCGAGCGCCGTGGCGGGCAGCCGCGCAAGGGCGGTCAGCCGAAGCGGCGCGAGCCCGCCGGCGGCGGCGGTTCGATGGCCGACGCCCTCCGGAAGGCCGGATACGGTCGCTAAAACGCCGTTCAGGGTTCATCATCGAGGGGTGCAGTGGGCCGACTCCCTGGCAGATCGATCCGCGCGGCGGTGGCTGCGCGGGATCGCCGGGCGGCTCGACTCCGGCTGGCAGGCGCTGGCCGGAGACCCCTCGGTGTGGCGGGCGTTCGACAGGCACCTGGCCGCGGTCGACGACGCGGTGCGGTGCGAGCAGGACATGGTCCCGCGCCAGGAGCCGGTGAGCAGGCTCGTCCTGCTGGCCGGTCACGCGCACGACGTGTGGACGGAGGCGGCGGAGCTGGACTGGCAGCCGCCCGCGGATCCCGGCGGCTGGACCGAGCGGGAGTGGACGGGGCTGCGCCTGCTTGCCTGCCTCCGTCTCGCGGCCGACGAGCCGCGCGGCCCGAAGCTGCCCGCCGCCGCGGAATTCGCCCGGAGCCGTCCGGCCGGAACCGGTGAACAAGTGAACAATCGGCGCGAATACTTCCGCTGAAATTCGGGAAAAAGCCGCCGAACGGCACTGGTGAATCGTTGACGGGCTTGCCTAGTATCGGATTTCCTTTTTTCCGGTCGGGGGCGATGCCGTTGGTGTTCTTCCGCATCCTGGGACCGCTCGAAGCGGAGGCCGGGGGCCGTCGCGTGCCGCTCGGCGGCCCGAAACCGCGCCTGCTGCTGGCCGCCCTGCTGCTCCAGCCCGGAGTCGTGGTGTCTGCCGACGCGCTGACCGACGTGCTGTGGCCGGGGCGCGCGCCGCGGTCGGCCGCCGCGAACCTGCGCACCTACGTGCACGGCCTGCGCCGCGTGCTCGGCGACCGCATCGAAAGCGGCGCGGGCGGGTACCAGCTGCACGCCGGACCGGACGAGCTGGACGCGACGCTCGCCGAAGGACTCGTGGCACGGGCCCGCGCCGAAGAGGCACCGGCGCTGCTCGACCAGGCGGCCGCGCTGTGGCGCGGCGAGGTGCTGGAAGACCTGCCGCACCACCACACCTGGTCGCCGGCCGTCGCGCGGCTGAGCGAGCTGCGGTTGTCGGTGCAGGAGGAACGGTTGCGGTGCCACGTGTCGGCCGGGCGGCACGCCGAGGCGATCGTCGAACTGCGTGGCCTGCTGACCGAACACCCGTTGCGGGAGGAGCTGTGGCGGCTGCTCGTCGTCGCGCTGGGCGCGAGCGGGCGGCAGGGCGAGGCGCTGGCCGCGTACGCCGAGGCCGAGCGCGTGTTGCGTGCGGAGCTGGACGCCGAGCCGGGCGTCCGCCTCCGGCAGGCGGTGGCCGAGCTGGACACGCCGGCGCCGGTGTGCCAGCTGCCCTTGGATCTACCCGACTTCACCGGCCGCGAGACCGGACTCGCGGAGCTGACCGGGTTGCTGGACGGCGAACACCCCGCCGTCGTGGTGCTGTCCGGTCCGCCCGGCGCGGGCAAGTCGGCGCTGGCCGTGCACGCCGCCCACGCCGTGCGCGACCGCTACCCCGACGGCCAGCTGTACGTGGACCTGCGCGGCACTTCGGACTCGCCGCGGCGGCCGCTGGACGTGCTGGCGGAACTGCTGCACGCGCTCGGCGTGCCGGACGCCGGGATCCCGCGTGGGCTCGGCGAACGGGCCGCGTTGCTGCGGTCGCGCCTGGCCGGACGGCGGGTGTGCGTGGTCCTCGACGACGCGGGCAGCGCCGCGCAGGTGCGACCGTTGCTGCCCGGCGCGGGCGCGGCCGCGGTGCTGGTGACCAGCCGGGGCAGGCTGCCCGACCTCACCGTCGCCCGGCACGTCGACGTCGGCGTGCTGACCGCCGCGGAGGCCACGGAGCTGCTGGCCCGGATCGCCGGGGCAGGCCGGGTGGCGGCCGAACCCGAGGCGGCGGCCGGGATCGTCGAGGCGTGCGGACGGTTGCCGCTCGCGATCCGCATCGCCGGCGCACGGCTTTCGCACCGTCGCGAGTGGACACTCCGCACGCTCGCCGTCCGGTTGGCCGACGAGCGCCGTCGCCTGGACGAGCTGCGCGTCGGCGACCTCGCGGTGCGCGCGAGCCTCGCGTTGAGCCACGACCAGCTGCCCGGCAGCTGTGCGCGGGCGTTCCGCGCGCTGGGCGGGCTCGGGCCGCTGCCGTTCCCCGGCTGGGTGGTCGGGGCGCTGCTCGGGCGGGAGCACGCGGACGACGTGCTGGACGCGCTGGTCGACGCGCACCTGGTGGAGCTGGTCGGCGACCAGCCGCGGTACCGGCTGCACGACCTGGTGCGCTGCTACGCGCGGGAACTCGGGGAGCCGGATCCGGACGGGGTCCGCCGCGTGGTCGAGGGGTACCTCTCGCTCGCCACCGAGGCGGCGGAGCGGATGCCGGTCCGCTTCTTCGGCGCCGCGCCGGAGCCGAGGTCGGCGGACCTGTGGTGCCCGGACCGTTTCGCCGATCCGGTGGCGTGGTTCGCGGGCGAGCGACCGCTGCCGCTCGTCGAGCTGGCGGTGGACCACGGTCTCGACGGGCTGGCGTGGCGGCTTGCGGCGGCATTTACCCCGTACTTCGACCTGCGCGGGCACCACGAGGACTGGCGGCGCACGCACGAACTGGCGCTGGGCGCGGCCGAGCGGGCAGGCGATCCACGCGGGCAGGCGCTGGTGTTGCGCAACCTCGGGCAGCTCGAGGTCTACCAGGACGACTACACCGCCGCGCGTCAGGCGTTCGAGCGGTCACTGGCGTTGTTCCGGAGCATCGGCGACGACCAGGGCGCGGCCGTCGCGCTGGCCGGGTTGAGCACGATCCGGCGTGTCGCGGGCGAGCACGAGATGGCACTTTCGCACTGCCACGACGCGCTGGAGCTGTTCGTCCGCAGCGGCGACCGGCATGGCGAAGCGGTGGTGCGGATCGCGATCGGGTCGGTGTGGCTGGCGCGCGGCTGCCACGCGACGGCCGAACGCTGGTTCACCGACGCGCGCGAGGCGTGCGTCGAGATCGGCGACCGGCACCGCGAGGCGCACGCCCGGCACCGGATGGCGTTGCTGCACCAGCAACGCGGCCAACTCGGACGGGCCCGCGAGGAGCTGGACCGGGCGATCGCGATCTTCGGCGAGCTCGGCGACGACCACTGCGTCGGCTACGCGCACCAGAGCCTCGGCGAGCTGTGCCTGCGCAGCGGCGACCTCGCGCACGCGAAGCTCCTCCTGGTGAACTCGCTGTCGGTGCACCGGCGCGACGGCGACCGGCGGTCCGAGGCCGAAGCGGGGCAGCTCCTCGGCGAGTTGCACGAACGTCTCGGGCAGGTCCGCGAGGCGCACGGCCTGTTCCGGCGCTCACTGGAGATCTGGTCGGAGCTCGGCGCCGAAGAAGCGGCGGCCGCGCTGCGGGAACGGTTGAGTCACCACCCGTTGACCATGATCGCCGGCGGGTCCATCCTGGTTCCCTCCGAGAGAGCCGGGAGAGAGCCATGAGCACCTTCGTCGTGGTCGGCGGCGCCGGGCGGACGGGCCGCCGGATCACCGAACGGCTCGCGAGCGGCGGGCACCGGGTGGTGGTGGCCGGCCGGAGTACGGAGCCTCCGCTGGACCTGACGGCGAAACCGGACCCGGCGCTCTTCGCGGGCGCCGAGGGGGTTGTGATCGTCGCGGAGCCGCCGAAGGAACCGGACGCGGCGGAGGCCGCGATGCACGGCGGTGTGTCGGCGATCGCGGAAATCGCGGCGCGCGAGGACATCCCGGTGGTGCTGGTGTCCCAGATCTACCTGACGCGGCCGGCGGAGCACCCGGAGATGAGCGCGCGCATCGAGGCTCGCGCCCGGGGCGAGCAGGCGCTGCGGGAGAGCGGCGCGCAGTACACGATCGTCCGGCCGAGCTGGCTGCACGACCTGCCCGCGGGCGGGGTGCGCGTCGAGCAGGGCGACACCGGCGAAGGCCGGGTCTCCCGCGACGCGGTGGCCGACGCCGTCGTGGCCGCATTGTTCGACCCGTCGTCGTCCGGCAAGACGTTCGAGCTGTACGACGACGAGGACTCACCGCGGCCGGACTGGCCGTCGGTGTTCGCCGCGCTGCACCCCGATCAGTGACCGGGTAGCGGGTCCAGCACCTGCTTGCTGTGGTGCTGGTAGATGATCGACGTCCGGAACGTGACCATCTCCCTGCGGCTGGTGAACCGTTCGAGCAGGAACGCGTGCAGGTGGTCGATGTCCTGCGCGGTGACGTGCACGAGGAAGTCGTCGCTGCCCGCGATCGTGAAGACCGAGATGACCTCGGGCAGCTGGGCGAGCGAGCGTTCGAACGCGTCCACCACGTCGCGCGTCAGCGGCCGGATCTGCGCCGCGACGATCGCCTGCACACCGCGGTTGAGGGCGCCGAGGTCGATGTCCGCGTGGTAGCCGCGGATCACGCCGCGCTTGCGCAGCAGGCGGATCCGTTCCAGGCAGGTGGACGGCGCGATGCCGACCTTGCGCGCGATGTCCCGGTTCGACTGCCGCGCATCCTCCTGCAGAAGCCGCACGATCGCCGAATCAAGTTCGTCCATGTTCGCAGCTCCGGTGGTCATGCCGAATATCGTTCGGCGGCGGCGCTTCGTGGTTGTGCATCAGCCTAGCTTTTCGCGCATGGAGCATGAAGAGGTGAAGGTCCGGCGCGGTCCCCGCTCGGGGCTGCCGGTCGTCGTCGCGATCCACTCCCGCGCGCTCGGCCCCGCGGCCGGCGGCATCCGGCTGCGCCGGTACCCGGACTGGCGGGACGGCCTGGCCGACGCGCTGCGCCTGTCGGAGGCGATGACCGCGAAGAACGCCGCCGCCGGCCTGGATTTCGGCGGCGGGAAGACGGTGATCGCGCTCGGACCGGACACCGAGGTGACGCCGTCGCTGCGGGAGGCGGCGCTGCTCGACGCGGGCGAGCTGATCGAATCGTTCGAGGGCACGTACTTCGGTGGTCCGGACGTCGGGACGGGCCCGGACGACATGGTGGTGGTGCGGCGCTCGACGTCGCGGGTGTTCTGCCTGCCGCCGGAGCACGGCGGGACGGGTTCGTCGAGCATCCCGACCGCGCTGGGGGTGTTCGCCGCGCTGCGGGCCGGGGCGCGGCACGTGTTCGGCAGCGCCGATCTGACCGGCCGCACGGTCGTCGTCAGCGGGCTGGGTTCGGTGGGCGCGCTGGTGGCGCAGCACGTGGCAGCGGCGGGCGCGCGGGTGGTGGTGTCCGATGTGGACCCGGCGAAGCGCGCGTCCGGTTACGAGTGGGTGGATCCGGAGAAGGCGTTGCGCACGCCCGCGGACATCGTGGTGCCGGCGGCGGTGGGTGGCGTGCTGTCCGCGGAGCTGGTGCCCGAGCTGTCCGCGCCGCTGGTCGTCGGCCCGGCGAACAACCAGCTCACGTCCGAGGCGGTGGCGGACGAGCTGGCCGCGCGGGGGATCGTGTGGGTGCCGGACTTCATCGCCAGCGCGGGCGGCGCGGTGTACACGCTGCTGCGCGAGGTGGAGGGGGTGCCGCACGAGGAGGCGAACGCCCGCGTGGAGGCGATCGGCGCCACGGTGTCCGCGGTGCTGGATGCCGCACGGGACAAGGGAACCACGCCGCTGCGGGAAGCGCGCGCCCGGGTGGCGGCCAGGCTGGCCTGAACACGGCGGCGCCGATCGGTCACGGTTGGTGGCAGATCAGCGCCGCCCCAGTTCGTTGCCCGCCCCGGCCGGCCGATTCACCGCAGCGCCGGCGGCGGCCCCTGTCCCGTGGAATCGCCACCCCCTGCCCCGCCCCGGCCGGCCCACTCGCCGCAACACCCGCGCCGGCCCCTGTCCCGTGGAATCGCCACCCCCTGCCCACCACCGACCGGCCCATTCACCGCAGCACCCGCAGCGGCCTCTGCCCCCGAAAACACCACCCACCTGCCCCACCGCCAGCCGACCCATCCACCCCAGCACCCGCAGCGCCCCTGCCCCCGAAAAC